>JBDLJX010000119.1:0-7395 GCA_039714155.1 Pseudomonadota bacterium | reverse complement strand
CGCTTCCATCAGTCCGCCCACCGGGCCATGGGGACCGAGGGCCACCAGCAAATAAAAGCCCAGCACGGTTGGCGGCAACACCAGCGGCATGGCAACCACTGCCTCGAGAAGAAACTTGAACCGCCAACGGGTACGTGCCAGCCACCAGGCGAGTGGCGTACCCAACGACAACAGAATCAGGGTAGTGAACAGCGCCAGTTTCAGGGTAATCGCAAGGGCAGTGAGATCGGCTTCATTGAGCATTATGGCGTATCGTATCCATAATCATGGATGATCTTCAACGCCTCGCGACTGCGCACAAACGATAAAAATGCGCGGGCAGCCACGCTGTCCTTCAGCAACACGGCCTGTTGTTCGATGGAGGTGTAAAGCGCCTGTGGTACTTCCCAGAATGTGCCTTCGATCGGCTGATTGGGACGTTTTACCTGCGAGTAAGCCACAAAGCCCAATTCAGCATTACCGCTTTTAACGAACTGGAAGGTCTGAGCGATGTTCTCGCCACGCACGAGGCGTCCACTGAGTCGACCCCATAGCCTGCGCGCCTGTAATATCTCCTGGGCCGCCTTGCCGTAAGGCGCGAGTTTGGGATTGGCAATGGCCAGATAACGAAATTCACTGCGCTCCAGAATGCGACCTTCGGGGTCCACATATCCCGTTTTGGGACTCCACAGAACCACTTTACCCACAGCATAGGTGAACCGGCTACCGGGCAAGGCAACACTCTCTTTCTCCAATAGTTCCGGCCGACGAACGTCGGCGGCGAAGAAAGCATCAAACGGCGCACCGTTCTTTATCTGTGCGTAGAGCTTGCCAGTGGAGCCAAAGATCAGCGTCACTTTGTGATTCGTGGTTGCCTCGAAACGCTTGGCAATGGATGTAATGGCATCCGTGAAGTTACCCGCCGCCGCTACCCGTATTTCTTCAGCAATTGTCTGCCCAGGGGCGAGCATCATTGTTGCTGCTAAAAGCAGCATGGAAAACAATGTATGTGTCCACATGTCCTTTGTCTGCGTAAGGCCAGATAGATATTGCCAGGACCTCATGCGATAGTCGGAGGCTCTAACTACCATTGGGCGAACGAATGGTCTTTTTGAAAAGGATATTGGTTATCCATAACATATAACGGTATCCTGAAATTCAAAGTGACATGCCTACATTTTGCATGTTATGGAGATTTAAACATACCTGTAAATGCGAATTTAATAATTGATGGGCAACGGCAACTTTGGGTGTGTGCCGATTAACATCTGCTTCCTGAACTTCCGACTTCAGTACGTTCCGGAAGTTAAACCAAAAACACTGTACTTCCGATTAGGGTCGTTCTTTATCATTTAGTGGCCGCTTATATTAGCCATCATTAAACGGGGATTTCCGGCCATGAGTTGCCGTTCCCCGGACACAGAAAACCCCTCAGATGCGGGGTTCCTGATCGGTGACTATCAGCCACTTCCGGTCATTTAGAAACTGCAAAAGTCCAAAAATTGGACATTCAACGCTCTGCATGAGCAGCCGGCAAGCCGCGCAGCGGGAGAACTCGATGCAGTTGTTATGTGTCTTCTCGCAGGGACACACCATATTGACAAGCCTTCTCAGCTTGCGTTTGACCGAACTCGGAAACAATGTCCGTTCTTGCGCCGGCCTCTAGCAGCGCGTCGATGACTCGCTTTTCGTTCTTCGATATGGCCACATGAAGCGGCGTTTCCCCCATGTCACCGACTGCATCAATGTTGGCGCCATTCTCTATCAACAACAATGCACCTTCGGCATCGCCGCGCCAAATTAGGACGTGAAGCGGCGTCTCTCCGTCGCCGTCCGTGCTGTCTATTCGGACTTCCGCCTTCCCAAGCTCGGCCGGGAATAAGCTATCGGAAGTTGAATTCAGTACCTCATTTAGGGTTCGTTGGGCCAATGTGCTACCGCCTGGACACTTAACGTATAAGCATTTATCTGTTGTGCGCAGCATGACAGATAAATGTCTGTTGGACTAAGCCGCCACCACGGCAGGTAGTCTTTATATAGAGGGGATTGTATTCGTCGAAGCTGGGCTTGTCGAAGCCTGCAAGGCCAGAGTCGGTGCGGGATGTCGTCAATACACCGCACTAGATGCGTTAAGTCATGCCTTTACCCTGTATTTTCCTCCTCATTTAAGGCTGTTTTCGGTAGGCAGGCCGCACATTACCCCAGGCACTACACCGCCTGCTCCCATCCGGCCGCCTTGTCACACTCACGCGCTGGTCAGGTCATCCCCCTTCCCAACGCATCGGCACCAGCGGGCAGACCACTGAACAACACCCTGGTGGCACTTCGGACACGGGTATGGGCGGGCGTCGAGTCGTCGGGAGCGACGGGTGGTTTGCGTTTTATTTTCCCTTTCCAGGCGGTTCCCGGGGCTCCACCGTCACCGGCAGAGACAGGCACAGAGAAAAAGTCACAAATAACCCGACGCACCCGACGTACCCGTCGCTTTTCGAGGTGCACCAAAGGGTTACATGCGTCTGCCTGGCGACAGGTGCGTCAGGTGGGGGTAATAGGCCTCTCAATATGTCGCCCCGATTTCGTCGCTTTGGATCGAGTGTAGGTACACCAGGCGATAGGACAAGTATCCGAGTAACAAGCCGCTGATTACATCCAGCACATGGTGCTGATGCACCAGCAATACCGATGCACAAATTAGTATTCCCCAAACAATGAAGACGGCCCGACTCCAGGACGATGACAAATTGTTGCGGACAGCCGCAATAAACAGCGCCGAAGTGGCTATGTGCAATGAAGGCACGAGATTGTGTGGCATCTCAAGTGCGTAGAGCGTCTGAAATACGGCATCATAGCCCGGTACATAGTCAGGTCGTTCAAATCCGAGATCTGCGGGTAATAGTAAATAGATCGCAGCAGCAGTGAATAAGGTAACCACCATGGCACGCGCCAATGCGGTCAATTGTAGTTTTGTCAGAGTGAATGCGGGTAGTACCAGTAACACCAGAAGTGACGCATAAATGTAAATCATGGCAGGCACGAACGGGATCGCCTGCTCCCAGTCAAAGAACAGTCGGTAGTTATCTGTACGTCTGGATGTAATCCAATTCGTGCAAAAATAGACCACGCCAAACAAGATAGCCAGGGGAATGGTCAATCGCGCATAAAACGGAACATTCTGAATGCCTCGGTAGCCGTTTTCGGTGGTCGATCTTGAATCTACTGACGCGATGTGTGCCTCCTGCCTATGTAACAAACTTTTCACATATGAATTGAAATCGCAGTTTATCTACAATTGAAGCAACTGCGATGAATAACTTCCGGATTGGCCCCTAAACTTGCCATTCGCTGAGCCGATGGAGCCGGGCGTCGGCGTCGTCGGCTACGGGAAAGAACGGCCAACTCCTGCCCTGCACGGACGACCAGCGAACGGCAAGTTAGTCACTAAAAGCAGACATTGATATACAAGTGATCGTACTGTCTATTATGTGAGGTAAAAATAGAAACCGGCGGCAATCAAGGCCCGTTCAGCACCTGCTGCAGGATCAGCAGCACATCGGCGGTATCGATAACACCAGCCGAGGTGCCGATAGGCTGCAGGTCGCCGTGGGCGATATCCAGTGCCGTCTGTGGTATCAGCCCGAGCGCCATGCGTTGCGCCACCAGGTAATCCGCCACATTCACAGCCCCATCGTACACACCTGCCGGAGCCAAGTCGCCGTCCGCCGGTGGCCACGGACCCGCCGGGTCATTCGCATTCGTTCCAACACCGAGTTCAACATCGTCCCCAAAACCATCATCGTCACTGTCGCGCAGTGTCGGGTTGGTGTCGTACAGGTTTACCTCGTCGCCATCGGTGAGTCCATCACCATCGGTGTCGGGATTTTCTGGGTTTGTTCCCAACGACAGTTCCGTAGCATTGTCCAGCCCGTCACCGTCGATATCGTTGTCACAGGCGTCCCCGGCCCCGTCACTATCGGTATCAGTCTGGTCAGGGTTCGGATCTTGTGGGCAGTTGTCTGCGGAGTCCGCCACGCCGTCACCGTCTGCGTCCGCTGGGGTCCAGCCCACATCGAACAGCTGCTCGTCGGTGAGATCGAGATCAGAACCGAGACTCGGGGTGATGAAGGGTTCCATGAGCAAATTAGGACTTGCCGCGGTGTCGAAGTGCGAGATCGACGAGCCAGATTCGACCGGACTCGGGGCATAGAGTCGTGCGTTTCCAGCAGAGTCGGTGCCGCTGGTGAGGAAACCCGCTGCGGCAGCGACAACAGCGGAGCCGTCCCACACCACGTTGCCGGTGTTGGTTGCTGAAGCCCTGCGCTGGTTGTTGCTCATCTCGTTCCAATGCAGGCCAGTGGAGTTGTCCAGGGTGAAATGCGAGTAGATGTCCTGAATGTTATTCACGAATCTGCCGTTGCTAAGGTTGGTGAAGCCCGAGAAGCCTAGTCCATGGGCGAACTCGTGCAGCAGCACCACCAGCAGGTCAATATCGTTGCCGTGGTTGTGGTCGTAACCGAGGTACCAGTTAGTCCCGGATAGGCAATTGTTGTTGTTATCAATGGCACTATTGAAAGTCGCGCTGATGTCGTCTGAGCCCGGGATAAGATCGGCGCCGGCGACCGCGTTGGCAAGAGCGGAGTGGTACCAGGTGTTGGACTCGGGCGCTCCGGTGAAGTCGCGTATGATATTGATGGTGCCCGCAGCACCCAAGACGGCCGAGCTGGCGCTGCAGCTCAACGGATCGAATCGCGCCTGGATAATTATCGGCACGGCGCTCTCGATGGCCGCGCCCCAGATCTCTGCCGCCTTCTGGAACAAGTTCAGGCGCTGCTGCCCCAAGGTGGTCCCATCGTTTCCGCCCACAGGTGCAACCGACGTGGGATCATTGAAACCCTCGCCGGGGCTGTCAAGGTTGTTGATCACGAAGCTGGCCGCGGGGACCGGCGGCGCCGCGGCCATGCACACCAGCAGGACCGGCAACAGCCGGGTGATCAAACCAGCGATGGCCGAGTGCTGTTCCATCAGTCCGCTGACCCAGTCGCAGACTGTTGACTCGCCTTCAGGGCCGCCGCGGCCTGAGCAGGGGTGAGTGCACAATTCACCGCGGCCTGCCCGCCAGCGCCGACCGTGGCTACGGCCATGTTCCTGAAGCGCCCCTGGAGATCGATGGCAACGCCTCCGCTCTGCAGGGTGCGCTGCTGCAACCCCTGGTCTGAGCGGCTCAGCATGTGCTGCTCGGAGGTAGTCAGCCCATGCGGCACGACGCCAGAGGGTGGTGGACCGAGCTGCCCCGTCTGTGGATCGCGATACACCCGCATGCCCTGTGTCGCAACTGGTGTCTGCACCGGTCTCTCCGGCATGACTGCGTGTACGCCGCCGGAAACGTGTACATCCCCGTCACCCCCCGCCCGGACCAAGCTGGCGTGTAACACCAGCAATGCAGTCAGGGATATAATGGCCACTGCCGTGAAGTAACTCTTCTTTAATCGCGGCATCTCCATCCTCCTTCTGAAATGAAAACCCTGATGAGATAACAGTCCGGAACACGGGTTAGCAATCAAATAGGGCTACTGCTCCGGAGATGGGTCGTCTGTGCAAACACCATTTGATACGTGTATGTCTGATTCTGCTGATTTTCTGCCGTTCAGGCAATTAATTCGAAGGGCTACAACGGGTCGACAGTACTCGTTTAGTGGCTGCTTATATTAGCTACGGCTAAAGGACCGTAGACGACCCTTTCCTGCCTTTCGCCGGAAAGGAAACTTTGTGACATTGCCTTCAATTCAGGAGGCGATTATTCTGCTGGTGTACGAATTAGGGGAGAAATTCTAATGTCGATGGAAAGTCATTCCAGATATATATTATCGGTGGTGCTGCTTGGTAGTAGTCTTTTTGTAACGAATCACACAACAGCTTCAGAAGATACAAGCGATTTGTCTCTTCCCACCGCATACGTATCAATTAAGCAAGATAATGCTGTCGAGGTTTTTCCAGATAGAAGCACCTGGGAAGGCGGTCCAACTATGCTTTATGACGCATTAACGCCGGATGGGAAAATGCTACTCGTAACCAGTCCAAGCACCGGCAGTGTTTATGCATTTGATACAACCTCAGGAGAACAGTTGGCTATAATCAAAACCGGAAAGGCCGCCAAGGGTGTGAAGATCAGCCCTGATGGTAATGAAGCCTATGTCAGTAACGAAGGTGAAGCCTCTATCAGTATTGTAAATCTTAAGTCACTAAAGGTCGTCGGTACGATTCACACAGAGGACATGCCCCATAATGTGCGATTTAGTGGGGATGGTAAAACGGCCTATGTAACACTTCAAGGTGGGGCTGGCCTGGGCGTTATCGATACGCAGGCGCGTAAAGTAATTCGTGTTATTCCTGTTCCAGGATTAACTGGGCCACATAATCTGGATTTATCACATGACGGTGAAATGGCCTTCGTCCGTGATACCGCCAATCATGTTGCAGTCGTTGATCTTGACACGGGTGAGGTAAAGAAATTAATTGAAGTCGGCATTGGTCATGCAGGAATTGATGTTACACCTGATGGACGATATGTGTTTACCGGGGCAATTGGCGACAAGGTTGTTTCTGTCATTAATGTCGATACACTTTCATTGCTAAAGCAGATTGAGGTGGGTATCGGCCCGCATGGTGTGCGTGCAAGTGGTGACAGCCGTTGGGTTTACGTAACGGTAACGGCAGCAAATAAAGTCGTGGTGATAGACACTGAAACACTCAATATCGCCAAGGAGTTTTCTGTGGGCAAGTTTCCATTCTGGGTGGCTATACAAGGAAACCAGTAGATAATCGAATAATTGTCTGAAATCCTGGTTTTCTAGAAGGAGGGATTTTGATGCATACACTTTTCTTTGGATATTCTACACCTGTAGTTTCTGGAGCCATCAATAGCGCGGGTTGTTTATTTGCGTGCTCGTTTGACCCAAATTAGCATTTTTACGTGAACCTCCTCAAGTTCAGAGTTACTTCATATATTCAGGCAAATAGAAATTAATGAGTGGGTCAAATTTCAGTGCAAAAGTGGTTCAATATTCGGCGCAAATCAACAGCCCCGCTCCTGCAACCTCATTCAAACTCAATCTCTTCGTAGATCTTTTGCGCATTGCGGCCTTTTAATGAGTCATAATTTCTCAGGTAGCTGAACTCCGACTGGTCAATCTGGCTGACATCCTCAATACCTCCCCCTGAGTTCATGAACTCGGTGATCTTTTTTCTAAGCGAGGTGAGATAGGAATATGTGTCTTTATCAGTCACAGCCAATGTGGTGGGCTTGCCATGCCCCGGTATTATGTGATCGGCTTTAAACGCTGCCATGGCCTCGTAGGCCTCAACCCAGGACTTGCTGATGGAAAATGACATCATGCTCAACATTCTTACGGTATATGCAAT
>JBDLJX010000118.1:0-7426 GCA_039714155.1 Pseudomonadota bacterium | reverse complement strand
CTCGTCAGCGTACTCATAGACGCGCCGGCCGGCATCGGTCAGGCTGATGCGATTGTGGGTCCGGTCAAACAGGCGGGTGTTGAAATATTCCTCGAGCTGACGCACCTGGAAGGTCACTGCCGGCTGGGTCATGTGCAGACTTTCCGCGGCCTTGGTGAAGCTCAGCAAGCGGGCCACGGTGTGGAATACCTGTAATCTGCGATCGGCCATTAGATTCCCCTGGGAAGAGCTCTACCCGGCGGCAAGAGCTCATTTGAAAACCTTGGGGACTATAAAATAATTTTGGGATGGACTCCATCCATGTAGAAAATTATTTATGATCTGAGTAGCGGAGGCTAGGGTTTCCAGAAAGTAACCAGTTCATTCGAAATAAAAAAAGACCCAACCGATGGAGGATTGGTTGGGTCTTGAATACTCCATTCTCGCCAGGACTGCGGAGGTTCAGGAGTGAAACCTTATGCCTCGGACCGTTACACAGACCGTCAGGCAATATCCACAAATTATCGTCCCGGCCATAAAGGCAATTTTCATGCTAATGATTTTTTTTACTAACAAAACTAAATGCTTGCATGTGTGTTGCGGATAGATTTCAGCTTTTACAAGGCAACGGACGGTCTGATGTAAGATTTTCCGAATCAACAAATTTCCCGCTTTAGATAAAATATTTTTTATCTCTAGATTCTTATAGTTACGAACAATGCCTCGCGGGAGACGGTGAGGAGTTGCCGGGGCAGTCAGCACGGGAACGGCAAATAACCGCGAATACTCACTAACCACTTGTAAAATAATTTTTTTATTATTACACGCGTGTAAACCCCGCCTACACAAAGAGGTCTGCTCCTGTCATGTTGTCATGTAATTGTGGCAGGGCCACCGACTCTGACCGGGAAACCTGTGCAGCCCCTGTACAGTTGCTTATAATAAGCAACTGAAAATGATAATAAATTAAAGAACAACACGGGCAACCATCGGTACCGGAACGGTGACCGAAAAAAAACAAGCCCGGCTTGCAAGCCAATAATCATGTCACCCTCGGAAATGAATACGGACGTGCACCTGCAAAAACCGCTAATAAGTAGTCGGCTGATTCGACTGATCAACGCACTGCTGGTGCTGTGGCTGGTGTGGCTGGTTGCGGGTGCAGCCTGGCAGTATTTCCAGCCTGTCCCGGAAACCGAAGATAAAACAACTCCAGCCCCGCCGACAACAGCAACAGGGGCAAAAATCACCGCAGACCAGATGACTGACTGGCACCTGCCGGGCATTGCGGACGAACAGAAAAAAACCGGTATGAGGCGCATGCCGAATGCGCCGGAAACCAGCCTGAAGCTGTCATTGAAAGGTATCGTTGCCACCGATGATCATCTTGACGGTTACGCCATCATCCAGAAGCCTGCCGGGGAAGAACGACATTTCAAGGTCAGAGACAGCGTGTTTGGCCTCGCCAAACTGGATGAGATCCATGTCAACCGTGTCATCCTGCTGCGTGATGGCCGCTACGAAACACTGCGCCTGCCAGTCGAGTTCATGGCCTCCGACCTCATTATGGAACGCGAGCGCAAGCGGGAAGCCAAACGGATCGTCAGTGATTTCCGCCAGAAGTTGATCAATCGGGACGGCATGGAACTGATCAAGATGTTCGGATTTGACACAACATTCAGGAATGGAGGGTTTGTCGGATTCACGATCAAGCCCCTTGGCGAGGAAGGTGCAGACATGCTGGAAGTGCTCGGCGTCCGGGATGGCGACCTGATCACTGCCGTTAACGGCAAACGCTTTGCAGAAAGCATCGAGGCTACACAGTCCCTCACCGAACTGAAGCATGCCACCGAGGTGGACGTCGAGATCGACCGCAAGGGTGTACCCATGTTTTTCCATTTCGAATTTTCCGATCTTGAACAGACAGCGGAAAAGACCGGGGGAGACGATGCCAACGCAGGTAGCGGGGCAACACCTGCAAGGCAAGCGACAGGCGAAGCATCGAAAACCGCACCATGAAGCCGGACCATCAATGACCGCTTCCCCACCGGCATACTCACAGGGACTGACCACCCTGCAGCGCACTGCAGTGTTCATGCTGTTCTTCACCTCCGGGTTTGCCGGCCTGGTATATGAAGTCCTGTGGATGAAGGAACTCGGCCTGCTGTTCGGTAATACTGCACAGGCTGCCGCAACCACACTGGCGGCCTTCTTTCTTGGTATGGCAAGTGGTGGCCTGGCCTTCGGTCGCATCTCGAAACGCAGCGCCAACCCGTTGGGACTGTACGCTCTGCTGGAGGCAGGAGTCACTGTCAGCGCCCTGCTTTATTTCGTGCTGCTGGACCTGTACCACGCGACATACGGCACCCTGTTTGACGGGCTGCACATACATGCCGGTCTGTTTGTCACTACCAAGTTCCTGCTGGCCCTTGGCATTCTGCTGCCACCGGCGTTTTTCATGGGGGGTACGCTGCCGGTCATGAGCCAGTTCCTGGTGCGGCAGCATGACCGGCTAGGAACCACTGCCTCGGTGCTGTACGCCATCAACACCACGGGGGCGGCGTTCGGGGCACTCGCTGCCGGATTTTTCCTGCCACGCTGGCTGGGGTTTACCAATGCCTACCTGGTCGCGCTGGCAATCACTGCAAGTGTTGCCGTATTCGCCTGGCTGTTGGCACAACGTCTTCCGAGGTGCGACCGTCAGCCGCCAACTGTCAGCGACTCCGCTACATACAGCCAGCTTCAGTCCTGGCAAATTCGTATGCTGGCCCTACTCTCCGGCTTCATTACCCTGGGGCTGGAAGTTCTGTGGACACGCATGTTTGCCCAGGTTATGCAAAACTCGGTGTATACCTTTTCGGCCATCCTGGTTATCTTCCTGCTGGCACTGGCCATCGGAGCGGCAGTGGCACGCGCACTCGCCGGCAGGCGCTTGCCACAATTGCAGACACTGATCACGCTGATGCTGTGCGGGGGCCTGCTGGCCGGCGCTTCGCCACTGCTGTTCAACAGCATCACCAACGGCCTCCAACATTCAATGGTCGATACCGGATGGCTTGCCTATGTTGTCCGGGTATTTGTCCACACGGCTGTGGTGATCCTGCCGGCCGGCATACTGCTTGGTGCGGTTTTCCCCTACCTCCTGAAAATTTCCGAAAGCATGAAGCAAACGGTGGGGCAGACTGTCGGTGATCTGGCCGCAGTCAATACCTTAGGCGCCGTGCTCGGTTCGCTGTCTGCCGGCTTTGTCCTGCTTGAAATATTCGGCCTGTGGCACAGCCTGCAGTTAATGGCCGGGCTCTACCTGTTACTGGCTCTTGTTCTGACATTGCGCCTGCCTGTCTACAGACTTGCCTGGACTGGCGCACTGGCCGGTTGTCTGGTACTGCTGGCGACCGTACTGGAAGCTACCAGTTTGCCGTTAGTGACCCTGGACCCGGACAAGAAGAAGGAATTCCTGGTCGAGATGTATGAAGGCAGTGGCGCATCCGTCGCGGTCGTTACCCGCAATGATTCCCTGCGCATCAAGGTCAACAACTACTACGGTATAGGTGGTTCCGGCGACCACAAGAATGAGGAACGCCAGTCACACCTGCCGCTGCTGATCCACCCGGAAGCAACATCGGTGTTCTATCTGGGCATGGGTACCGGTATTACGGCCGGAGCTGCTCTGCAGCATCCGGGCGTGGAACGCATTGTGGTTACCGAGATACTGCCTGACGTTGTACGCGCTACTCGCGAACACTTTGGCGAGTGGCTGCATGGCCTGTACGAGGACCCCCGCGCCGAGGTCATCGCCGAGGATGGCCGCAACTACCTGCACGGCACGGCTGAGATCTTTGATCTCATAATTGCAGACCTGTTTGTGCCCTGGAAAGCAGGAGCCGGCACACTGTACAGTAAAGAGCACTATACAGCCGCGCGCAAACATCTAGGGCCGAAAGGAATATACGCACAATGGCTGCCCCTCTTCCAGCTCACCCGCAGGGAATTCGACTCCATTGCGCGCACCATGCTCGAAGTATTCCCGCAGGTAACAGTTTGGCGCAGCAAGTTTCATGGCAGGGTACCCATCATGCTGCTCGCAGGACATAAAGATACCGGACCACTCGATCTACAGGGAATGCGCACGCGTTTGTCAGCAATCAAACGGGACGTACCCGCCGATCACGCCTCTGCGGCTATCGGGAATGCGGCCGTACCGGCAACGGCCGGACAGGTCCTGATGCATTATGGTGGCAACCTGTCACGTGCCGCAGGCCTGTTTGCGGACAGTCCGTTTAATACCGACGACCGACCGTTCATAGAATACAGTGCGCCTGTTTCCCAGGCCCGCACGAAAGCGGGCAAGGACCAGTGGTTTCGGGGTGAATCGCTGGCAAGCTTTTACAAGCTGATGTTACGTGTCACGCCACCGGAGCAGGACCCCTACCTCAAGAACAGCGGCCCGGACGCCCCCGTGCTGGTGCAGGCCGGAAACCAGCTCCACAGTCAACGCATTTACCGGCAGGATCGCAATACACAGGCTGCAAGACGGGCAGAACTTGAATACAAACAGCTGATGTCGAAGACACGCAGCACCGGAAAACAAGACCAGGAGTAGAATAAAACGTGAAGCACTTTACACCGTTCATCATAACGCTACTTTGTATCCTGACCCTCATGAGCGGCTGCAGCGAAGACCAGGATACAGGTCCTTCTGCTCCGGTCGACCCGGCCCTGCTGCGAATGCAGGCAGAAGCAGAACTCCCCATGGCGGCGAGCGCGGGTGATACCGGAAAACTGGAAAAATTTCTCGACCGCGGCGTGTCTGTGGAACTGCGCAGCACCGATGGAAAAACACCACTGATGCTGGCCGCCGAAAGCGGCCATGCACAAGCCGTTAAATTCCTGCTGGCCCGGGGTGCCGATGTTCATGCACTGACGCCGGAAAATGGTACGGCTCTTATGTTTGCCGCCTACGCGGGTCAAACGGACATTGCCGAAATCCTGCTAAATGCCGGCGCCGCGATCGATGATACCGATCCTTCCGGCCTGACGGCACTGACCTATGCCAGTGGCAGGGGGCAGACAGCAACCACACGGCTGCTGCTCGAACGCGGCGCCAGCCCAAACGTCCTGTTTCTCACGTCAAGCACACCACTCTCCAAGGCCACCGAGACGGGGGATGTGGAGATCGTCAGGCTACTGCTCGCTGCCGGCGCAATCACCGAGCCGCTACAGGCTAACGGCAAAACACCTGCCGGCATACCACTGGTTATTGCTGCCGGCCAGGGGCACACCACGGTAGTAGAGGCACTGCTGGACGGGGGTGCCGATATCAATGCTGCTGATTTCCAGGCAATGTCCGCGATCAATGCCGCCTTGAAGACGCCCCACCCGGAGACTGCCCGGTTACTGCTGGACCGGGGCGCCAACCCCGGGGAAAACCGCCTGGCCGGTGTTACCCCGTTAATGCTGGCAGCGCATCACAACCTGACAGCCATTGCCGATGACCTGATCGGGAAAGGTGTCGATATCAATGCGGCAGACAGCAGCAATGGCTACACAGCCCTGTCGAACGCAGTCCGGTCGGGGCATACAGAAATGGTCAGGAAGCTGATAGAGGCCGGCGCTGACATCGGCACAAGCAGCGACGAAGGCGCGGCACCTGTACTGCAGGCCTGCATCGAGGGGCACCTCGATGTCATAAAGCTGCTGGCCGGATACAAGATCAACCTGGATGCTGCTGACATGACAGGGCGCAATTGCCTGCATTATGCCGTTGAAAGGGGTCATGCCGATGTTGCCAGCTTCCTTATCGAACAGGGCGTCGACCTCGATCACCGCAACAGCTTTGAAACCACAGCGCTGGTGCGCGCGCTCTATCTGGGCAAAATCGACATTGCCTCCAGCTTACTGGCTGCAGGAGCGGACCCGTCAGTGCCGGAAAAACGCGGGAAGACAGCATTGATGTATGCCGTGTCCGTTGATGAGCCGGCCCTGCTCGATGACCTGCTGAGACGCGATATTGATATCAGGGCTGCCACGGAACAGGGGGAGACAGCACTGCACATGGCGGCAAACGCAGGAAATGCCGCAGCAATTGAACTGTTGCTGGCACAGGGTGCTGACATAAAGGCAGTCAACAAAAAGGGGAATACCGCTTTGCATTTCGCAGCGCGCAAACAGCACGATACTGCAGTGGCCCTGCTGCTCTCGAAGGGTGCAGCTATTGACGTTGCAGATCTCAAGGGCAACACGCCGCTGCTTGCGGCTGCAGCCGGTGGCAGCCTGCCTGTAGTACGACGGCTGGTGGCAGCCGGCTCGGATATCACCCGGATAAATAATGACGGCGATACCCTGCTTGTCATCGCCATGCACACCGGCAACCCTGAAGTCGCGCGCTATGGCATCGAACTGAGCGTTGACACAAGCACACCGGACAAAAGCGACATCACGCCGCTGCACCATGCTGTTCGACTTGGATATGCAGGCATCGCCGAACAATTGCTGGGCACCACAGACGTCAACAAACCGCTGAACGCGCATGGCACGACCCTGTTGCTCGAAGCTGCCAGACTGCAAAATCCGGACACCGTGACTGCACTCCTTGAAAAGGATGCAGATCCGAATGCCGGCAACCGGAACGGCTTCACCGCGCTTATGCTTGCAGCAGATATCGGCAATGAGGCGACGGTTGCTCAACTGCTGGCGGCTGGTGCAAACGTAAATGCGGCCAGTGACCCGGCAAGACGAACGGCATTATCACTGGCCGCAAGCGGGGGACACACAGCCATCGTCGAAAAACTGCTGGCGGCTGGCGCCAAAATCAATACGCCCGAAGTATCGGGCATGACCCCGCTGATGAATGCCGCTGCCGGCAAACACAGCGGGACCGTGCAGGTACTGCTCGCTGCCGGCGCAGACAGGGATCGTGCCAACCATAACGGCAAAACCGCAATGGACATGGCAACCGGCAACCGGGTAATCGTAAATTTACTGCGGACACCGTAGCAGCAATTCGTTCCCCCTCATGTAGCGGCACGGGTGGCACAAGCGGGCTCCGGGAACCGGTTTGGCAACCGCTGGAGCCCTGTCAGCTGATAGCGGCTAACCGCACGGATGGTATCCATAAAGCAACCCGGACGGCAGACTTGCCCACAAGCAGCGGCGCCGCTTTTGACCGGTCATCCAGCCGTGCACCCCGCAAGTGGGACGATTCCCAGATAACAGCAGCTTTACCGGATCCAGGCCTGGAGACATGGAATACCCTGTTCTAAACATATTTACCATGACATTCATCTTCTCCGCTTTTTTACGCGGTGCCGGATGCGCACAAAGGCAGGCCAGGAGATATAGATATACATGCAGGCCCAGGCAAGAGACAATGACACTGCTTAAGACGTAAAAAACGGCATGGCGTTTGCGCACCATGCCGTTCGTTTACACGCAATACCTATCAACT
>JBDLJX010000117.1:0-7477 GCA_039714155.1 Pseudomonadota bacterium | reverse complement strand
GGATTATGGGGACAGTATACTTATTTCCTTCCCAGCAGATGCCGGGGCGCAGGAAATGAGTATACTGTCCCCGGAAAACCCCGGCTCATGTCACCGGGCAGCGGTTGATCAGCGGGTGATATTGCCGTCATCTGGCGCCGGGTTGATACAGCTGTCCGTAAACAGTTCGATTTCTGCCGGTATAAACTGGTCATGTGCCTGTTCACCATCGATGACGGTAAACAGCATGGAATAGGGTACGGCCCATACACCTTGCCCGGTCTGGATCTTGGCTCGTTTCGGATTGAGTTTGATGACGGTGCCGAACAGCTCGCTGTCGTCCTTGCCGGTGAAGCCTACTTGATCGCCGATTTTCAGTGACAGGCGGTCAACACGGTTTTTCTTCGGCGCGATGTCGGTGTCGGTGCCCTCAATATTGATCATGTAGAGGGGGGCGGTCCAGCGTTTGCCGGTTTGCAGCTCCTGGATGGCCACCCGGGTTCTGCGTATCTCCAGTACCTGCACCGGAATCAGGCGATTTTCCTGTGCATCGAAATACGTGACTTCCATGCCGGGCCTGAGTTGGCGTTTTGTGGCGGCCAGGCGAGCAGGATCATCCAGTAATTGGCCAATGGCCGCATGCAGTCGATAGAGATCGAAGGCCGAGGCCTTTTGCAATTCAGAAACAATCAGGTCGTAATCCATGGGACAAGTCACCTTTTCCGTTATTGACTGAGTGGACGTGATGCGGTTCGCAAGCTCACCACATCCTACGTGCTTTTTCTCTCGGAAATGTGCGATCGCTTTCCGAATCCAGTACTATCCGGATACACTATTCGGGCATAATACAACACATACAACGGGGGACATCACTATGGTTTCAAGGTGCATCATTCGGGGTTTTGCGGCGGTGTCAGTCATGCTTGCGGCCGTGCCGGTACAGGCAGATACCACACTGGAGGTACGCGGTTCGGACGGACTGAAATCGACAATACAGGTCAGGGATGGCAAGGGCAGGATGAGCAGTGCCGGCAGCAGGGAATACCTGCTCTATGAGAGCGGGACCGGAACCATCACTTATGTCGAGCCGCAACAGCAACAGTACACACAACTGACGGTAGCGGAACTTGAAGCCACGGTGCAGACGGCTGCGAATATCAAGCAGACTCTGGCGCCGTACATGGCGGACATGCTTGCCGGACTGTCGGCAGAACAGCGTAAAATGATTGAGCAGCGCATGGGGGGGATGCCGGGCACCCCTGCTGCGGGCAAGCCCGTGAGGCCTGCCGACCTCAGGACCGTTGACCGGGGCAGGCATACCATTGCCGGGCTGCGATGCCAGGTCAGCGGCATAGTAAAGAATGGCCGTCCCGCCGTGGAGGTCTGCATGATGACCGCCGCCAGCGGCAAGCTGTCAAACCGGGATTTCGCCACACTTGAATCGCTGGTGAGAGTTTCACGCAGCATGGCGGGCAGTGCCAGTGGCCTGCTGGGCGGCATGGCAGAGCAGTTCGAATTACTGGCGGTCGAACTGGATGGCGTGCCGGTAGCCGTGCGGGACATCGAGCATGGCAAGCGTTACCAGGTCACTGCAGTCTCGAACGCCACGCTGTCCGATGCACTTTTCAGTGGCTACGGAAAATTTCAAAAGCAGGCTATGCCAACCCTGTTTCGCTAGTTGATGACACGCCCGAGAGTGGCTGCAGACAGTCGCAGCGTGATGTTGCCGCCACGTTCGCCACTGACCTGTACCGGCAGGCGTGATTCCGGGTCGATGTATATCGCGATCGCACCACGCAGTTCGAACAGTTCAAATTTTGCGATATCGGTCTTTCTTCTCAAGGGCTCGATATGCAGTGACAGTTTCTCCAGTTCGCGTTCGCCGGTAATGTGTTGACTGCTGTTACCGGTGGTGATGACATAATCAACCGGGGCTGACTGGCTGCCGTCCGGAACAAGCCGTACGCGGTAGAGTGCGTCGTCGAAGAAAACACAATGCGGTGCGCGCGCCATGTTCGTATCAGTAACGAAATAAAACAAAACGGACGGGTCACTGACTGCCGTACAGCCGTGTTTTTCCATGTCGTACTTGTAGAATTTTGTTTTGCGTTTTGTCCAGTGTTCGACGGATTGCCCGGACTCCCGGCTGTTGTCCGGTTCGATGCGCAGGCGGGAAACTCCTGTGCGGCTGAACCGGTAAATCCTGCTGGAGCCGTTATTACCAGGACGCAAGCGTTCGCGCAGCAGTGCCTGGCCGTTCCCGGCGTCAAACCACAGCGTGGCTGATGTTGTGGAATTGCCGAGCAGGGTTGAGAGCTGACCGTCGACTTGCAGGCGCAGCAGCTGCTCGCTGCCAAAGGCCTGTGGTGTGTCGGGCAGTTCACTGTAGGGTTTGCGGTTGAGATCCGGCAGTGCCGTGGCGGATAGCTCGAGTGTGGTGGTGACACTGTTGCCCAGGGAATCAGCACCAAACTGCAGACTGTGCCATGGCATGCCAATCGAGCCTGATATCTCGCTGACAATGTCCGGCGCCGGCTCCTCACCGGCTGCGGTCAATAGCGGGAAACACAACAGCAGGAATACCGCAAGCAATCCGGTTTTAAAGAATAATTGCATTACTGCTGTCCTGAATAGTTGGCCAGCTGCAGTGTGGCATGATTCTGCAACCGCGCCAATATGCAGTGACAGGTGTCGGTACCGGGTACCTCTGCTAGAATTGCCTGCCTGTGAGCGCCACTGCTTTTTTAGAGATATCCAGAGGATACCGCCCCGTTGAGCATTGATTTCCAGCATGACACTACAGAACGCCTGGGCGTGCTGCTGGTTAACCTGGGGACACCGGAGTCACCGGCAACCGGCGATGTCCGGCGTTATCTCAAGGAATTCCTGTGGGACCCGCGCGTCGTCGAAATGTTTCGCCCGGCCTGGTGGCTGGTACTGAACCTGATCATTCTCAATACCCGGCCACGGCGGACGGCAGAGGCCTATGCGAAGGTCTGGACAGATGCAGGTTCACCATTACTGGTGATTTCCCGGCAGCAGCAGCAGGCACTGCAGGCGGCGCTTGAACAGCGGCTTGGTTACCCGGTCAGCACGGTGCTGGCAATGCGTTACGGCACGCCATCGCTTGCCAACGGTCTGCAGGAACTGCGCGATGCCGGTGCACGGCGCGTACTGGTACTGCCGTTATACCCGCAGTATTCGGCGACCACGACCGCGTCTGTCTATGATGCTGTCTGCGACGAGTTGCAACGCTGGCGCTGGTTGCCCGAGTTGCGCTTTATCAATCACTATCACGATGATCCCGCCCACATTCAGGCACTGGCTGACAGTGTGCGTACCTTCCAGGCAGAACACGGCGTGCCGGACAAGCTGCTGCTGTCATTTCACGGTATCCCGAGGGACTACTTTCTGGCTGGCGACCCGTATTTTTGCGAATGCCAGAAGACCGGACGCTTGCTGGCAGCGGCGCTTGGGTTGCCGGATGATCGCTGGCAACTGACCTTCCAGTCACGCCTTGGACCGAAGGCCTGGCTCAAGCCCTATACCAACAAGACGCTGGCGTCGCTGGCGAAAAGCGGTACGAAACATGTGCAGGTCATCTGTCCCGGTTTCAGTGCCGATTGTCTGGAGACGCTGGAAGAGGTCGCCATGCAGAACCGGGACATCTTCCTCAAGGCCGGTGGCGAGGCCTACCACTATATTCCCTGTCTGAATGATTCTGCGCAGCACATCGATATGATGGCTGGTCTGGTGGAACGGCATATACAGGGCTGGGATGCGCCGGCTGACGTCGACGAACTGGCCGGACGTGCGGAGCGGGCCAAAAGGATCGGGACGGATTTCTGATGGTTACAGGAAAAAGGTTTACCGCAGAGACGCAGAGGAAACCTATACTATGCTGCCCCGCATGGTTGTAGACAGCCACGTAGGAGCGACTTCAGTCGCGATTCGATGTCTGGTATATCGCCGGTGTTTGATCGCGAATAAATTCGCTCCTACGTGGCTATTCCCCTTGTTCATGTCGCGGCTCCAGCCGGTTGCCAGTCAAAGCACCGGCATGACCAGTCCGTACCCCGTGCGGTCAGTGTAGCGAGGTAGTCCGGGTGTGCGTCCAGGGAGAGAAATGTCCAGTTGGCCGGTTCGCCGGTGTTGTCGGTCAACCGTTGCGTGAGCGATGCCGAAACAAGCTCACACGGGACTGCAAAACTTTTCACGGAGCGGAAAAGACCTTCCCCCAGTGCCTTGATCCAGGCCTCCTTGCGTGTCCAGATCGTCAGCATTGCCTGCTTGCGGTCGGCTTCAGGCAGTTTGTTGAACGAGGTGCATTCGGCGTCGGTCAGCAGGTGCCGCACCAGTCCGGCCGTATTGATCTCGCGGTGACGGTTTTCGATATCAATACCGACCTCGCGATCGGTGGCAACGGCCAGCAGTGCCTGGCCGTCGGCATTCGAGAAGTTGAATGTCAGAGGCGGTGCATCATCATCTGTATACAGATGCGGTTTGCCATGTTCACCGTAACTGAAACGGATCGTGTCCGGGGCGGTGTCCGTATAGCTGCCAAGAATGCTGCGCATGGCACTGCGGCCGGCCATGAATAACCGGCGGTGCGGTTCGAAACGCAGTTGTTGTACGCGGCTGATTTCGTCGGCTGACAGGAGTGTGTCACCGAGGCTCGTCAGTGGTGGTGAATCCAGATCGATACGCCAGACGTGGACTTCAGCAATGGCCGGCAGCGGTGCCCGGGTTGCCGGTTCCCAGCTGCCTGTCATGCATTGCCGCTGGCAGTGGGTGCGGCAGATTCCTGCAGGGTGGCGAAGGCGGCAATAATTGCATCAATCTGTGCCGGTGAGTGTGCGGCACTGACACTGCAACGCAGCAGGCTGTGGACCGTGGGCGAGGCCGGTGGCATCACCAGGTTGACGTAGGCGCCATGCTCCAGCAACTGGTTCCACCAGGCAATCGCCTGGTCGCGGTCCTCGATGGTGATGGCGACCACCGGACTGACCTGTGGGCTGAGCTGGAAACCAAGCTTCTTCAAACCGTCATACAGTCGCTGGGCATTATCCCACAGGCGTACACGCAACTCCGGGCGTTCCTGCATCAGCCGCAGTGCGGCACGCGTCGAGGCAATCACCGACGGTGATGGCGAGGCCGTGAAGATATAGGCGCGGATGGCAAAGCGCACCGCTTCCAGCTGCGGGTGATTGCTGACGCAGTAACCGCCGATGGTACCCAGACTCTTGCTGAAGGTGCCGACGACAAAGTCGACATCGTCTTCCACGCCGGCGGCTTCGGCCACGCCGCGGCCATGCTCACCCAGCATGCCAAGGGAATGGGCCTCATCGACCAGCAACAGCCCGCCGTATTCACGTTTGACCGCGGCAATTTCGGCCAGTGGCGCCTGGTCACCCAGCATGCTGTAGATGCCTTCGACAATGATCAGCGTATTTTCGGTACGGTCACCGAGGCGCCGCAGGCGCCTGGCAAGGTCATCGGCATCATTGTGGCGGAAGCGGATGATATCGGCACCGCCAAGGCGCACGCCGTCATAAATGCTGGCATGGCTGTCGGCATCCAGCACGATGACATCATCGGGGCCGGCCAGGGTCGAGCCCATGCCCATGGTGGCGGCGTAACCGGTTGAGAAAACAATGGCGTAGCGGCGGTCAAAGAAGGCCGCCAGTTCCTGCTCCAGTTTCACGTGCTCGGCGAAGGTGCCGTTGGCCATGCGCGAACCGGTGGTGCCGGTGCCCTGTTCGCGGACCGCCTGCACGGCGGCCTCGACACATTCCGGTTCAAAGGTCAGGCCGAGGTAGTTGTTGGTGCCGGCCAGGATCACCTTGTGACCGTTGACGATGGCCTCGGTGGTGGACAGGATTTTTTCCGTCACGGCGCCGAATGGCATGACGCCCAGTTGCTCCAGCTCGGCGCGGATATCGATAATGGGCTGAAATTTGTCGAACAGGCTCATCAGCCCAGTTTTTCCAGTTGTTGCGCCAGGTCGCGGATGGTGCGAATGTCCGGCAGGATGTTCAGCGGGATGGAGATATCGAAATGGTCCTCGATCTGCTCGATCATGGTCATGACCTGCAGCGAGGCGAGTCCCAGTTCCGCCACCAGCTCGGTATTCTCGCCGAGGATGACGCCTTCCTTGAGGAAGGGCTGCAGCAGGGTATAGATGCTGGTGAGATATTCGTTGTAGTCAGGCATTACGTCGACCGGGTATGCTCGATCCCTATGACTTGTGCCATATCGATCAAGACGTTAGATTCTGGAAAATTGTACTTGGAGTCAGGCGATGACGCCATGCCTGCGGAAACCGGATTTTGAACAGCGCCGATACGATCACTGCTGAATCCAGCGTGATACCGATCAACCGGGCAGCGCAACCGGAGCCCATTGTCTGGGTGGTGACGGGCTACCGCGCCGGCGAACGTGTGCAGGTCATGGCGCTGGCCGAGGCGCTTGGCTGGCCATTCCAGGTCAAGGACCTCGATTATCGGCCAGTGGCATCGACCATCAGCCTGTTCCGGGCGCGGTCGCGACAAGGCATCAACCGGGCTGGCAGCGCCAAGCTCAAGCCACCGTGGCCGGACCTGGTGCTCACCGCCGGCATGCGCAATGAGCCGGTGTGTCGCTGGATCCGGGCACAGTCCGCCGGCCGCACCCGCGTTGTGCATGTCGGTCGCCCCTGGGTGTCGCTGGATAAGCTGGATCTGATCATTACAACACCGCAATACCGGCTGCCGAATCGCCCCAACGCTCTTCAGAATACCCTTGCAATACATACAGTTACACAAGAACGTCTCGAGCTGGCGGCCGGCCGCTGGGTGGACCGGCTGCCGGCATTGCCGCGCCCCTGGTTTGCCGTGATTGTCGGTGGCGACAGTGGCCCGTTCACCCTGGGTCGCAAGGCCGCCCGCCGCCTGGCAGCCGAAGCCAGCGACGTTGCCAATGCCCGGGGTGGCTCACTGTTGCTGACGACCAGCGCGCGCACGGCGCCGGCGGCGATACAGGAACTGGCCCGGCGGATCCAGGCGCCGGTACATTTCTATCACTGGCAGCAGGATGATATCGACAATCCGTATTACGGTTTCCTGGCGCTGGCGGATGAATTTATTGTCACGGCAGACAGTATTTCCATGCTGTCGGAGGCCTGTGCGACCGGCAAGCCGGTACACATGTTCGATCCTGGCACCGGTCGTGCGGCCATGCGCCCGGATGCGGAGGCCGGCAGCAATGACCTGCGTTTGTCGGGCCTGTTGTACCGTGCATTGATGCGCTGGGGCCCGCAACGGCTGAGCCGTGATATCACGCTGGTGCATGAGCGGCTGATTCAGGAGGGCCGCGCGGTCTGGCTGGGACAGCCGCAGCAGCCGGCAGCCCGGACCCTGCCGCAGGACCTCGAGCGTGCGGTCGCGCGGGTGAAGGCATTGTTCGCCAATGACAGCACGGCTATCTCGCATCCGGGCAAACCACACCCGGGCAAACCACA
>JBDLJX010000116.1:0-7503 GCA_039714155.1 Pseudomonadota bacterium | reverse complement strand
ATCCAAATCTCTGCGCGATCATCTCGCCCCGCGGTGAGAAGTGCGGGCTAGCCCGCAGGCTATTGCGTGCGAATATTATTATTCTATACTTCTATCAGTTGCATCTATACAAGAGTATAAGCTTTGCTGGAGGGGCACACATGATCATTACGACAACTGATCCGATCACGGGGCAGGAACTGATCCATCCCGAGACCAAACCGTATGTGGTTGAAGGTTGCGGCCACCTCGCCATCAAGATCTACTTCGAGTCCGAAGCGACCCGCCGCAAGTACCTGCTGAGCAATGAGGTCGAACAGACAGGACAGGAGAGCAGTAAACACTAGCCCGATCGGCCCCGGCACTATCAATCATCCAGATACACGATGTCTCCAATTGAAACCTACCTGAAGTCCTGTTGTGAGTTGTCCCGCTTCTGTTCATCGAACGGCTGGATTGACAACAAATCGCTGCACTACGCCATCTGCTGGGAAAACGACGGCGAGGTACTGGTTGATATCACATTTGATGAACTGTTGATGGAGGGCGCCGGCTCGCTGGCCGGCAGGATTTCCTGCTGCGGACAAATGCGGCTTTATCTCGACGGCTACGGGCAGGTCATTCGCGCCGAGATTCTGTAACAGCATCTGACTCCCGGGAGAAGTGCGGACTAGCAAAACATCATTGTTTTGACGCCGATCAGAAGTAGACATACCCCTCACGGACCAGGCGCTCGACTTCGGCTGGACCATAGGGGACCTGCTCGATAAATGCCGGAATATCATCCGGGGTAATCCCGTAACTGCCCATCATAGTCTGGCAGATCTTCACATCGACCACTTCAAACGCGTCCAGCTTTGCCGCACGATCCACAATATCCTTGTATTTTTCATAATTCGGAATGGTAAAAAACTCGACCTCGGGACCGTGCAGTACCAGCACGATATTGTCCTCCCGGCCGGCCGGTCGCGGGCGCCTGGCCAGTTCCTCGGCCCGACCAAGCAGGAGCTCCATTTCCTCGACCGTATGCACACTGATACCCAGCACGCCACGCACCGCGGACGATTCCGGTAATGGATTGTCCGGCGCAGTCTCCGGTGCATCCTGCTCCTCGACCGGTAATATAGCGGTATCTACCGGTTCCGGTACTGGTTCCGGCAACTGGTAAAGCAGCACAGCGATCAGACCTGCAATCATGACAAACAGGAGCAGCTGTTTCATTAACAATCCCCGGTTAACAGCTATGATAATAACAGCATACCGGATTTCCGATTTGTAACCACAATCTGTATTTATTGCGGTAGAATGCCTCTCGATTCGACCAGCCGTAATCCCTGTACAAGCAATGGACACTCCTGCATATTCACCCACACCTGATCGACGCAATGAGCGGCACATCGCCCTGTGGCTGCTGGTCTGCTGCGCCCTGGTATTTGGCATGGTGGTACTCGGCGGCGTCACCCGACTGACCGGTTCCGGCCTGTCGATGGTGGAATGGGACCCGATTTTCGGTATTGTCCCGCCACTCAACCAGTCGGAATGGCAGGAAGCATTCACGCTGTACCAGGCCTCACCGGAATTTCAGAAGATCAATGTCGGCATGGACCTGTCCGGCTTCAAGCAGATTTACTGGTTCGAATTTTCACACCGCATCCTCGGTCGCGCCATCGGCATGGTATTCCTGCTGCCGTTCCTGTATTTCCTGGCCAGGGGCATGATTCGCCGGTCGCTGGCGCCACAACTCATTACCATGTTCGTGCTCGGCGGTCTGCAGGGCCTGCTTGGCTGGTACATGGTAAAAAGCGGACTGGTCGATGACCCGCATGTCAGTCAATACCGGCTTACGGCACATCTGATACTGGCGTTCGTAATCTACGCCTACATGTTCCGGGTAGCACTGGATCTGCTGCTGTCAGGGAAAAATGACATAACGAGAACCGGCACTGGCAATATGCGTATGTCAGCACGACTGCTGGGGCTGTTGATATTTATTACGGTTGTTTCCGGTGGCTTTGTTGCCGGCCTGAAGGCCGGTTTCGCCTATAACACCTTTCCCCTGATGGATGGTCACTGGATACCGGAAGTGATTTTCCTGCAGCAGCCATTATGGCGAAACTTTTTTGAAAATATCGCAACGGTACAGTTTGATCACCGGCTGCTGGCAACACTGACCTTTGTGGCCGTAGTGATCTTCTGGCTGGCAGCAAGGCGCAGGATTCATATGCCACAGGCGCGCGCCGGCATACACCTGCTGCTTGTTGTCGCCATGCTGCAAGTCACGCTTGGAATTTCGACCCTGTTGCTGCATGTACCGGTGGCGCTCGCTGCGGCACACCAGGGTGGTGCGTTACTGCTGTTTACGGCGGTCCTGTTCGTCGACCACCGCCTGAATAACGAATAGCAGCCCGCATTTCTCACGGGATTGACGAACCCTCGCCATCCCGTGAGAAATGCGGGCCAGGTTTTACAGGCTGCTGTAATACGCTGCAATGTTCTCGATATCGGCATCACTCAGCGGCTTCGCCATCGGACTCATCATGGGATCGTTACGGGTGCCATCACGAAAGGCCTTCAGCTGCTTGACCAGGTAGCCTTGCTGCTGACCGGCAAGGTTTGGCCACATCGGGTTGTTGCTGATGCCATTGGCGCCATGACAGCCGGCACAACTGGCGGCCTTGGCCTTGCCGGCGGCCGCATCACCCGCCTGAACCGAACCGCCAATCCCCAGCATCGCTGTCATCATGATTATGTTTGTGATTGTTTTCATTATATTGACTCCAGTATCAGATCGTTACACCGTAATCCGGGCCAGGCAGATACACTGGCAAAAACCTGTGGCGTTGCACGCCGTCAGCAGCCACACGGTGATTGTAGTAAAGCATTACAACATTCAGCAAATGCCAAAAAGCAGACGCATTGCATGTGGCTGTTTAACGTTCGGTCCGGGCTGACCCTGCACCACATAAAGAACAGACGAAAAAAAGGCTGCCGGAAGGCAGCCTTTTTTGATGCCGTCAGTTAAACGCTTACTTGCTCTGGTCCAGCATGTACTGGATAGACGCCTTCAGGTCATCGTCCGAGCAGCTGGCGCAGGCACCCCTCGGTGGCATGGCATTCTTGCCCTTGATGGAGCTGGCGAGCAGGGCATCAATGCCGAGAGCCGCGCGTGGCGCCCAGGCGGCCTTGTCACCCGTCTTGGGCGCGCCGGCAATACCGGCAGCATGGCAGGCCTGGCAACTCTGCTGGTAGATCTTTTGGCCGTCAGCGGCGCTAGCAAGGCTACCGAGACCCAGCAGCGCGGCAGAAATCATGACACTGGTAATTGTTTTCATTACATATACTCCATGGTTCATGGTTGAAACTTTTTATCGTCCTGACAATGCAGCAGAATTCATGCTGACTGTCGCCGTACACAGGGCTGGCTCAGGACATACGGGAAGATGAAGTATATTTGAAATTCCTGATATACTTCAAGTGACAAACTATTTATTCTTTTAATACAACAACTTGACATGCATAACATGCCTGGTGAGCCGCCATTCAGACAGCACACCCGGCAGCGGTTCAGGAACCCAGCAGGCGCTGCCACCAGCGACGACGGTTACCCGGCAGGGGTATATCTGCCTGCAGATCGGTTGGCGCCAGCCGGGACAATATCCAGCCCGGCAGTGGCGGGTTTTCACTAAAGCCACATTGCACGCCGAGATTATTGGGATCAAAGATTTTTACGAACCGCGGTGACTCCAGTGAGTCTGCATAGACTATGCCGCAGTAATCTTCACCATGCTCCTTGCGCAGCAATTGTTCAATCTCCGACAGGAAGGTCTTTACCAGTTCACCACTGGCCGGCGCCTCGGGCGGCGCTTCGCCAACGGCATAGATGTGCCAGCCGCTGTCAGCGTCACTGCGCAGGGTGTCCCACAACTGCTCCAGCTGTTCCCAGCGCAGGGCATTCTGGAAACGGCCGCGAAAGGCCTCGGAAAATGTCTCAGTTATCGTGTTGTCCATTAGCCACGTATTTTCGGAGTCAGGGGTACAACAGACAGCGCTTCCAGCTATCGCCCTGTCGTTCATAGAGGATACGTTCATGCAGCCGGTGCCAGCCGGATCTCCAGAATTCGATCCGCTCGGGAATGACCCGGTAACCAAGCCAGTGTGATGGTCTTGGTACCGGCTGGTCCAGAAACCGGTCATGGAATTCCGACACCCGCTGTTCGAGCGTCTGGTGTGTATCGAGAATTTGCGACTGGTTTGAGGCCCAGGCGCCCAACTGGCTGTCACGCGATCGCGTCGTCCAGTATTCATCCGAACCGGCAGCACCAACCTGTTTGACACGACCTTCGATCCGCACCTGGCGCATTAAGGGTTGCCAGAAAAAACACAATGCTGCGCGTGGATTGTCCTGCAATTCGTCGCCCTTGCGACTGATGCTGTTGGTGAAAAACACAAAACCGCGTTCGTCGACCCCTTTCAGCAGCATGGTACGCACCGACGGCCGGCCGTCACGGTCTGCCGTCGCCAGCGTCATGGCCGTTGGCTCACGCAAATCGGTCCTCTGCGCTGCTTCCAGTAACTCCCTGAACTGCGAGAGCGCCTCCCGGTAAATCACATCATCTTGCATGGCATCAGCTTCCCGGATTCCGTACACAAACTAAAGTATGGCAGAGCAGCCAGCTGCCTGGCTGATACAGATCAAACCGGGCACGGGATTACCTGTGCGAGGTAAAAAAATCACGCACCCCAACGAAGATCGAAAATTTTTCCTTTAATCAAAGGAGGTTACAGTCCGGATTGCGACTACTTGATCCATATCAAGGCGAGGCTGCACCCAGTTCACCATAATTGTGCTCAAGTTAACACAACCAAACATCTGGTGAGCAAGACTCCCACACTTTAGCGGACCTGGCGTCCGCTTTTTTTTTGCGTCCATGGATGGACGTACATCGCGAGAGGCAGGGATGCCGGGAGCGATGCCTTAACACCAAGCTGTCCATCCGAGGGGCTCGAGATCCTATCAATCCAGTATTGCAGGTACATCCAGCGGGTACGGCTACAGGTGTCGGCTTACTCTGCTGCCTGAACGTCATGCAAGATTGACTTAAGGTCGCTTTCCCAGCGGTCGAAGATCACCGGATCGACCCGGTCACCGGCAATGCGGGCATACAGTGACGGGTGCGCTGTCACCAGAATGGTCTGCTCACCTTCGGCAAAAATCGCGATCTTCGGTGGCAGGTAGGCCGCCAGTTCCGGCACCTTGTCAGCCAGTTCACGAATCTCGTCATACTTGCCGGCAAATACAACCCGGTACTTGTCCGTCTTGTAGCCCATACCGGTCAGGCCGATATCCACCCGCTGCACGCGCGAGACCGTGTAACCGTGTTCGCGAATCGATTCCTGCAGCGCCAGCATGGCCTCGGGAAACGGCAGCAGTGTCCGCACCATGACCATGCCACCTTCTGCACAGAACAGGGTCGGCCATGTGCAGGCCAGCAATACTGCCAGCAGCAGTTTCGACCACCTCATAGCGTGGCATCCTCGATAAGTGCTGCATAAACCTGGTGCATCTGCTTGCAGGCATTGTCAAGCTCGTCATTATTAAACAGACGGCTCAGGTAGAGCGGATTGATTGCCATAACCAGCACCTTGCCGTCCCGCTCCAGGACGGTGACACGGCATGGCAGGAACATACCGATCCGCGGGTCAATAGTCAGCGCATCAAACAGGAACTTGAAGTTACAGAAATGCAGGATGACTTCCTGCTTGTTCTCCTTGCCCTCCTCGACCAGGCCATGTTCGAGGTAGTCTGTCCTGATGAGCAGGAAATTCTGGCCAATGATGGCCTCCTTGAGATTTTCAACCGTCTCTTCGACCGTGTAGGGTGACTCCATGATAATCACGGACTCATCGATCGGGTCCCGTGGTTCGGGCTCGGTGACATAGCTGTTCTCAAATGCGCGCACATAGGCAACCAGATCGTTGATTTGTTTTTCATCAAGACCCTGCACCAGCATCGAGGTCATCGGCGTGCCCTCGCGACCAAATTGCAGGGTATGGCGGATCAATTCATCCGATGCCGCGGCCAGGAAACCGGGATTGTTCAGTGCCGGGGCAATAATCGGCAAGTCGCGCTGGCGCGAGAATGTCACACCGGTGCCTGTGCCACCCTCGCCGTTTGCGCCATGACAGCTTGCACAGTAGGACGCAAACAGTGCCTTGCCACGCGAAACATTACCCTTGACGGGTGCGTCAGAAAATACCGGCGGTGGCTGTTTGGACCAGCCGCGGATGTGCCTGACCAGGGCATCCAGTTGTGCATTGCTGAGTTTCGGGAATGCCGGCATCACCCGGCCGGGCCGGCCATGACGAATGGTCTCGCGCAGGAATTTGTCATCGACGCTGGCGAGGAACGACGGCAGCGCAAGCGGCGTACCGACACCACCGTTACCCTTGTCACCGTGGCAAACTGCGCAGTGCTCGCTAAACAGCCTGGCACCATCAGGTGCAGCGCTGCTCACGCCCGCCAGACACATCAATATTGCCATTAAAATCAATCGCATAAGTCACAAACAGTCATTATTCCGCCGTAGCTGTACTGAACTGCCAGAAGGGCCTGGTGGAAAGCAATCATATCCACTCCATTCATGAGTTGTTAATAATATATTAATTAAACCTAATACTAACTTGATTCAGGTCAATAAACTTCACCATCAATACGTGCAGTATAGAGCGTGCACTTTATCCAACAAACGAAAGATTCAGGAGGCAGTAATCATGATGTTCAAGAAAACCTTAATTGCAGCATTCATCACCGGTATGGCCGCACTACCGATGCAGTCAGCCCATGCCTGGTGGGGCGGCGGTCCCGGTGGCTGGGGCGACAACTATGGCAGTGAGTGGGGCCCGTTCGACGGTGACGGCTGGGGCGATATGGACTTCAGCATGAGCGGCGGCGGTCGTGGTCGTGGTCATGGCCGTGGTTACGGTCGTGGTTACGGCTACGGCTATGGCGGCTACCCGGGCTATGGCGGCTATGGCGGCTACCCGGGCTATGGCGGCTATGGCGGCTATGGCGGCTACCCGGGCTACGGCGGCTATGGCGGCTACCCGGGCTATGGCGCTCCGGTAGCTCCGGCAGCACCGGCGGCTCCGGCTCCCAGCCAGTAAGCCACACTCGGGCAGGCACAGGGATGTGCTTCCCCCCTGCAATTGCAGGGTTACAGTTTCAGTCCATCTGCTGTATAAGATGGTTTCAACAGGCCAGCAAATTTTCTGGCCTGTTGTCGTTCTAACACACCACATATATCGAGGGGGCACATGAAAGCAAACATCACTGCTGTATTTCTTATTCTCCTGACCTCTGCATCCATGACTGTCGCTGCGACGCCCAACCCACCCCATTACCAGGGTGGCTACTATGGCGCACCGTCACAGGCAAAAGCCGGTTCACCGGCCGCGATTCTTGAGGAAGGCGTCAACAAACTTGTCCGCTATATTCGCAGCCGCAAACCGCAGGACCGCGCCAAA
>JBDLJX010000115.1:0-7504 GCA_039714155.1 Pseudomonadota bacterium | reverse complement strand
ATTACGTGTGGACGTTTTACCTTACCTACGCCACTCGACGGGTTGCCTGACCCCGGCGATTATCAGTGCTTCACAGCCGGCGGTGCGGTGGTCTTCGGGGCATCGCCTGGCGGCGGGTAACTCGCCATCCCATCGGAGCAGTAGATGTAGGGAGACGTCCCTGCGGTGCTGACATAGGACACCAGACATTCCTTCCGGTTGGCCTGATCAACGACCTTGCGCACGATGAGATCGCCCTGTTTCAGGTAACTGGTCTGTATCATGCCGCCTGCCCTGGCGCCGCCTTTACTGTCATAACACTTGAGTGTCGGCGATGTGCCCTCCGTGTCAACATAGACAACCAGACAGGTTTTCTTGCTGTTCGCATCCTGGATCTTGTAGATATCCAGATCGCCTTCCTTCAGGTGTTCGCCGCGCTTGATGGAATCCTTGGCCTGTGCCCGGCTTTTGTAGCAGTCCAGGGCCGGTGATGTTCCCGGGGTGCTGATATAGGCCACCAGGCAGGACACACCGTTCACGCTGTCCTTCAGCTTCCTGACAATCAGTTTGCCTTCCTTGAAATGCCCCACCTGATCGATCTTTGAACGGAAGCCGGATCTGGCATCATAACAGGTCATCACGGGGCTCGTGCCACTGGTGCTGATATAGAAAGTCAGGCAGGTTTTGCTGCTTTCCAGGTCCGAGACGGTGCGGACGATCAGATCGCTTTCACGCAGAATCCCGGTTTGCACCAGCAACGTGGATTGATAGTCTTCTGCCAGACCGACCAGTGGCAGACCCAGCAGTAGCAGAACCAGTAGCTTTTTCATCTTGCCCCTCCTCCGGTAGCTTGTAGCTGTTGTAGCAACCTGAAAGCACATCCAGTCGCTGGTTGTATGCACCACCACCTAACGGGCGGTTGTTACCCGGATTAAACGCCGCCCCTGACGATCGTTCTCTACGAAGGCGCTGTTGATCCGGTTGCTGACGGCAATTCCCAGATTTTCATGGCGAAATGACCGACTTACTACGGTGCAAAGATTATCATGCAAGATAGTTGCAAATCACCTACTATCATTATACATGTTACTGTATTCTATACTGGAATGTGTCAATTTTGTTTAATATCAGTAAATGATGATTTTACCTGTAGTAACAATTAAGGGCAGAAGAGGCACACTCTGCACATCGAATGATAATCAGTGTTGGCGTACGGCAGCGTCAAAAGGCTCTGCCTGTTTTAACATACTGACAATCACAAATGGAGGTAACAGCCGGTGAAGCGTAAAACTATTCTTGTTGCTGCTGCGATAGCAGGCATCCTCGGTGGGAACCTGGCCATGGTCAATGTTGCCCAGGCATTTGATATGGGAAACATGATGAATCCGGGGAAGTGGTTCGGGGATAAGGACGACGACCGTTACTACAGACGCTACGGTGGCTATGGCCCCTACGGTGGCTATGGTGGTCCCTACGGTGGCTATGGTCCCTACGGCGGCTATGGTCCCTACGGCGGCTATGGTCCCTACGGCGGCGGGTACGGCGGCTACGGCGGCCGCCCCAGCACCATTGTCGTAAATCCGCCCTCCGAGAGTTCAGCTCCCCGGGCACCCCGGTAAAGGCTGCCGCGCGTCCCTGCACATCATCGCCTGCATCGAAGACGCGGCGGTGATCAAGGAAGGTTTTCGCGCACGTGCGGGCAAAGGCACCGTGGAGCATGGCCGTTCGTCTATAGGGGTCACGGGCGCCGGGTTCAACTGCCGGCGGCGCAGGTTATGGTGGCGCCCGGGCGGGAATTCAGGGGGCAAGCTCCTGGCTGGATTTTTGGAAAGCAGGCGGGTTATGCTTCATATACAATATGGAGAAGAGCAGTACCTAGCAGGAGAGCAGCACTTTGTTAAATACCAGTAGACCAGCCAACAATCGCCGTATGGATTCCTCCTTGCTGGATGGCGTCCGCAAACATCTTGCCTCCCGGGTTATCGGGCAACGCGACCTTGTCGACAGTATGCTCATCTGCCTGGTGAGTGAAGGTCATGTGCTGGTGGAAGGCATGCCCGGACTGGCAAAGACAACCGCAGTCAAGTCACTGGCGGAGGCCATCGAGGGCGATTATCACCGCATCCAGTTTACCCCGGACCTGTTGCCATCCGATCTCATCGGTACGGATATCTACCGCCATGAAAAGGGGGAATTCGAATTCCGTGCCGGACCCTTGTTCCACAATATCCTGCTGGCGGACGAGGTCAACCGGGCTCCGGCGAAGGTACAGTCAGCCCTGCTCGAGGCCATGGGTGAATGTCAGGTCACGGTTGGCCTGAAAACCTATACCATGCCGAAATTGTTCATGGTGCTCGCCACCCAGAACCCGATCGAACAGGAAGGTACCTATAACCTGCCGGAAGCACAGCTGGACAGATTCCTGATGCATGTCCGCGTGGACTATCCCAGCCGCGAGGAGGAACTGGCGATTCTGGAACTCGACAGCAACCGGCAACTGGCGGCACCTGAACCGCCCGCCGAGGTACTTTCCCAGAAGCAACTGTTCAAGGTGCGGGAAGATGCCGCAAAACTCTATCTGGATCCAAAACTGAACAATTATATTGTCGACCTGGTGCAGGCCAGCCGCAACCCGGAGGCCTATGACGAAGGCCTGAAACGCTGGTGCCGGTTTGGCGCATCGCCACGGGCCACGATTGCACTGGCACGCTGTGCCCGTGCCCGTGCCTGGCTGGATGGTGAAGAGTTTGTCGCCCCCCACCATATCCAGACGGTGGCGCCGGACGTCCTGCGGCACCGCATCCTGCTGACCTTCGAGGCCGAGGCAGAAGGCGTGACGAGTGATGAATTTATCAGGCGTCTGCTGGAGGTTGTGGCAATCCCGTGATTGCCTGCATGGTCGCCCGCTCAGGGCCTGAAATACAGTTAATGCAATGAGTCTCCATCCGCAGCTTGATGACCTGCTGGAACTCCGCCACCAGGCCCGCACCCTGGGCGTCGCGGCGCATCACCTGGTCAATTCCACCTTTACCGGGCTGTATGCCTCGGTATTCCGGGGTACCGGTCTCGACTTTGACGAAGTCCGCGAATACCGGGAAGGCGATGACATCCGCAACATGGACTGGCTGGTCACTGCCCGTACCAATATCCCGCACCTGAAGGTATTTCGTGAGGAACGCCAGCGCAACGTGATACTGTGTGTCGACACCGGACCGCACATGAGCTTTGGTACCCGCGGCACGTTCAAATCGATCCAGGCCGCCCGTACCGCGGCGCTGATCGGCTGGGCGGCAAGCAAGCAGCATGATCGTGTGGGTGGTGTGCTGTTCGGCAACCCGGCGACCGGCATACGCTATTTCCGGGCCACACCGGGGCGCCGTGGCCTGTGGCAGCTACTGCGGGCATTAACGGAACCGATTGAGCAGGGAGAAACCGACGAATCCCAGTTGATGGCAGCACTGCAACAACTGGACAGTGGCACCGGCACCGGGTCCCTTATCTTTGTCATCGCCCCCATCAATCAGGTCACCACCGGTTTCGAGCGTATCCTGGGAAGCCTGAAGCAGCGGCATGATGTCGTCCTGTTGCCGGTCGATGACCCGGCTGACCGGGACCTGCCAGCCATGGGGCCGGTCATCTTCTCCAATGCCGCCGGCGAGCTGCTGGAAGTCGACACAGACAACGAGGTAGGCCGCCAGGCATTTCGCGTGGACTGGGAGCATCGCCGTGAGGAATTGCAGCAGCTGTCCTATCGGCTGGGAATGGGCCTGATACCGGTCAGTACCAACGAGGACGTGCACAAGACACTCATCAGCGGACTGCGCCACTACAGGGGAAGGCACTAGCTATGGAAGCCGGCACGACAGTTTTACGCGATATCCACGGTCTCGATACGATTCCCTGGTTGCCGCTGGCAACCGGCTGGTGGTATGTGGCCGGCCTTGTCGGTCTGCTGTTGCTGTTCATCGGAATCAGGTACTGGTTAATCTACAACACCAGCTGGCTTGGCTGGCGTGGCGATGCGCACCGTCAATTGCGCGAACTGAAAAAGGCCCTGGCCAGTGAAGACCCGCATGTGGTGGCCGGCAGATTATCGGAACTGCTGCGCCGTATCGCCATGGTGCGCAGTGGTCGCCGGGAGGCAGCCAGCCTGACGGGTGACACCTGGCTGCACTGGCTGGTGGAGCATGACAACACGGGGTATGACTGGGTGCGGCATGGGCAGATACTCCTGACGGCACCTTACATGCCGCCGGCGATGCCCGTTGAGCGTAAAGAACTGGCCAGCCTGATCCGTGCGGCTACCCGGTGGGTCGATGCATCCCGGCCCGCAGCGTGGAAAACCGGTTTGCCACAGCGGCTCAAGGGTCTGCTGTCAGGCGCTTTTGCCAAAGGTGGAGCGACTCGTGTTTAGTTTTCACTGGCCCTGGTTTGCCCTGTTATTGCCGTTGCCGTTACTTATCTGGAAGTTCTGGCGCCGGCCACACGGGGCCACGGATGCCTATACCCATGCGGACCGTTCCACACTGCTGCATCCGGCACTGGGAAGGCTGGCGTCAACATTCATTACCTCCCGCTTACTCACCCATGCCGGCAGCCGTCTGCAGGTATTCATGCTGGTGCTGTTATGGGTGGCCCTGATCACCTGCCTGATGCGCCCGCAGTGGCTGGAGCCCTATACGGAAGTCCGTACCGAAGGCTATGACCTGATGCTGGCCATCGACACATCGCGCTCCATGGAGGCCATGGACTTCACGGTCGGGGGCCGGCAGGTTACCCGGATGGCCGTGATCAAGGGTGTCCTTGGACGGTTTATCAAGGCCCGCGACGGGGACCGGATCGGTATTGTGGTGTTCGGTAGCCAGGCGTTCGTACTGTCTCCAATGACACTGGATAATCAGGCCGTCTTCAGCCTGGTTGACAATATCGTCTCCCGCATGGCCGGTGACGGCACGGCCATTGGTGATGCAATCGGGCTGGGCGTGAAAAAATTACGCGATCGCCCCGAGGGATCCAGGATCCTGATCCTGGTGACGGATGGTGAAAATACCGAAGGCAGCCTGCCCCCGGGACTGGCTGCGCAACTGGCCGCCCACGAAGGCATCCGCATCTATACGATCGGTTTTGGCAGCAAGGGTCTGGTGCCGTTCATGGAAGATGGCCGGATGACCCGGGTCAAGATGGAGATCGACGAGGAATTGTTGACCGAGGTTGCGAGCATTACCGGTGGTGAGTATTTCCGCGCGACTGACACTGATGCACTTGAGCAGATCTATCAGCGCATCGATGCGCTGGAAAAAACCCAGGCTGAATCACGCACGGTCATGATTCCCCGACCACTGTACCGCTGGCCGCTGGGACTGGCATTGCTGGCGTTGTTGCTGCTTGGCCTGTTCCCGGATGGCATTCCACGGGCCTGGTTGACGGGACGCGCGCATGGCTGAACTGCTGACTGCCTTTCATTTCAGTGAGCCGGTCTGGCTGTGGGCGCTGCTGCTGTGCGTACCGGTTGCTGTGTGGCTGCTGCTGTCCCGGCGCCTTGCCGGCAACAACGACCGCGTTCAGCGCTACGCGGATGCCCACCTGTTGCCACATCTGCTGGGGCGTTCGACGGCCTCCTCGAGTACCCAATGGCAACGCTATGCCCGCTGGGCGGGCCTGTGGACGCTGCTGGTGCTGGCCATGGCCGGGCCCCGCTGGGACTTCACCGATGTGCAGTTGTTCCGGCCTGGCACCAATCTGCTGATTTTAATGGATATATCGCAGTCAATGCAGGTGGCGGATGTGCGCCCTACCCGGCTGGCACGGGCGCGTCAGGAGGTTGAAGACCTGCTGAATCAGAACCGCGGTATCCGGGTCGGATTGATCGGCTTTGCATCAGTCGCGCATGTTGTCTCGCCGGTCACCGAGGACATGCACGGTATACACCGGGTGTTGTCAGCCCTCGATACCAGCCTGGTAAGACTCCAGGGCAGTCGTCTGATGTTTGCACTGGAGCGGGCGGAGGAACTGCTTGCAGGCCAGCCGGAGGAAAGCGTCAATTCATTGCTGATTATCACCGATGGTGATTTTGAGGAACCGGGTCTCGAACAACGTTTGCAGGAGTTGGCTGCGGCGGGAATACGGGTACATATACTGGGTGTCGGCACACCGGAGGGAGACGCTGTCCCCGGCCAGGGACGAAGAAATCCCTGGGTCATGAACCGGTCCGGTCAGCCGGTGATCTCAGCGCTCAATGAACCACTGCTGCAATCGTTGGCAAAGGCCGGCAACGGACTCTATCAGCGCGCTGATTATCGCGAGCACGATACCGGCAAGATTCTCACCGAAGTAAAGGCACAGGCCTTGCCCGGTACGGACCGGGATGAACGGACCCGGGTCTGGAATGAACGCTTTTACTGGCTTGCCGGGCTGGCGCTGCTACTGCTGTTACCGTTATTTCGTCGCACCCTGCAGGGATACCGGCCGCGAAACGCATGAACGTATTCAAAACAGCCAGAGCTGCCGGCCGGTTCCGCTTGAACCGGACAGGTATCTTTCTTTCCTGTCTGCTCAGCGCCGCAGCCGTCAATGCGGCCTGGTTCAATAACCCGGAACAGGAAGCGGCGCAAAAATTTGAACAGGGCGAATACAGCGAGGCAGCCGGTGAATTCGCCGATGCCTACCGTCGTGGTGTCGCGCTCTACCGTGCCGGCCGTTACACGGATGCCGGTGAGGCCTTCGAAAGCGTCGAACGCGATGATGTCAAGGCGGACGCCCTCTACAACCTGGGCAACACCCGCTACAAGCGCAGTGACTACGAGGGCGCCGTCGAGGCCTATGAGACATCCCTGGCACTGCGCGCCAGCGACGAAGACACCCTGCACAACCTGTCACTGGCAAAGCGGATGATCGAAGAGTCCCTGACAGAAGAGATGCAGAAGGAGGAACCCGAGGAGGAGCAGGAAGAGGAACAGGAAGAACAGGAAGAAGAATCATCCGGCGAGGAGGAACAGGAGTCCGAGGAATCCTCCGGCGAGCAGGAACAGGAATCCGAGGAATCTTCCGGTGAGCAGGAACAGGAATCCGAGGAATCCTCCGGCGAGCAGGAGCAGGAATCCGAGGAATCCTCCGGCGAGCAGGAGCAGGAGTCCGAGGAGTCTTCCGGTGAGCAGGAACAGGAGTCCGAGGAATCTTCCGGCGAGCAGGAACAGGAGTCCGAGGAATCTTCCGGCGACCAGGAGCAGGAATCCGAGTCTTCCGGCAAACAGCAGCAGGACTCCGAACAGTCCTCGGGTGAAGATGAGCAGGACTCGGAGGGCAGCGCCGGCGAGCAGGACCAGGAAGCCGAGGACGCCTCCGGCGAGCAGGAACAGGAGTCCGAGGGTGCCACGGGCGAGGAAGACCCGGATGCCGAGCATGCCGAAGGTGGCCAGGAGGAGGAATCGGCTGAGGCCACCGGCGACCAGGACGAACAAACAGAGGATGCCGCGGGTGGCGAGGAGGAGGAATCGGATGAGGCCAGCGGCGACCGGGACGAACAAAC
>JBDLJX010000114.1:0-7631 GCA_039714155.1 Pseudomonadota bacterium | reverse complement strand
GCCTCCTCGATCAGCGGCGCGACTATTTTGTCAACGAGATCCCAGAAATACGCATGCAGTTCTGCGTCCGACATCCCCTGCAGCCGCGCCCGGCGCTGCTCGAAATCATCCGGTCTTTCCTCACAAGGCATCGATGTTCTCCTGCACCCAGGTTCGACTGGTCCGGGTCTCGGCGGCGAGGTATTCAAGATCGACATCGTCGAGGGTCGCCCCTGCGGGAAGTGACGCGAGGGCGTTGCGCAGATAGGAGTGCCGCACACGTTCCAGGTCTACCTCGGCCACCGCAATCTGTGCCGGGTGCTCCGGGAGCACGATCTGCTGACCGGGCTTGTTATCCCGGGGATCACCGCGGCGCACCTCGATCCCCATGCGCCTGGCCAGATTGAGCTGGGCCAGCGGGTGCTTGCCCGCCCCGGTGTACTCGGTCTCCTGTACCACGACAATCCGGTCCTCATCCAGCTCCTGCGCAATGGCAAAGGCGGCTGCCAGCGAGGTATTGCCCGCCGGGCCCCGTTCCATGCCTTCCAGTTCCGCCAGCACCTGGGTGATGTAGAACACCTCGCCCTGGGTCACGGTAACGAACCGGTCCATGTAACGCAGCGCACGGGCCGCATTGCGGGGCACGTCGGCGCGGTCCGGCCAGCTGGTAAAGGGCATCGAAAAACCGGTGTGGCCGGTGGTGAAGGACTTGCGGTTGAAATCATGGTCCGAGGCCATATGCAGCCCGGCCAGATCGACGCTGGCGGCGACCATGACCGTGTCCACGGCACCGGCCTTTTCAAGACCGCGCGCCGTGCCCGTCAGGTTGCCACCGCCGGCGTGCGTGGCGATAACCACATCGGGGAAACATCCCGCCTGATCCTGTACCTGTCGGGCAAGTTCGAAGCCCAGCGTCTCGATACCCAGGATCGAGTACGGTGTGTAGAGCGAGGCGTTGAAGTAGCCCGTCTCCTTGAGGACTTTAAGGAAAACGTAAAACAGTTCGGGGCCCACGGAAAGGCGGATGACCTCCGCGCCATAGGCCTCGCAGGCCCGGGTCTTTTCAGCGATCTCCGGTTGCTCGATACCCGCACTGTCAAAGGCCTCCTGCACCACGATGCAACGCAACCCCGCCCTGGCGGCCTGCGAGGCCACCGCCGCGCCGTAGTTGCCACTGGTGGCCGCCACGACCCCTTCATAGCCACGCCGTTTTGCCTCGTGTACGGACAGTGAGGCACGCCGATCCTTGAATGAACCAGAGGGATTTGCGGCTTCGTCCTTGACCAGAATCCGTGCCCCCTTGCCGGGCGATGCTACGGCGCGGACCAGCGCCGTGATGTTCCCGAGTTCGACCAGCGGGGTATTGCCTACCGCTGTGCGGCGCTGCACGGCACTCGCTGACTCCACGTCATAACCCGTATCCGCGAACAGCTGTTCATAGTCAAAGGCCAGTGCGCCCGTGGTGTAGCGGGCATAATCGATACCGCTGGATGCACGCAGGATCGCGGCCCGCTGTTCCATGATCTCTGCGTAGTGCGCAGTGCTCACTTGATGAGTCCCCGTTCACGCAGCATGGTACGCACCTCGCCCCCGATAGTGGAGAGTTCGGGAAGCGGAGTACCGAAACCATGGGTGTATGCAGGATTGACTTTCGTGAGCGTCCCCTGCAGGCGACGGCCTGCCGCTGTCACGATCTCTGCTGCCTCACCCGGCGCGGCAGGCGCCACGAGAAAGCCTTTCACCCGCATATCCAGCGGCACCCCTCGGGTATCCTCGGGAACCTGGGGGGCACGCTCACCGGCTTGCAGCACGCAGCGGTGAATCTCAACCCAGGCACCCTGCACGGCTCGCTCAGCCATGTGAATATACCTGTTTATCCCCGTGTATCAGCCGGCGGACATCGCCCAGCAGCGCGGCGGGAACCGGCAGGTCCGCCATAGTATGCAGACCTGGCGCTGCATTCAGTACCCGGGGAATCATGTTCACGGCCAGGGCGATGGTTCCCTGCCCGCCCGGAATTTCCGGACTCCCGGAAAGACGGATAACGGGCGTGCCGGTAATTTCGATGGCGTCTCCCGTCTCCACCCCCTCGACCTCAGGATGTACCTGCTGGGGATGGACGAGCGTAATAACCGGCCGGTCTTCCCGGTAGGCCACCGCCGTATGCTTACAGCCGGCCACCTGCCCGGGCTCAACGCAAACAAAAGGGGTGGTGCGCCGGACCCGCGCAATAATGGGTTCCCGGGTTTCCTCAATGCGTGCAATCTCCCAGCCAAGTGCGGCAGCAATCAGGTGGATCGACTCGGCAAAGCCATAGTGCCCCGCAACCGTCCCCTCTTTCAGGCCCCGGTTGAATGCTGCAGGGCTGAGCCCCACTCCCTGGCTGGCGAGCACCGACGGCCCATAGGGCGAGAGATCATTGACACGTTTAGCAGTAATAGCCTGAATATCTGCACAGACACTGGTAAGAGTGATGACCAGAAGGTCCAGCACAAAGCCGGGATTGATACCGGTGCCGACAATCGCCACGCCCTGTGCAACAGCCAGGCGCTGCAGGGCCTCGGCAAACGCCGGAGAACTGCAGGCAGGGTATGCCAGCTGTTCAGCGATCGAGATCACATGAACACCCTGGTGCACCAGTATTTCCAGTTCTTCCCTGGCATCTGCAATTCTTGAACACGTTGCCTGAATCGCGATCTCTGGCTGCGTCTGCCGGATCACGCTGGCGAGGTCATTGCTGATCGGAATACCGAGGTCACGATCGAGCCCGATGGCCCGCCCCAGATCCATACCCGCGCGCTCGCGTCGCCTGGCGTAGGCGCCAACCAGCTCCAGACCCTGCTTGTCGAGAACCAGGCGTGCAATCCCTGACCCCATCTGCCCGGTTCCCAGAACCAATACCCTGATACAGTCGCGCATAACATAATACTGGCACATGGAAGTGTGCTTTGCATTTGGGAATTCACTACCGGCGGGCAGCTCAGCCGTACCCCGCATCATTGTGTAAAATCGGGCTGTACCGCTTTGTATCCAAAGTACGCACCGACCGAAACTGCCAGTCTGCCCGGAGGCGGCACAGCACAGTACAACATGATGCACTCCGATCAAACAGACCAGGTATGTGATCACCATGTGAATGGTCGTCCCGCGCAGACCACGGCAAGACCTGCCCTCACCTGCTGCTTTGCACTTATAATCATGCACCACAGCAATAACTCCACTCAACAGCAGAACTGAGAAACATTCGACATGAAGATCGGCGTTCTCAAAGAGATCAAGGAAAATGAAAACCGTGTTGCATTGACGCCGGCGGGTGCACGTGCACTGACCGGGGCCGGTCACATTGTCCGGGTACAGGCAGGCGCCGGGGCCGGGTCCGGTTTCCCGGACACTGAGTATGCACAGGCTGGCGCCGACATGGTCGCTGCAGCCGCCGCCTGGGACACGGAGCTGGTACTAAAGATCAAGGAACCGCTGACACAGGAATACGAGCACCTCGGGGAACAGCTGGTGTTTACCTATTTCCACCTGGCCGGTGTCACGCCAACACTGACCGCTGCCCTGCTTGCGCACACGACCACCGCCATCGCCTATGAAACCGTGGAGGACAATCAGGGGAAACTGCCGCTGCTGGCACCCATGAGCGCCGTGGCGGGCAATATGGCCGCAACCATGGGAAACTATTATCTTGCCCGCTTCAATAACGGGAAAGGCATGCTGCTGTCACGCATATTCGGTGAACGCTTTGGTAAAATAGTAATCATCGGCGACGGCGTGGTCGGCCGACACTGCGCCCGCACGGCAGACGGCATGGGGGCGAACGTGTACCTCGTCGGCCGGCATCCCGACAGGGTGCCGGAGCTGCAAGACGACATTTCCGGGGACATTCACTTTGTGCTCTCCACATCTGAAAACATAGCTGCGGAACTGGCCAATGCCGATCTCGTCGTTGGCGCGGTGCTGCGACGCGGAGCACGCGCCCCGCATGTCGTCACTGAGGCCATGGTGCGGGACATGCAACCCGGCTCCGTCATTGTGGATGTAAGCATCGACCAGGGTGGCTGCGTGGAAACATCGCGCCCGACAACGCATAGCACGCCCGTCTATGAAAAGTACGGCGTCATTCACTATTGCGTGACCAACATGCCCGGCGCCTATCCGCGACTTTCCACCATAGCACTGACCAATGCGACCCTGCCCTATGTACTCAAGCTGGCCGACAGCGGCCTCGATGCGCTGTGCACAGACCAGGGGTTCGCCCTGGGCGTGAACACACACGACGGCCACATCACCTGCCAGGCTGTTGCCGAGGCCCTGAACCTCATGAACAAGTTCAGAAAATTTTCCTGAGGGAAGGCGGATATAATGGAGCAGGCGTCTTCCACAAGTGCCAGATCATCCATGATCGCGAGAGACAACCGGCTAACAGATCTCAGGTAATTCCAGGTGGGTTTTCTGCCGCAACTGCTGCTGGCCGGGGGCAGCGGAAACTGACCCCATGCTGCAAACAGGATCTGCAGAATGCAAAAACACAGCAAGCGAAAACTCCTGACCATCGATGGCGCCATGGGTGAGGGTGGCGGCCAGATCCTGCGCTCATCGCTGGCCCTGTCGCTGTGCCTGGGCGAACCGTTTCAAATGACCAAAGTGCGGGCCACTCGCAAAAAACCCGGCTTGCAGCCACAGCACCTTGCCGCCGTCAAGGCAGCCGCCGCGATCAGTGCGGCAGAACTGAAGGGCGCCACCCTCGGTTCTGGTGAACTGACGTTTGCACCGCATGCGGTAAAACCGGGTCATTACCACTTTGCCACCGGGACTGCGGGGAGTACAACACTGGTACTGCAAACGGTACTGCCTGCCTTGCTGACCGCCGACCGGCCGTCACACCTGGAGCTTTCGGGTGGCACACACAATCTGCTCGCACCATCTTTCGATTTCATAATGCTTGCATTTCTGCCACTGATTAACCGCATGGGCCCCCGCGTGACGGCACGCCTGGTACAGCCAGGTTTCTACCCCGCCGGTGGTGGCATCATGCATGTGGATATTGAACCAGCACCGCAGCTGAAGCCGTTGCAGCTACTGGAGCGCGGGGCGATCATTGAGCAAACGGCATGTGCCCTGGTATCACACCTGCCATTACATATCGCACACAGGGAACTGCATGTCATCGGTTCTAAACTTGGACTGCCCGGGAAAAACATGCAGGTCCGCGAGATCACATCGGCACCGGGGCCGGGCAATGTGGTGACCGTGGTGGTCAAGAGCCGGCACATCACGGAAGTGTTCACCGGTTTCGGCATGCGGGGCGTCAGGGCAGAAATCGTGGCGTCGCAGCTTGTACAACGCGTGCGCCGTTACCTGGCCGCAGAGGTACCGGTGGGTGAGCAGCTGGCCGACCAGCTGTTACTGCCGCTAGCGCTGTCCGGCGGCGGTAGCTATGTGACGCTGCAGCCCAGCCTGCACACCACCACGAATATCGCCGTGCTGCAGCAGTTCATGGCGTTGCGGATTGATTGCAATAAACTCGGCCCTGATCGATGGAGTATTGAGCTGCACTGAATCAAGAACTGCCCTGCAGACCGGCGGCTGTGTCAATCCACCACATGGTGCTTGCCCACCAGTGTCACGCTGCTGGCCTGGGGACCCTGTTCCCCGGCCTCTTCCGCAAAACGCACCTCGCTGCCGACTTCCAGCCTGTCGAATGCGTTCTTCAGCACGCTGTTGCGGTGAAAATAGATCACCCGTCCGTCCGGAGTCTCGATCTTGCCGTAGCCTTCCTCCGGGTGCAGGCTGATCACGTGACCGCCAGCCGGCGCTTCGTGCTGCTTCACCTTGCCCCGCCGCTTGCGGACATGGTCTTCCAGCTGGCGTTTCATGGCGTCAAACGCATCACGAATAGCCACATAGACATCTTCATGCGCCTGGTCCTTGTGATGGTGCTCGTGTGACACCACCAGCTCACCGTTCGGCACGCCCAGGTCGATGTGCACCTGGTACAGGTTACCCTGGTGATGATGGCCATGGGGTGCCTCTACCATGACGCGGCAACTCATGATCTGGTCATAGAACTGCTCGAGCCTGCCGGCCTTCTCGCGAATGTTTGCCTCGACGGCAGCGGATGGTTCCATGTCACGGAATGTAATCTGCAAGGGTGTTTGCATCTTCGTTACCTCCCTCGATACTTGAAGCAAGTGTGTAGCAGCCGTCCCCCAGGCTGTGGACTGCATAAACGGGTAGCGTGCCTAGTGTTCACGATGCCAGATCAACTCCCCGTTCCTGAAGACCTGTTTGACACGGTGCAGCGGAATACTGTGCAGCTCACCCTCGTGGTCATACAGGTCGAATGCAAAATAATCGTCTGGTTCGAAGAAAATCTCGCGCAATGGCACGCGTATAATGCGGTCCTCCAGCCTGTCATAGTAGCCGACCTCGAATTCAGCCTGGCCGAACTCCTCGTCCCAGCGAATGCGGCTGAGCAATTCGTGGATCGGCATCATGAGGCAGGTCAGCCTGAGCAGCCGGCGTCGGCCGGAATGATGCTCACTGCTGTCACGCGCCGGGCACTGTCAATCCTGGTAACAGGTCCCTTCATGGTTACCACTCCTGCAGGCGACCGTCCAATGCATAGCTGGTTATATTCAACCATCAGATCAATCCTGATGACAATGAGCGAGATCAAGGATCAGGCATGGAATCATTACTGCGGCGGAGGACCTTCCCCGTACACGACGAGCCACTTCAGAATGTCGTCACGCTGGAGCAGGCCCATGAACCGGCCATGCTCCACAACCGGCAGTTGATTGACGTCAACCTGCGCCAACCGGAACAGGGCATCTGCCGCATCGTCTTGCGGCGCCAGTATCGAGAGCCGGTCGGCCGGGGTCATGATCTTCTCTACGGTAATATGCGCCCAGTCAGGGCGCTCCACTGTGCGGATGTCCTGCAGACATACCAGCCCCCTGAAACGTCCTCCTTCGGTCACCGGGTAGGCGCGTTGATCACTGCGCATGAGGTGGTCCTCGACCAGATCGCTGACCCGCATACCGGGATCCACCTCTTCGAGACCGGACCGCATCAGGCGCTGTACCGGAACATCCTCCAGGGATTCACGTATGAGCAACTGACGATAGCTCATCAATGCAGCGTTGTGCAGAAACCAGCCGATGAAAGCCAGCCACAGCCCGCTGATGAGCCCGGTTCCGAAAACAGGCACCCGCAAACCGAACATCATGCTCACCCCCAGCAGGACGAGGAACCAGGCGAAACCCCGCCCCATATCCGATGCCAGACGGGTAGACTTATGCAAGTCACCGGTCATGCCCCATAAAACAGCACGTAATATCCGGCCGCCATCAAGCGGAAAGCCGGGCACCAGATTGAATAGCGCCAGCAGGATATTGACGGGGCCAAGCCAGAGCAGCAATGTTGCCACTGGCCCCAGCAAGGACAGAACTTCCTCTGGATGTTCCAGATCCACCTCGATGGGTCCGGTCAGCATATTGGCCAATACCAGGAAAAGGATCCCCAGTACCAGACTGGTCAATGGTCCTACCGCGGCCATCAGGAGTTCGGCGCGCCACTGTTGCGGTTCCTTGCTCATGTGGGCCATGCCGCCGAACATGAACAGGGTAATGCGACGAATCTCTATT
>JBDLJX010000113.1:0-7638 GCA_039714155.1 Pseudomonadota bacterium | reverse complement strand
TCTGCCCCCTTGATTCCCTGATTTACCATGGATGGATAGATCAATATTTGAATTTGGTCGGAGTGAGAGGATTCGAACCTCCGACCCCTGCCTCCCGAAGGCAGTGCTCTACCAGGCTGAGCTACACTCCGATAACAGTTTCTTGTCTTGAAGAACCGTCCCTGATGTTCTTCAATCCGCGCGGTCGCGGTCAGTATGCGCGATTAACAGAAAATTCCGCGAGGCTGTATAGCGCATCCTTATATGGTGAGGATGGCAGCGGGGCTATCGCCGCAATCGCCTCATCTGCCTCCCGCTGCGCGGCCTGCGCAGTGTAAGGGATGCCCCCGGTCGATTCAATGGCTGCACAGACGGCGGCCATGTTGTCATGGCCGCCATTTTCGATGGCTTTGCGTATCAGGCGTTCCTGTTCCGCAGTACCCCGGGACATGGCATGCAGTAGCGGCAGGGTCGGCTTGCCTTCGGCCAGGTCATCGCCGAGATTTTTACCGGTGTCCTCGGGCGCGGCACTGTAATCGAGGACATCATCAATCAACTGGAAGGCGACACCGAGGTGCATGCCATAGCTGGCAAGTGCCTGCTCTATGCCGTCCTGCTGATTGGCCAGCACGGCGCCTAACTGGGCAGCGGCCTCAAACAGCTTGGCGGTCTTGCGCCTGATGACCTTCATGTAGTGCTTTTCGGTGGTATCGGCATCATGGCAGTTCAACAACTGCAGCACCTCGCCCTCGGCGATGGTGTTGGTGGTATGTGACATGATCTCCATGATGCGCATGTCGTTGGCGTCCACCATCATTTCGAATGCGCGGGAATACAGGAAATCACCAACCAGTACCGCGGCCTCATTACCCCAGACGGCATTGGCCGTCATGTTGCCGCGCCGTAACTGCGAGGCATCGACCACATCATCGTGCAGCAGGGTGGCGGTATGAATAAATTCAATCACTGCAGCAATGTTGATATGCTGCTCCCCCGGATAGTCGCAGGCCCGTGCTGCCAGCAGCACCAGTAATGGTCGCAGGCGTTTGCCGCCACTGTTAATAATGTAATGTGACAGCTGGTTGATCAGGGCGACGTCGCTTTGCAGCCGCTCGCGAATCAGCTGGTCGACGGCGTTGACATCGTTGACCACAAGTTTACGTAGATCTTCGACCTTACTTGTAGCTGACTGATTGTTAACGAGTTTTAGCATAGGAGGGGACTGCGTGCCTGGACTTTTGGGCGGTATGGTTTGCTATCTTGCGGACGTGTAAGTCTAACGATGTTACCCGCCGCGTACCAGCAAGTATTTGATTGACCTCAAAGAGTCCAGTCATTAGAATTAGCGCCCCTATTTAGATCGGGGACCTGCGCCTGGTGCTTCCGGATTTGTCTGGCCATAACGAGGGCATTGTTCCCATTCGAGTTTTTTGTACCTGGAGTTTCTGACATGTATGCGGTGATCAAGACAGGCGGCAAACAATACCGTGTTGCCCGGGGCGATACCCTGAAGGTGGAAAAGCTGGACGCCGGTGAGGGTGATTCCGTTGAATTTGATCAGGTTCTGATGGTCGGTGAAGGCGAAGATGTCAAGATCGGCACACCCTACGTCGAAGGTAGCCGGGTTACCGCGACCGTCAAGGCCCACGGCCGGGGCGACAAGGTCGAGGTCATCAAGTTCCGCCGTCGCAAGCACCACATGAAGCGCATGGGACACCGCCAGGATTACACCGAACTGGAAATCACCGCGATCTCGTGATTCCGGTTGTAGTTAGAGGAACAGACAATGGCACATAAAAAGGCAGGCGGCAGTACCCGCAACGGCCGCGACTCGGAATCGAAACGACTTGGCGTCAAGCGCTATGGCGGTGAAGCGGTCCTGGCAGGTAGTATTATCGTTCGTCAGCGCGGTACGCACTTTCATCCCGGCAGGAATGTCGGTTGTGGCAAGGACCACACCCTGTTCGCGACATCCACTGGCACGGTCCGGTTTGTCCAGCGGGGCGCCAAAAAGCGCAAATATGTCGAGGTGGATGCCGGCTAGGCCAGTTGCCGACAGGATGACAGGAAGCCCCGCCATTGAGCGGGGTTTTTTGTTGGTGAAAAATATATTCACCGCAGAGACGCAGAGTACGCAGAGAAAACCAACAAAGAAAGAAACCGCCCTTTGCGTCTTTGCGGTAAACAAAGCCTTTTTAAAGCAATAGATACTGACTGAACTACCATGAAATTTATCGACGAAGCCACAATCGAAGTTCGCGCCGGTGACGGCGGTAACGGCTGTGTCAGCTTCCGTCGCGAGAAGTACATCCCGTTCGGTGGCCCCGATGGCGGTGACGGTGGTGATGGGGGCAGTGTCTGGCTGGAGGCGGACAGCAATATCAACACTCTCGTGGATTTCCGGCATAACCGCAAATTCCCGGCGCAGCGCGGTGAAAACGGCAAGGGCAGGAACTGTACCGGCAAGTCGGGCGACGATCTCGTGGTTGCCGTACCGGTGGGCACTATCGTTCATGAAGAGGGTACCGATGAACTGATCGGTGATCTGGTGCGTGATGGTCAGCGGTTGCTGGTTGCGAAAGGCGGATTTCATGGCCTCGGCAATGTACGCTTCAAGAGTTCAACCAATCGTGCACCGCGACAGTCCAAACCCGGTACGCCCGGTGAATGCCGTCATCTGCGGCTGGAGCTGAAACTGCTGGCCGATGTTGGCTTGCTGGGCATGCCGAATGCCGGCAAGTCTACATTGATACGTGCGGTATCATCGGCACGCCCGAAAGTGGCGGACTACCCGTTCACCACCCTGCACCCGAATCTTGGCGTCGTCAGTGTGTCTGTGCATCGCAGTTTCGTCATGGCCGATGTACCCGGCCTGATCGAGGGTGCGGCCGACGGGGCCGGGCTGGGTATCCGGTTCCTGAAACACCTGTCACGTACCCGCTTGCTGCTGCATCTCGTTGACATGGGGCCGTTGGGAAATCCGGTGGAGGATGCCAGGGCCATTATGACCGAGCTGAACAGTTTTAGTGATGAACTGGCGCAACGTGAACGCTGGCTGGTACTGAACAAGCTCGACCTGCTGCCGGAAGATGAGCAGGAGCAGCGTTGTGCAGACGTTATTCAGGCGCTGTCCTGGGATGGCCCGGTTTACAGAATCTCGGCCCTGACGGGTGAGGGTACGGATAAGCTGGTTTATGCCATCATGGCAATGCTTGAAACTGTTGCTGGCAAATGAGCCCGGCAGCTTGCACGGCAAATACAAACACACCATTATCGACCGACTGAATGGCGTACATCGATCAATCCAAACTGCACAATGTCTGACAGGATCAAAACAAGCGATTGTCGACGCTGGGTCATCAAGATCGGCAGCTCTCTGTTGACCAATAACGGCCGTGGTCTGGCGACAGATGCCATCGGCAGCTGGGTCGACCAGATGGTCGAGTTGCGCAAGCAGGGCCGGGAAGTACTACTGGTTTCGTCGGGTGCTGTCGCCGAGGGTATGACGCGACTGGGCTGGTCACAGCGGCCACATGCCCTGCATGATCTGCAAGCTGCCGCGGCCGTTGGCCAGATGGGCCTGATACAGGCCTATGAATCACGTTTCCAGCAATACGGGCTGCACACAGCACAGGTACTGTTGACCCACGAAGATCTTGCTGACCGGCAACGATACCTGAATGCCCGCAGCACCCTGCGTACATTGCTGTCGCTGGGTGTGATCCCGGTCGTGAACGAAAACGACACCGTGACCACGGAGGAAATCCGTTTTGGTGATAACGATACGCTGGCTGCGCTGGTTGCCAACCTGGTGGAGGCCGATCTGCTGGTGTTCCTGACGGACCAGGCGGGGATGTTCAGCAGTGATCCGCGCAGTTTTGCGGATGCCGAGCTGATTGCAGAGGCCGAAGCAGGAGACGCCTCGCTGGAATCCATGGCAGCCGGCAGTGGTGGTACTCTTGGGTGTGGTGGCATGCTGACCAAGGTCAGGGCAGCAGCCCGGGCCGCCCGCTCCGGTGCGCTTACCCTGATTGCTTCCGGCAAGGAAACGAACATTCTGCAACGTATTGCCGCGGATGAACCCCTTGGTACCCGGTTGTTCCCGGCGAGTGTGCCGCTGGCGGCGCGCAAACAATGGCTGGCCGGGCAGTTGCAGGCACGTGGCAGTCTCGTACTCGACGAGGGTGCAGTCAAGGTCCTGCAGGATGCCGGTCGCAGCCTGTTGCCGGTAGGTGTGGCCCGTGTCGATGGCGACTTTGAACGTGGTGACCTGGTGGTTTGCAGTGACAGGGATGGCAAAGAGATTGCGCGTGGACTGGTCAATTACAACGCGGCCGAGTCACGCCGCATCATCGGCCAGCCAAGCCGGCGCATCGAGGAAATCCTGGGCTATGTTGATGAACCGGAACTGATCCATCGGGATAACCTGGTTCTGACGAAATAGTGCGCACACAAAAAAAGCCGGTCACTGACCGGCTTTTTTCTGAATATGAACGTCCGTTACCGGAGCGCGCGGATATGCTGGTTCAGGCGACTCTTGTGACGTGCAGCCTTGTTGGCATGGATCAGCCCCTTGCCGGCCATACGGTCGATGAGCGGAACGGCAGCAACGTAGGCCTGTTCGGCGGCTTCGGCGTCACCCTCACGAATGGCGCTGAATACTTTCTTGATTGCGGTACGCATCATCGAGCGCTGGCCCGCATTGCGCTGGCGGTTATTTTCCGCCTGTCTTGCACGTTTGGTTGCTTGTGCCGAGTTTGCCAAAATCCTGCTCCTGCCGGTGTAACGAAAGACGGCGTACTATGCGGATTTTGCAGGGAATTGTCAATGCCAGAGGTGCTATTGATGCATTGCGCAATCGACGCTCACCGCAAAGGCGCAAAGAACGCAAAGTTATTGATTTTTGGGCCAACCGACCCGGGCACATGAGAATCCTGCATGCTATGAATAAAACGTATTTTTTACTGCTAAGCTTTTGTTTTTCTTTGCCTCCCCGGCGTCTTTGCGGTTATCTTTCCGGGTTGTTTGGCGTTAAACCGGGGCTTCCCGTGGAATGAGTCACAAGTTACTGAAAAATACTGCAATTGTCGGCGGAATGACGCTGGTCTCCCGGGTCCTGGGGCTGGTGCGTGACATCGTGCTGGCCCGCTTTGGCGCCACTGCCGGCATGGATGCCTTCTTTGTTGCCTTCAAGATTCCGAACTTCCTGCGCCGCCTGTTTGCCGAGGGCGCGTTCTCGCAGGCCTTTGTGCCGATACTCACCGAGTACAAGGAACAGCGATCGCCGCAAGCGGTCCAGGAACTGATCAACCGGGTCGCCGGAACGCTGCTTGGAATCCTGTCACTGGTGACCGTGATTGGTGTACTGGCCAGCCCGGTGTTGATTGCGATTTTTGCCCCGGGTTTCCTGTATCGTGACGAAGCGCAGTTCATGCTGGCTGCGGACATGTTGCGCCTGACCTTCCCCTATCTGCTGTTCGTCTCGCTGGTGGCCTTTGCCGCCGGCATTCTGAATACCTTTGGGCGCTTCGCGGCTGCATCATTTACACCGGTGTGGCTGAATGTTGTGCTGATCGGTGGCGCAATACTGGTCGCGCCACAACTTGAGCAGCGTGAGCTGGCGCTGGCCGGCGCCGTATTCATCGCCGGCGTGGTGCAACTGCTGTTTTTGCTGCCGGCATTGCGGCGCATACGTTATCTGCCACGGCCGCGCTGGGGTATCCGCGATGCGGGCGTGCGACGCATCATGCGGCTGATGATACCGGGCATCATTGGTTCCTCGGCTGCGCAGATCAACCTGCTGGTCGATACCATGCTGGCTTCATTCCTGGTAACCGGCAGTGTCACCTGGCTGTTTTATTCCGATCGCCTGATGGAATTCCCGCTGGGGGTGTTTGCCATTGCGCTGTCGACAGTCATTCTGCCGAGCCTGTCGCGCAGTCACGCCAATGGCGCGGAAGACGAGTTTTCCGCAACCCTTGACTGGGGGTTGCGCGGGGTATTGCTGATCGGCATTCCCTCGGCGGCAGGGCTGATGCTGCTGGCGCGGCCGATACTTGCAACACTGTTCCAGCATGGCGATTTTACTGTTGCCGATGTCGATATGGCTGGCCTGAGCCTGATGGCCTATGCCGCTGGACTGCCCGGATTCATGTTAATCAAGGTGCTGGCGCCGGCGTTTTATTCGCGCAAGGACCCGCGCACGCCGGTGCGGATCGCAATCATTTCGCTGGTCATTACACTGATACTCAACCTGACCTTTGTACTGGGCATGCTGCACCTGAAAATCCCCGGTGCCCATGCCGGCCTGGCAATGGCAACCTCGCTGGGCGCCTGGGTCAATGCCGGACTGTTGTTCCGTAACCTCTACCGCCACAAGATTTACCGGCCGTCACCCGGCTGGCGACGCTATACTTTGCAGGTCATGCTGGCCGTCGCCGTACTGGTCGGGTTGCTCATGGCTGGTGTGCCGGGCGTCGGTGAATGGCTCGCCAGGGATGCGATGGGCCGGATCCTGTTATTACTGACGTGGGTTGGGCTGGGTACGGCAACCTATTTCCTGGCCCTGCGACTGGCGGGATTACGCTTCACAGCCGTCTGGCGGCAACGCCAGGATGGCCAACGGGACGTGTGAAACCGATATAATCACCGGCTTTTCTGCTTCAGGTATAACACTGTATGGAACTGGTCCGTGGACTACACAACCTGCGCCCGCGTCATCGGACCTGTGCTGCGACGATCGGCAATTTCGATGGCGTCCACCTTGGTCACCAGGCTGTGCTCGGGCAGCTGGCGGAGCGCGCAGCAGAATTACAGGTGCCGGTTACGGTTATCACCTTCGAGCCACAACCGCGGGAATATTTTTCACCGGCAACGGCGCCGGCGCGCCTGACCCGGTTTCGCGAGAAGGTCGAGGCGCTGCGCAGGTATGGTGTCGACCGGGTTGTGTGTCTGCGTTTTGATGAACGGCTTGCGCACCTTGAGCCGGAAGATTTTATCCGGCGGATCCTGCTCGACGGCCTGGATGTGAAGTATCTTGTCGTCGGTGATGATTTTTGCTTTGGGCGGGAGCGGGCCGGTACGTTTGCAATGCTGGAGCAGACGGGAGCTGAATACGGCTTCCCGGTGGTGAACATGCATACCTTTGATATTGACGACAGCCGTGTCAGCAGTACACGTATTCGTGTGGCGTTGTCCGCGGGTGACCTGGCCGCGGCAGAGGCGTTGCTGGGTCGGCAATATCGCATGAGCGGCCGCGTGGCGCACGGGGACAAGCGTGGTCGGGAAATCGGATTTCCGACAGCAAACATCCATCTGCATCGCACGGCCACACCGGTGGCCGGGGTGTTCGCAGTGGAAATGTTTGGCATCTCCGGTGAGCCGGTGCCGGGGGTGGCAAACGTCGGTACGCGTCCCACCGTGGATGGAACCCGAACCCTGCTGGAGGTGCATTTGTTTGACTTCAATGCGGATATCTACGGGCAGCATGTGCAGGTCGCGTTTTTGCACAAGATCCGCGATGAGCAGCGCTACGATTCATTTGAGGCACTGAAGCAGCAGATTGAACTGGACGTGCAGCAGGCACGGGAATATTTTTTGTAGGAGCGGCTTCAGCCGCGAAAACGCGGCTGGTATAAAACTATCGCGACTGAAGTCGCT
>JBDLJX010000112.1:0-7877 GCA_039714155.1 Pseudomonadota bacterium | reverse complement strand
GTCCATGGCTGCGTTCCGCCTCTTGGAAAGGACTATGGCCATTCCCTGCGAGGCGCGCCTTGCCCTGAACACTGACAGACCAACTGAACCCGGCAATATTATCTTGAAGGAGTACTAGCCGCCAGTTGGTTTAACAACTGCATTTCCCGGCGGCTAAAACCTGCGCGTTGCCGTGCCTCGGCATTCATGGGTTGACGTATGCGCCCCGGTGCGTATTCGTCAAGCAATGTCCGGAATGTCTCCAGCGGCTCAACTCCACGTTGTTCACACAGAAAATGGTACCAGCGCGAGCCAATCCCGACGTGGCCGATTTCATCGCTCAGTATGACTTCCAGCGCGTCAACTGTCCCGGTGTCGCCAAGTTGCCGCAGACGTTCGATCATTGCCGGTGTGACATCGAGGCCACGGGCCTCCAGCACCCTCGGTACCAGCGCCATTCTGACCAGACAGTCATGTGCTGTTTGTCTGGCCATGTGCCAGAGACCGTCGTGGGCGGGAAAATCGCCGTACTCGCAGCCCAATTCCCCGAGACGATCACGCAGCAGGACAAAATGTGCTGCTTCCTCTGCTGCCACCCGGCTCCAGTCGTCGTAATACTCACCAGGCAGGTCTCGAAAGCGGTAGACCGCATCCCAGGCAAGGTTGATGGCATTGAATTCGATGTGGGCCAGGGCATGCAGGAAGGCCGCCCTGCCCGTCTTGCTGGTCAGCTTGCGTGACTTGAGCTGTGGTGGATGCACCAGTTCAGGCCTGGCTGGTCGGCCCGGTCTGGTTATTGGCTCTGCTGCCGTCTCCCGGTCCAGTACCAGCTCGCCAGCAGTCCAGGCATCACGGGTCTGTCGGGTCAGCGACAGTTTGGTGTCCGGACTGGACGCCATAATGCAGCGCCCGGCCTGTTCAAAAAGATCTGCCATGGCACGCAAGTCTACCTGAACTCACCACCTCAGGCGGTTTTCATGGCAACGACCATGTCCATGACGTTGGTACCGGTCGGTCCGGTGGTCAGCAAGTCACCACTGGCATCGAGGAAGCTGCCGGCATCCGCGCTGTGCAGCGCCTCGGCGGCATCCAGTCTGGCAGATCCGCGGGCAATGGTATTACCATCAACCAGGGCACCGGCATGTCGGCCCGGACCATCGCTGCCATCGGTACCCGCTGCCAGCAAGACAATTTCATCCCTGCCGGCCAGCTCCATGGCCGCGGCCAGGGCGAGGCTCTGATTGCGTCCGCCCTGCCCTGGCTGGTCCGGCAGGCAGACCGTCGTTTCTCCGCCCCACAGGTAGATTCCGGGTGCTTGCTGCTGCAGAAAGGCCGCGATCTGCTGTCCGGCGACAACGGCATCACCCTGCAGCTGGTTATCAACCCGCGTCACGGCCAACCCCTGCGCCCCTGCATAGCGGGCGGCGGCCTGCAAGGCATCGTCCAGCGTGGCGATAACCCGGTGCTCGATAGGCTGGAGCGGTTCGAGTGTGGCAGATGACTGAGTCGCGGCCGTGGCAAGCAGCGCCTCCAGCCAGTCCGGCAATCCGGCAGGCAGGTGCCGATCGCGAGCCGGCGACATCAACAGGCCTGAGCCGATAACAGCCGGATCATCGCCCAGCACATCGGATATCAGCAGTACCAGTGCCTGGTGTCCGGCAACGGCGTTGCCCAGACCTCCCGCCTTGATCTCCGAGACGGCGGCACGGATCCGGTTCATCGCACCAATATCAAGGCCACTGGCCAGCAGCCAGCGGTTCAGCCTGGACAAATTGTCGAGACTGACTCCCGGCTTCAATACCTCTACAAGACTCGAGGTGCCGCCGGAAATCAGCAACAGCAGGGTCTCGCCGGCTGGCGTGGCTGCAATAAAACGCAACAGGCCGGCACCGGCATCAAGACTGCGCTGATCAGGCACGGGATGCCCGGCTGCCAGGCAAGTAAAGCGTATATCGCTGTCCAGGTCCGGATCCGTATGGCCATCCCTGGTCACCAGGTAACCGCGCTGTAACTGGCTGGCCAATGCCCTGACCGCACCGGTGGCCATGGCGCTTGCGGCCTTGCCAAGTGCGATGACCGACATCGGGCCGCCAGGCGGCCGATCGGCAAGGTGCCTGGCCACACACGGCTCACCATGTACTGCAGCAATACCGGCTTGATAGATCGCAGTTATCAGTTGACGTGCCTGGGACACATTCATGAGCAAATTCCCGGAGTGAGCACTAGTGTAGTTTCATCCTGCATAGGGTCTATATTATTGCCACGGAATCCACGGAAAAACACGGAAGAATAACTGCCTTAAAAGACATTTTTCCGTGTCCTTTCGTGGATTCCGTGGCTATTTAAAAAGCTGTGCAGGCTCAGCATCCGTAGTTAGTGGTATGAATGCTAGCTGACAACAGCACCCAGACCGCGCACCAGGTCGGCCTTGAGATCGTCGACCGTTTCAAGGCCTACCGCCAGCCGGATCAGGCCATCGGAGATGCCGGCAGCCTCGCGCTGTTCCGGCGTCAGGCGGCCGTGCGTGGTCGTTGCCGGATGGGTGATGGTGCTCTTTGTGTCGCCCAGATTGGCCGTTATTGAAAATACCCGGGTGGCATCGACCACCTGCCAGGCATTGTCCCGGCCGCCGCTGACCTCGAAGGAAACAATACCGCCAAAGCCCTGTTGCTGACGCGCAGCGAGCTCATGTTGCGGATGTGAAGCCAGTCCCGGGTGATAGACACGATCGATGCCCGGCTGCTGTTCCAGCCATTGCGCCAGTGCCAGGGAACTGTCACAGTGCCGCTGCATACGCAGCGACAGGGTTTCCAGCCCTTTCAGGAACACCCAGGCATTAAACGGGCTCATACTCGGGCCGGCGGTCCGCAAAAAACCGTACACATCCTTGCCAACGCGTTCGGCATCGCCGACAACTGCACCACCAATGCAACGCCCCTGGCCATCGAGGTACTTGGTGGCCGAGTGGATGACGATATCCGCACCCAGGGCCAGCGGCTGTTGCAGTGCCGGCGTGCAGAAACAGTTATCCACCACCAGCAGGCAATCATGCGCATGGGCCAGGTCTGCCAGTGCCCTGATATCGGCAAGCTCGGTCAGCGGGTTGGACGGGGTTTCCAGGAACAGCAGGCGCGTCTCTGGCCGGATGGCCTGCTGCCATGCATTCAGGTCCGGCAACTCGACAAAATCGGTGTCGATGCCAAATTTCACCAGGTAGGTCGAGAACAGCACGCTGGTCGTGCCGAAGATACTGCGTGACGAGACGATATGATCACCGGCCTGCAGCAGGCCGGCACAGGTGGCCAGGATAGCCGCCATGCCGGATGCAGTAGCGACGCAGCTATCGCCACCTTCGAGTGACGCCAGTCGCTGTTCGAAGGTCCGTACGGTCGGGTTGGTGAAGCGCGAGTAGATATTGCCGGGCTGATCGCCGGCAAAGCGTGCTGCGGCTTCCGCGGCGCTGGCAAACACGTAGCTCGATGTCGGGAAGATCGGCTCGGCGTGCTCACCTTCGCTGGTACGCTGTTGCCCTGCCCTGACGGCGCGGGTATCGAAGCCGAAATCATCGCTGTCTGACATTGCTGTACTCCTGTCCTGATAGGCTGCAGTACGGGCATAAAAAAACCCGCCTTCAGCTGAGCGAAAGCAGGTGCGTCGCTTTAGCTGAACTTGATAATGCGCCCGCAAGCTGAAATCAAATCGGCGCAGTTCCCAGACTAGTTAAGGCCGTGCAGCCTGTCAACGGGCTCAGGCGGTATTGTGCAGATCAATGACCTCATCATCGCTGGCGCGGCGTTCTTTCTTGGCGGCATCGTTACGGGATGCCTGCAGATCGCTGAGGTACTGCTGGCCGACATCGCCGGTAATATACTTGCCGGTAAATACCGAGGCATCAAATTGCCCGATGTCGGGATTACCCTTGGCGACGGCGCGTATCAGGTCATCGAGGTCCTGGTATATCAGCCAGTCGGCACCGATGGCCTCGCGCACTTCATCCTCATCACGCCCGTGAGCAATCAATTCATCGCCTGTCGGCATGTCGATGCCGTAGACATTCGGATAGCGCACCGGTGGCGCCGCCGAGGCGAAGTACACCTTGCTGGCACCGGCATCCCGTGCCATCTGGATAATCTGTGAGGAAGTGGTGCCGCGGACAATGGAATCATCAACCAGCAACACGTTCTTGTCCCTGAATTCCAGCTCAATGGCGTTGAGTTTCTGTCGTACAGACTTCTTGCGCTGTTGCTGGCCGGGCATGATAAATGTCCGGCCAATATAGCGGTTCTTCATGAAGCCTTCGCGGTACTTCAGGTCAAGGGTGTTGGCCAGTTGCAGGGCCGACGTGCGGCTGGTGTCCGGAATGGGAATGACGACATCGATATCATGGTCCGGGCGAATGCGCTGGATCTTGCGTGCCAGTTTTTCACCCATACGCAGGCGCGCCTTGTAGACCGAGACGTTGTCAATGATCGAGTCCGGTCTGGCCAGGTAGACATATTCGAAGATACAGGGCGAATACACCGGCTTGTCGGCGCACTGGCGCGTATGCATGCTGCCATCAAGCCCGAAAAATACGGCCTCGCCGGGTTTGACATCACCAATCAGTTCGAAGCCGAGCACATCCAGGGCAACACTTTCGGATGCGGCCATGTACTCGATACCATTGCCCGTTTCGCGCTTGCCATAGACCAGCGGCCGGATGCCGCATGGATCACGAAACGCCAGAACGCCATAGCCGGTAATCATGACCGCTGCGGCATAAGCGCCGCGACAACGCCGATGGACGCCGGAGACGGCATTGAAAACATCGTCAACTTCCATACGCAGCTTGCCTTGTCGCTGCAGTTCGTGGGCAAACACGTTTAACAGGACTTCGGAATCGGATTCGGTGTTGATTTGCCGCAGGTCTTCCTTGAACAGTTCCTGCTTGAGGTTATTGGCGTTGGTGAGGTTGCCGTTGTGGGCAAGACTGATTCCGTACGGGGAATTGACATAGAACGGTTGCGCCTCGGCCGAGCTTTCACAGCCGGCGGTCGGGTAACGCACGTGACCGATACCCATTCGACCATACAGGCGCAGCATGTGCCTGGTGTGGAACACGTCACGCACCAGGCCGTTGCTCTTGCGCAGGTGCAGGCGGCCACCTTCGCAGGTAATGATGCCGGCGGCATCCTGTCCACGATGCTGCAGGACAGTCAGCCCGTCATAGAGCGCCTGGTTGACAGGATCACGGGAAACAATGCCGATAATGCCGCACATGACGGGGTGGAATGGATTAAATTCTAGACGTAGGAAATGTTCTTCGAAAACTCTGCCGGAAGGAAATCACGTATCCACAGGGCAAAGTCCTGGAAATAGATAATCAAATGTGATTCCTGCCACCAGCTGTCCTGTGGCACTGGTGTCAGGCCTGCCAGCAGCACCAGGATCGCGACGATGACAGCACCACGCGCGACACCGAACACCACACCGAGCATCCGGTCGGTACCGGCCAGACCGGTCTTCTTGACGAGTTTGCTGGCGATGTAATTCAGTATTGCACCGAGCAGCAAAACGCTGATAAACAGGACGGTAAAGGCAATAATCCGTTGCAGCGAGGGTTCGGCTATCCATTGCGCCAGCACCTGTGCGAAGTCTTCGTAAAATATCATGGCGACCCACAGGGCGACCAGCCATGATGCCAGCGCCAGGGCTTCCTTGATGAAGCCGCGGAACAGGCTGAGGACGGCTGACAAAACAATCAGAGCGAGTATCGCGATATCAATCCAGGCCATTACTGTGTATCCCTCATGATGCTCGGGCGCAGATGCTACAGCCCTTTGACTTTAAATGGAAAATTAAAAAAACCTGATTTTAGCAGATAACCTTTTGCAACTGCCACGCCATTTCACGGTGGTTAGCCCTTGTTTTGAATCACAATCCCCTTGATATGGCGTTTGCCGGCCAGTTCATCGCGGATTTTTTCCGCATCGCTGCGGGTCTTGACTGGCCCGACCAGTACCCGCCAGCTTTGGCCTGCATCGGTACGTACGTCCTGCAGGAAGGCCGCGTAACCGGCCTTCTTGAGGCGGTCACGCAGGCCCTGCGCATTGATTTTCTGGCCAAAACTGCCAACCTGAATGACCCAGTCACCGACCGGAGGTTGCGCTGCCGGCCCGGGCTTCGGTTTGGCAGCAGGTTCCGGCGCGCGCGCGGTAACCGGTGGTGTTGCATCCACCGCTGGCGCAGGCGCCCCGGTGACCGGTTCAGCAGGTGCAGTCATGACCGTGGCAGCAAGCGGTAGCGTATCCGACTCCATGGCGGATGATGCGGTCTCTGGCGCCTCGACCGGCAGTGATAATTCGACCTCGTCGCCATAATCAATCTGCGGCGCTTCCGGCATGCCCTGCGTGTGAGGTGACCATTCATCATCAGGCCCCTCAAGAATGACGGGGATAAAAATGACGGCCAGAGAAATCAGTACCACTGCCCCGACCAGGCGCTGCTTCATAGGTTGGTCCATATTGCTGTCGTGTTCCGGCCCGTTGACTGATATTGATACGGCGAGACTATACCCCACATGCCATGGCTGCCGCCACGGTATAAAACGAACCGCAGATGACAATCCTGTCCCCGGTAACCGCAGTAGCACGGGCCTGTTGCAGCGCCTGGGCGGCATTGTCGAAACAAACGGCCGTATTGGCCACCGCTGTCGGCAGCCGTTGCCGCAGCACATCTGCCGTCAGCCCCCGCTCTGCCTGCAGGCCGGTCAGGTACCAGTGATCGGCAACCGCTGCCAGCGCCTGACAGGTGCCGGCTATATCCTTGTCAGCCAGCATGCCCAGCAGCAGGTGTGTGTCCCCCTGGCAGGGTCGTGTTGACAACAGGGTTGCCAGCCGGCGGGCACTATCGGGATTGTGTGCAACATCCAGTACCAGTTCAATGGCACCGGCTATGAACTGGCAGCGTGCCGGTAACGCAGCGCCCTGCAGGCCGTTGGAAATATCCTCTGCAGACACTGGCAGATGCAGTTGCAGGCATTCCAGCGCCATCACTGCACCGGCGGCATTATGCAGCTGGTGTTCACCGGCCAGGGCCGGCAATGCCAGCCTGTCGTAACTGTGCTGTGGTCCATGCCACTGCCAATGCCTCTGCCCGGTCTGGTAACGGTATGCGCCTCCCAGCCCATACCAGTGTGCACCGGTGTTGCCTGCACAGGTTGACAGGCTGGCTGGCGGTGCCGGGTCGGAACAGATCGCCGGCCTGTCAGCACGAAATATCCCGGCCTTCTCAATGCCGATGCTCTCACGGTCTTCACCGAGCCAGTCGCTGTGGTCAATATCCACTGATGTCACTATCGCAACGTCTGCATCAATAATATTGACCGCGTCCAGCCTGCCGCCCAGGCCGACTTCCAGCAATACCACATCCAGCGATGCTTCCCTGAACAGCAGCAAGGCCGCCAGGGTGGCGAATTCGAAATAGGACAGGCTGACTTCATCACGCGCCGCATCCACGGCTGCAAAGGCATCACAGAGGGACTGGTCGTCGATGTCACGACCCTGGATCCGGATGCGTTCGTTATAACGCTGCAGGTGCGGTGAGGTATAGGCACCGGTACGGTAGCCGGCGGTCTGGAGTACAGACTCAAGCATGGCGATCGTGGAACCCTTGCCATTGGTACCTGCGACCGTCACAACCGGTACCGCCAGCGTCGTCAGCTGCAGTTGGCGGGCAACCCTGGCAACACGCTCCAGGCCAAGGTCAATCGCTTTCGGGTGCAGGGTTTCCTGCCAGGCAAGCCAGTCCGGAAGGGTCGTAAAACGGGGCATCGGCTACTCTTTCAAACTGATAATAACGGCTACAGAACCAAATCAGGCTGAATGCCAGTTTTTTTTATAACCAAGACGTACATAAGT
>JBDLJX010000111.1:0-7907 GCA_039714155.1 Pseudomonadota bacterium | reverse complement strand
TATATCACCTGGGCACTGGTTCCGGCAGCAATGATTATGGTGATGCCCGGGCTTGAGTCCAGATTCACATGGCCTATCGGCCACTTCAAGACGCCGTATCTTGGCTTCGGGCTGCTGCCCCTTGTGCTGGTTCTGTGCCTATGGGTCCTGCATGCGAGCATTCAGGCTGGCGACCCGCAGCCGCTGCCCTATCTGCCTGTATTGAATCCGCTGGAACTGTCGCAATGCCTGGTACTTATCGTGATCCTCTGGTGGGGCTGGCGTGGCTGGGTGAAGATCTCAGAAAAGTTACGCTGGTACACCTTGCCGGTACTGGCGTTCGTCGCCCTGAACGGCATGATCGCCCGTGCGACACACTACCTTGGGAGCGTTGCATTCGAGGCCGAAGCACTCTGGTCATCGCCGACCTATCAATCCGCAGTCTCAATCACGTGGACGCTTGCGGCACTCGGCATCATGGTAGCTGCCACGCGACTTAAACAACGCACTGCCTGGATTGCCGGTGCTGCATTACTGGGTGGTGTTGTTGTAAAACTGTTCCTGATTGATCTGGCTGACATTGCTACCGTCGCGCGCATTGTGTCGTTCATTGTTGTCGGGCTGCTGATCCTGCTGATTGGTTATCTATCACCATTGCCACCGCGAATGAAGGAGGATGCAGAGCCATGAGACACCTCCTGATGTGGAGCTGCCTGGTTATGACGCTGTCCAGGCCGGCGCTTTGCGACGTGCCGGCGCCGGAGGATTTCGCCCTGGGTTTTACCGTGGAGAGCGAGACTCAGGGAGCACTGTGGGAGCTCGATCTTCCCGATGCTGTCTATCGTAGTGTCACCCAGGCTGATCTCGGTGATATCCGCGTCTTCAATAATGCAGGCCAGGTGATTCCGCACGTGCTGCGCATGCCGGGTATGGAGCTCGAACAGGTCCCGGCACCCACGGCAGTCCCTTTTTACTCCCTGCAAACGCGAGATGAGGAAGATACACCCGGGCAGAGGTTGCGGATAATCACGGACGAGAAGGGCACGATTGTCGATGCCGTGAGTACGGCAGCTCCGTCTGATGAGGCTGAACGAACCACAGCCTATCTGCTGGATTTCACTGCTCTGGAACGCACACCCGAGCGTCTGACACTGGCATGGGAGCGGCCGGGAAACGCCAGCTTTGCGGTAAGCGTAGAGGTGGCATCCAGCGATGACCTGTCACATTGGTCAACACTAGTGAAAGAAGTCACGCTTGCCGATCTGCAGTCCGGTGAAGCCTTACTTGTCCATAACGAGATTAAATTGCCAGCGCGCAGGGCGCGATATCTGCGTGTCACCTGGCCGGAGGCGTTGCGTGAGGTTGTGCTCAGCGGAGTGCTGGCATCATTTCCGGCTGCCACGAAACCGCTGCCACATCGCTGGCTGGAAATCCCCGGGGCCCCCGATCAGGACGATGCCAGGGTCATTAATTTTGATACCGGCGGTCACTGGCCAGCGGACACGGCGCGCATGGATTTTGCATCATCGAACGTTGTCGTGCGCGCTGAACTCATGTCACGACCAACGCAGGAGTCCGATTGGAACGCGCGCTACAGCGGGATTTTCTACACGCTCGATCATGAAGGAAAAGCACTGGAGAGTGAACTCGCCGTGTTCGCCAAGACATCCGATCGCTACTGGCGTTTCCGGCTTGCAGACCAGGAACGCCAGCTTGCGGGCAGTCTACCAACCCTGGTCCTTGGCTGGATGCCGCATGTATTGACGTTCGTGGCCGAGGGCAAACCCCCGTATACCGTGGCCTTTGGCAGTGCCACCGTGGCAGCGGCAGCGCGCCCCGTGGATGCGCTATTGCGCAGCATTGATGAAGACCAGGAGAAAGGGCTGGTTGTGCCGGTGGAGCCGTCACCGGTATTTACGCTCGGCGGTGATGCGAAACTGGAGCCGCCTGCAGCGCCATTTCCATGGAGAACTCTCTTGTTGTGGACGGTGCTCCTTGCGGGTGTTGCCATGCTTGCCTGGATGGTACGTGGCCTGTTCCGTCAAATGGCTACGCCGGGTAGTTCTACTGGAAAACACGACTAAAGAAGTGATATCGGTGAATTCCCAGATAATTCCCTGTTAATAATTTATCAGCACACGGCTGCAGCACTTGAGACTGTAGCTGGCAGCCTTCGTTCAATCATCAGCCATGCATGTTCTACTTATCATACTGTTCCTGTTGGCGCTGATATTCGGTCCGCAGTGGTGGGCCCAATATACCTTCCGGCGCTATGCCGATGTACTCCCGCGGATTCCGGGAACGGGAGGGGAGCTTGCGCGTCACCTGCTGGACCACTTCGGGATGCCGGAGGTTGCGGTGGAGAAAACGGAGAAGGGTGGCGACCACTATGATCCGGAGCACCGCGCGGTGTGCCTGAGCCCCGACAACTACGATCACAAGTCCTTGACTGCCGTGGCGGTTGCTGCGCATGAGGTAGGTCATGCTATCCAGCATCAACGCAACGAGCCGAAGTTCACGCTGCGTCACCGCCTGGTCAAGGTGGCACAGACGACCCAGCAACTCGGTGCCGGTGCCATGTTCCTGTTGCCGGTTGCGATGGCTATCACTCGAGCGCCATCCACAGGCCTCATCATGGCCGCCATCGGGCTGGGCAGTATGGCCAGTGCTACACTGGTACACTTGGTCACTCTACCGGTCGAGCTGGATGCCAGCTTCGGTAAGGCGTTACCTATTCTCAAAGCCGGCCACTACATTCAACCTGAAGACGAGACAGCCGTACGCCGGGTGCTGCGTGCGGCGGCTTTGACCTATGTGGCCAGCTCACTCGCCAGCCTGCTGAATCTGGCGCGCTGGTTTGCGTTCTTGCGCAGGGCATAGGCCGGGTTGTTTGAATCAAGGTTATCCATCTTGGGAGAGAATAGAATTCACCCCTGATTTTTTTCCCACAGCCTCCGTAGCAATTTCACCGACAGTTGCCTCGACAACGGTATTGGCTGGGAGCGCCGTCCCCGGCGCGAATCGCGGCGAGACGCCGCTCCCACAGCAAGAATTCTTGCAATGATTGGGTTTATTCAGGCATTACAAACTACGGCGACGGGGGTGGTGGTGTCGGTGCATTCTGGTGGACGATCAATCGCCAGCCGGTTTTGTCTTTCCGGTAAATGTTGGTGCCGTAAAATGGTGGCGGCGGTGGCGTATCGGATGGTGGGGCCAGGATAGTTTCCTCTACCTGGTGGATGGCTATATCATCCGTTTCAATCCAGCCCAGGTGTGCGATTGCCAGTGACACGCCATGACCCTGGGAGAACAGGTGGGTAAATACATCCGCCACGCCCTGGCGGCTCTGGATCATAGGGTGCATGGGCAACAGACAACAGATGTCATCGGATTCCGCCCAAACGGAAAGCAGCTGGTTCAGGTCGCCTTCATCCAGTGCATCGTAAAAAGCGTCTTCAGCTTCCTGGGGTGTATTGTATGTCTGGGTCATGTTGTCTGTCCGGGTTGATGATTCAGGGATAGTTGCATTGCCGGTGGCTGGAATCAAGCGCCTGACTGTAGAGCAGTTTCGACCCGCGTTTCTGCTCGATCATTTCCTTCCGCATCCAGCGCCAGTGGGCTTCCGAACCGGCTATCTTCACCATCGCCTTGTAGAAGTCCTGTCCCGGGACATTGTTACCAGGAGTAACCCCACCCGGGATGGGTATGATATAAACCCACAAAATCCGCAAAACCTCAGTGAAGCTATTATGAGAAAACTGCTTGCTACACTTCTGTTTATCCTGCTTGCCTCTGCCGCAGTTCCAACCCTGTATGCTGACGCCATCGAAGAGATCAGGAAATCTGCCGAGCAGGGAGATCAGGCCAGCCAGTTCAGACTGGGTCAGAGGTACGAAGCGGGAAAAGGTGTCAAGCGGGACCTCGACAAGGCCGCCGATTGGTACCGCAAGGCCGCCCAACAGGGGCATAAAAAAGCGCAGACGAACCTGGGTAATCTCTACCGCACTGGCAAGGGTGTCGACAAGGACTATGGCGAGGCCATGCGGTGGTACCGGAAAGCGGCGGAGCAGGGCGATACCAAGGCCAAGATCAATATTGCCATGATGTACGCCAGTGGGATGGGCGTGGACAAGGACGAGGCAGAAGGTCTGAAATGGCTCGAGGATGCTGCCGGCGCGGGCGACACCCAGGCGATGGTTCATCTGGGGAACATGTACAAGTCGGGTAAAGGCGTCGAGAAGAACACTGAAATGTCCACCGAGTGGTTTCGACTGGCCGCGGCGAAAGGAGATACGGTTGCCCAGCATAATCTGGGTCTCAGCTATTTTACCGGCAAGGGAAACAAGAAGAACTATACGGAGTCGGTTAAATGGCACCGCAAGTCCGCAGAGAAAGGATATCCGCCCGCCGAGTACAGCATGGGTTTGCGTTATGCCAGGGGTAACGGCATCAAGCAGAATTACAGTGAAGCGGCAAAGTGGTACCAGAAGGCGGCTAAACACGGTCACACGAGCGCGCAGAACAATCTTGGCCTCATGTATCGGAAAGGCCAGGGCGTCAGTCAGGATTACGGAGAGGCACTAAAGTGGTTTCGCAAGGCCGCGGAGCGCGGACATGCCCAGGCTCAGTTTAATCTGGGAAACATGTATCTGAAGGGAATGGGCGCAAAGCAGGACCGTGAAGAGGCCAGGAAATGGTTCACTAAAGCGGCGGAGCAGGGGCACAAGGGATCCAGGAAGGTTCTGGATTCAATGTAAGTGGTTACCAGTTCCCGGAAATATAGAATCCTTCCCTGATCTTTTACTCTTGGGAGGAAATTATGGGGGAGGGTAATGAGCGTATTGAGCTTATGTGTAAGAAAAGGGCCAAATAACAGTGGCTTGTTGGCGCATGTGGCAGTCTTTTCGGCTGAAACGTGCTGCTGCCCGTAACAAATCCCTGATGGATAGCTGAGTGGCCGTAAAAAAAGCCCCGCCGCTTACGCCCATCACGATAGAGCCGCTCGCCAGGAAACATCATCGAGCGGCTTTTTCTTGTGGCTATGTTGAACTGGACAGCTATATCAAAGCGCGCGCGTCCCAGGAGGCCAGGAAGCAGATATCGGCGTCCTTTGTACTGGTTGAGGAGGGCGACAGCATGGTTGTTGGCTATTACAGCTTGTCGGCGACCAGCATCCTGCTTGACGACCTGCCGGAGAAAACAGCGAACAAGCTTCCCGGTTATCCAAACGTGCCCGCCATGCTCCTTGGCAGGCTGGCCGTTGATGCCCGCTACCAGGGGAGGGGATACAGAGCAGTGCTGCTAATAGACGCACTCAGGCGTGCGTTTCGGGCAACAGCGGACGTGGCTTCCTTCGCCATTGTTGTCGACGCCAAGGACGATCGGTCCCGCACTTTTTACCAGCACTATGACTTTCTTGCCTTACCAGATCATGAATTGCGGTTGTTTCTTCCGATGCAGACGATTGCGAGTTCGTTTGCCTGACTGTCTTCTGTTACACCGCGTGAACTAACTACCTTCTCACAGTGAGTAGTGATCTTATTTCCTCCAGGAAATTATTCACCCACACCCGGCATTATAAAATGCTAATGGTCTACTTCTTATATTTATCTTGGCCTTAAGTACAGTCCACTTCAGAATAATATATCAGGTCCAAAACAAGCCAGACAAATATTTTCGTCTACACTGATAATAATGTTTCCTGGAAAGGACATGGACTTAACCAAGGAGGTGGGGCATGTTAATACTTACAAGAAGAGCGGGTGAGACACTGATGATCGGCGATGATGTGACGGTGACTGTGATTGGTGTTAAGGGTAATCAAGTAAGAATCGGTATTAATGCACCAAAAGAGGTGGCTGTGCACCGAGAAGAAATATATGAGCGCATTAAAGCCGAAAAAGCAGGAACGATGAGAAATAAGCGGTTCCAGTTTGGAGACAGGCGGGATAACAGTGAAATGTCCGGGGTTCCATTCAAGGACAGTAACGGGGCAACAATAAAGGAATGTCGCAGGAAGATCCCGGACCGGCGTATAAACAACATACAGGCCGAGTAGGTTAATGAGATTGTGATTCGCTGAGCCCCATCTTTGTGGTGAGGTTTCCTTTGTACGTTTGTACTTAAGGACAATATGCAAAGGTACTGATCACATATATCGTATCAGACAGTGGCAATGAACATTCCCCAGGTTCATTAATCTCCCTGGCCACTACACACCCTGCGGCGGCTTCGGTCGCCGTTTTTGATTGTGCTAAAGGTCCGGTTGTGGCCTGGTGAGTAGCCCCTGCCGTAAGCAGTCCTTCGGCAACCCATAATAAACCATCATAAAAAATTAACCCCGTCCTTTTCGAGTTCCAGACCTTCGACACAAGCGATGGAAGAGAGGGACGACGGAGTGTTACGGTAAAAGGTGAGGCCGTCTGCGTCTACCCACATATCGATATTTTCTGAAAAAGGAGCCATTCAAATGCACCTCCAAAAGTTGTTCAGTCTCGTTTTGCTTCTCCTGCTTCCTGCCGTTGCGACTAACGCCCTGGCACAGGAGCAGGACTCCCCTGGTACGGCCGACCATCCTTTGGTGAGCCGATACACCGGTTCATTCATCGATGGACAGCAGGTGCTGGATTTTGACAGTTACACGCTTCCCGTGGGTCCGGTAGTGCAGAATTCAGAAAGCCAGCGTGTGCCATCGGAGAAGATCTCGCTGGAAGGCAGGGTAACCAGGACGCTGTATCGTGGACCGAAAGAACGTTCGACCCTGGAAATCCTGCGTAATTACCAGTCTGCATTGGAGTCCGCAGGTTTCGAAATACTGTACACCTGTGGCGGCAAGGACTGTGGTCACCTGTTTCACTGGGTTTTTTACAAAGAGAGGGAACAGCGAATTCTCAGCACAAAAACCAGTGGATCCGCTTTTGATATTCCACAGAAACTGCGCTACCTGGCGGCAAAAGGCACGGTTGGTGACAGAACGGTACATGTCTCGGTACTGGGCGCTTTCGACGCCGGATTCAGCAAATTAAGCAAGCAACCCGTTACCCTGGTGGAGATAATCGAATCTGAGGCCATGGCCAAGGGCATTGACGCGACCGGCCATATCGCCATCTATGGTGTTTATTTCGACACCAACAGTGCTGAGATCAAGACGGAGTCTTCTCCCACACTGACAGAGATTTCAAAACTCCTCAATGTCCGGCCATCTCTGAAGTTGCTGGTCGTAGGGCACACAGATAATCAAGGGGACTACGATTACAATATGTTTGGCGTGCCATTCAACCCCATTTTCTAAAGCAGTCGAGTAATCCAGTCACGTCGATATATTTGGTTAAATGCTTTCATCATCTATCCCTCTGCCTTATCAACAACACCTTCAGTGTAAAAGTCACGGTCGATTTTCAAATTACGAAAATTCGATAGCGATGAAAAGATGGCGGTGACAAATGAGAACCGTTTGTTACCGCCATCTTTATCTGGATATCCAGACGAAACCTTCCAGTCTGGCGGGTTTCGTTATGTGTGACATCTCGGCCTTACCGCTTACTGCAATCACCGGGGCTTCCTCAATGACCGAAAGGATCCGCATCTCACCGCCGCAGTGCGGGCAGGTGAGCAGGCCCACTTCGGAGACTTTTTTGATCAGTTGTGCCCGTGCGCTGCGGGCGACCTGGGATAGAATCGTCCTACACTTGATGCACTTCGAACGTGAATGGGATAACGGACGTAACCGTGAGTACTGACCAGATAGTTATATCGCTTACATTTTTTGTATACCTGTTGCTGCTGTTCGCCATAGGCTGGGCGGCTTATACAAGGACCAGGGATCTGGGTGACTTCATTCTCGGTGGCCGGCGGCTGGGCAGTTGGACAGCAGCATTGAGTGCCGGTGCATCGGATATGAGTGGCTGGCTGCTGCTTGGCCTGCCGGG
>JBDLJX010000110.1:0-8248 GCA_039714155.1 Pseudomonadota bacterium | reverse complement strand
GGTTACGGTTATGCCCCTTACGGTTATGGCGTTCCGGTTGCACCGGCAGTTGAGATGACCGATGAGCAGAAGCAGGCCATTGCTGATCAGCAGGCCAAGGCTGCCGAGTTCTATGCCAACAATCCGAACCCGATTGCCGAAATGGAGCGCGACATGATCGAGCAGCGCAATGCCGACATGCAGGAAATGCATACGCGTATGCAGGAGATGCAAGCCGAGATGCAGAAGAACATCCAGGAGTCCATGCAGTACCGTGGGGCTCCGGCGTTCGACCGTGCTTCTATCGACGCCGAGCGTGATGCCTACCTGAAGGAAGCCGAGGCGCGCAGGGAAGAGTCACGCAAGGCCGCCGAGCAACGTCGCGCGGAAGCCGAGGAGCGTTTCAAGGCCCGTCGTCTGGAGCGTACCAGCCAGGCCAGGGTTAATACCGGCGCCTGAGCAGTCACAAACGTTTACACCTGTACCGGCAGATACAGGGCGTAACGCAGGAAAGGGTGTGCGGTTTTACCGCACGCCCTTTTTTTCTGTCTGCTGAAATGCCAGAGCAATAGGAATGCCGGGGGCGAGTCACTATACTATGCGTATTATTTTACCAGTGGCGATACAAGGAATAACTAATGGGCAAGCTATTGAAATTCATCCTGTCTTTTCTCGCACTCATCGTCGGGCTGGTCGTGATACTGGCCATTGCCCTGCCATTCATCATTGACCCCAATGATTACAAACAACAGATCGCCAGCACGGTCGAGGAACACACCGGCCGGATATTGATGATTGAAGGCGATATGCGATTGTCCGTGTTCCCGTGGCTGGGCCTGGATATCGGGCCAACGCAATTGAGCAATGCCGCCGGCTTTGGCGATCAGCCGATGGCGCGCATGCAGGCGGTACAGGTACGCGTCAAGCTTTTGCCATTGCTGCGCAAGGAACTGGAAATGGATACCGTCAGGTTGACCGGCCTGCGGCTCAACCTGGCCAAGGCGGCTGATGGTACCACCAACTGGGATGACCTGATGGCGGCGTCGGAGGACAGTACGCCGGATGACAGGGCAGATGACAGGGATGACAACGGTGGTGAGCTGCTTGGCGGGCTGGCCATTGGTGGCGTCAAGGTAACCGACGCTCAGCTGGTCTGGGATGACCGGGCAACAGAAAGCCGTTACGAAATTCAGGATCTCGCCTTTATCACCGGCGCCATCGAACCGGGTGAGGCATTTGATCTTGATCTGTCGTTCAGCGTAGCGGCGTCCCAGCCAGCCATCAACGGCAGCTTTGCACTGACCGGCGCTATCCTGATTGCGCCGTCCCTGCAGGCATTCAGTATCAGTGACAGCCATCTTTTGCTGGATATGGCCGGTGACAGCATTCCTGCCGGGCGCCAGGCACTGACACTGGCCTCCGATATCAGCATTGACCTTGAGCAGCAAACCCTGGAGTTACCGGCCATAGTGCTGGAAATGCTGGGACTGAAGATCACTGGCCAGGCATCCGGTACCGGTATTTCCGGCGACACTCCGCAGTTCAAGGGGGATGTCAGGATCGCGGAATTTGTGCCGCGCGATCTCATGGCGGCGCTGGGGCAGGACATCCCGCAAACATCCGACAGCACCGTACTTGGCAAGGCCGATGCCAGCCTGCAATGGGATGCATCCAACCGTCACTTTGCGGCAACCTCGATGACCGTACACCTGGATGACACGCGGCTGGAAGGCAGCAGCCGGGTTGAACATTTCGCGTCGCCGGCCATTGCCTTCAGCTTGCAGATCGACAGCATCGACCTGGACCGTTACCTGCCGCCACCATCCGAAACAGCAGCGGCGCCTGCAGCGACACCGGCCACCGCTGCCGGTGGCGGTGCCGGCATGTTGCCGGTCGAGACGCTGCGCGGCCTGAATCTGGATGGCACACTGACTCTGGGCAGCCTGAAGGCCTACAACCTGCGCTCGACAAATATCGAAATGAAGGTCAGGGCAAAGGATGGCCTGTTGCGTGTCCATCCAGCCAGTGCATTGATGTACCAGGGTGAATACCAGGGCGATATCAGCATCGATGCCCGCAAGGACACACCGCGTATATCGATGAATGAACGCATGTCGGGCATCCAGGCCGGGCCACTGCTCAGGGACCTGACCGGTGAGGACACGGTGCTTGGCAAGGGCGATCTGACGGCGAAGCTTACTACCAGTGGCAATACACCGGAGGCCATGAAGCGCACACTGAACGGCGATGTGTTGTTTGCGTTTACCGAGGGCGCAGTCAAGGGGGTCAACATCGCCTCGCTGATACGCGATGCGCAGGCCAAACTGCAGGGCAAGCCGGCGCCGGCGACCAGTGAACCGAACCAGACCGACTTCGCCGAGTTGCGTGGTACGGCCAGGGTCAAGGATGGTATGGTGAAGAACAAGGACCTGTTGATGAAGTCGCCGTTGTTGCGTGTAACCGGCAAGGGCAAGGTCAGCCTGCCGGAGGAGACCATTAACTATGAACTGACTACCAAGATTGTCGGTACGCTCGAGGGGGAGGGTGGCAAGGCGTTGTCGGAACTTAAGGGGGTCGCCATCCCGATTCGTATCGGCGGGACATTCAGCAAGCCGACCTGGAAACCGGACCTCGGTGCGGCGGTCGGTGACGTGGTCAAGAAGAAAGCGAAAAAGGAGATTGAGAAAAAAAGCCGGGACCTGCTGAAAGACAAGCTCGATGACCAGCTGCTGAAGGGGCTGTTTAAATAAGGTCGACGCCGATGCGGCGTATTGTCTTCTGTGTCCTGTTCTTGCCGCTGCTGGCCAGCGCCGGCGAGGTGCTGGATTCGCAGGTGGAGCTGACCGACGATCATTACCGTGTAGCGATTACCGCGCGTATTGCGGCACCGCGCCCACAGGTCTATCAGGCGATTACCGATTACACCAATCTGGCTTCGATCAACCCGTCGATCGTGGAGAGCAGCATCCTGCTGGCGATATCGCCACGGAAGCACCGTATCGAAACGGTGCTCCGGCTGTGTATCCTGATTTTCTGCAAGCGGATCAGGCAGGTCCAGGATGTCGAGCAGGTGGATGAGTCACTGATCACCGCCGTGACCCTGCCCGAGGTCAGTGATTTCAAATACGGCCTGGCGCAATGGCGATTAACCAGGCAGGGAGATGAGACCGAGCTGTATTTTACCCAGGCATTCGAGCCGGATTTCTGGGTGCCGGCCGTTATTGGTCCGTGGTTGATTGAGCGCACCCTGATCAGGGAGATGATGGAAACCTCCATGTATATTGAGTTGCTGTCAGACGAACATGAGCGGCAGGACTGACGCGGGCTTCAGCGAGCGCCTGCTCGCCTGGTACGGGGACCATGGCCGCAACGACCTGCCGTGGCAGCAGGATCCGACACCATACCGGGTGTGGGTTTCCGAGATCATGCTGCAGCAGACCCGGGTGTCGACCGTGATTCCCTATTACATGCGCTTCATGCAACGCTTTCCCGATGTAGAGGGGCTGGCGGCGGCCGCTATCGACCAGGTGTTGCATCAGTGGACGGGGCTTGGGTATTACGCTCGTGCCCGGCACCTGTATGCGGCCGCCGTGATGATCCGTGATCAATATAATGGTGTATTCCCGGAAGCGCTGGATGAGGTGCTGGCACTGCCCGGCATTGGCCGCTCCACGGCCGGGGCGATACTGACGCTGTCCCGTCACCAGCGTCACCCGATTCTCGACGGCAATGTCAAGCGCGTACTGGCGCGTTTTCATGCCGTCGACGGCTGGCCGGGAAAGACAGCCGTGCAAAAACAATTGTGGATGCTGGCCGAACAACACACACCGGTGCAACGGGTGGCGGAGTATACCCAGGCCATCATGGACCTCGGCGCGACGCTCTGCCGCCGTGGCCGGCCGGATTGTGAGTTGTGCCCACTGGCGACAGACTGCCGCGCACGCCTGGACGGCCGGCAGGCGGAGTTTCCGTCACCGCGACCGCGCAAGCCACTGCCGGTACGTGAAACGCGCTTGCTGCTGTTGTATAACGAGGATAACGAGGTGCTGCTCGAGCGGCGTCCACCGAGTGGCATCTGGGGCGGGCTCTGGAGCTTGCCCGAGCTGGGTGCCGAAGATGTGATTGAGGACTGGTGTGCCAACCGGCTTGGTATGACGGCAGAAGTCGTGGACGAGTGGCCGGTGCATGAGCATACCTTCAGTCACTTCCGGCTCGACATGCAGCCAGTACTGGTACGGGCCGGAGCACAGGCACATGCTGTCATGGATGCACCGGGGTGGCTCTGGTATAAAACGGATGCCGGACAGGAGCGGGGGCTGGCGGCACCCGTTGCGCAGTTACTGCAACGATTCAATGAACAACAGTCAACGAGGTGAGACAATGACCCGTATGGTGCAGTGTGTAAAACTTGGCAAGCAGGCAGAAGGGCTGGATGCCCCGACCTACCCCGGCGAACTGGGGCAGCGGATATTCGAGAATGTATCAAAAGAGGCCTGGCAGCAGTGGCTGGGCCGCCAGACCATCCTCATCAACGAGCACCGGATTACTCCGGTTGATCCCAAGGCGCGCAAGTTCCTCGAGGAAGAAATGGAAAAGTTTTTCTTTAGCGGCGACGAGGCGGCACTGCCGGGCGGGTTTGTGGCGCCGGATTCGGTAAAATAGCCGGATATTTCACTAAAGACTAAACGGCAAACAGGCGATGATTGAACTGTCTGACGTGAATCCCATATTCCTCTGGTTGATCAGGAATGTGTAAATGAAAGGTATTATTCTCGCCGGTGGCAGTGGCACGCGGCTATATCCCCTGACACGCGCGGTCAGCAAGCAACTGATGCCGGTGTATGACAAGCCGTTGATCTACTATCCGCTGTCAATCCTGATGCTGGCCGGTATCCGCGAGATACTGGTGATCTCGACACCACAGGACCTGTCCAGTTTCCAGGGCTTGCTGGGCGACGGCAGCCAGTTCGGGATCGAGTTGCAGTATGCCGAACAGTCCGAGCCGGGCGGTCTTGCCGAGGCCTTTCTGATCGGCAGGGACTTTATTAATGGCCAGCCTTGCTGTCTGGTGCTGGGCGATAACATCTTCTATGGCCATGGTCTGGCCACAGTGCTGCAGCAGGCCGCCACACTGACAGCCGGCGCCAGGGTGTTTGCCTACCGCGTGCGTGATCCCGAACGTTACGGTGTGGTGGAGTTCGACCGCGATGGCCAGGTGCTCAGTATCGAGGAAAAACCGGCCCGGCCACGCTCGAATCATGCGGTTACCGGGCTGTATTTCTATGACGCCAGGGTGGTCGATATTGCCGCAGGGCTGGAGCGATCGGCGCGTGGCGAGCTGGAGATCACCGATGTCAACAAGGCCTATCTCGAGCAGGGAGAACTGACGGTCGAGTTGCTGGGTCGTGGTACGGCCTGGCTGGATACCGGCACGCATGAAGCCCTGCTGCAGGCGGCGACCTTTATCGAGGCCATCGAACAGCGGCAGGGGTTGAAAGTATCCTGCATCGAGGAAATCGCCTGGCGTATGGGTTATATCACCGCAAAGCAGCTCGAGGCACATGCCGAGGCCCTGAAAAACAGCGGTTATGGCCAGTATCTGCTGGACGTATTGCGCGGGGGTGATCTGCCCTGATGCAAGTTACTGCTACCGGTCATCCGGAGATCTTGTTGATCGAACCGGATGTATTCCCCGATGCACGCGGCTTCTTCATGGAAAGTTTTCATGCATGCAAATATGCCGCGTACGGAATTCCCGAACGGTTTGTCCAGGACAATCAGTCGCGTTCCACGCACGGTGTACTGCGCGGTTTGCATTACCAACTCGAACACCCCCAGGGCAAACTGATCCGCGTTGTAAGCGGTGAGGTGTTTGATGTTGCGGTGGATATCCGCAAGGGTTCGCCGCATTTCGGGCAGTGGGTTGGAATCACCCTGTCTGCAGAAAACCAGCAACAACTGTACGTACCGCCCGGTTTTGCACATGGCTTTTGTGCGCTGAGCGAACAGGCCGACTTTTTATACAAGTGCACCGACTTTTATGCCCCGGGTGATGAATACGGCATTGCCTGGAACGATCCGGATATCGCTATCGACTGGCCGGATATGGATTACCTGTTGTCAGACAAGGACCGGGATTTTCCATTGTTGCGTGACAGCCAGTCACTGCCCGGTTACGAAGGTAACTAATGCGTATACTGGTAACCGGTTCGACCGGCCAGGTAGGCCGCGAAGTCGCCAGGGAATTTGCACGACTCGGACACGCGGTGCTGACACCCGGGCGTCAGGAACTGGACCTGATGCAGCGAGTGTCGGTAACAGAGCGGATCAGGGCCGAAGCAGCGGACTGGGTAATCAATTGTGCCGCTTATACCCGCGTCGACATGGCAGAGACCGAGGTTGAGCAGGCGTTTACCATTAATCGAGACAGTGCCGGTGCGCTGGCAGAGGCCGTTGCCGCCTGTGGCGGTAAATTGCTGCATGTGTCGACTGATTTTGTGTTCGATGGCAAGCAGTCGCATCCCTACAAGGAAGATGATTCAACCAACCCGCTCAGTATTTACGGCCACAGCAAACTGGAGGGGGAACAGTCGGTAAGCGCCGCCTTGCCTGCTGCGGTGATCCTGCGAACCGCCTGGGTGTACGGTGTGAATGGCCACAATTTCGTCAAGACCATGTTGCGGGTTGCCGGCGAAGGCAAGCCACTGCGGGTTGTCGATGACCAGGTCGGGTCCCCGACATGGGCGCGGGACATCGCGCTGGCGATAGTGGCGCTGGTGCAGGCCGATGCCACGGGGATTTATCATTACACCAGCGCAGGCAGCGTCTCCTGGTACGGATTTGCCAGAGCCATCCTGTCTGAGGCCGCAGCCATCGGCTTTGATATCCGGACGGAAGTTGTAGAACCAATCACCACAGCTGAATACCCGACACCTGCCACGAGGCCGTCGTATTCGGTACTGGATACCGGAAAAATACAGGCACAATTTGACATGCCGATACCGGGCTGGCGTGACAGTCTGGTAGCCATGCTAAGAGAGCTTTATCAATGCGAAAAATCCTGATAACCGGCGGGGCCGGCTTTATCGGTTCCAACTTTGTCCATTACTGGCTTGAGCAGCATCCTGAAGACCGGCTGGTGAACCTCGATGCGCTGACCTATGCCGGTAATCCTGAAAATCTCGGGGATATTGAGCCACAGTCTTCCTATCTCTTTGTGCGTGGCGACATTACCGATCGCGATTGCCTGGACAAGCTGTTTGCAGAGGAAGGCATCGACACCGTTGTGCATTTTGCCGCTGAATCACATGTCGATCGTTCCATTCTCGGCCCCGAGGCTTTCATAAAGACGAATGTACATGGCACGTTTACCCTGCTGGAAGCGGCAAAAGCGGCCTGGGGTGACTTTTCCGGCGAGCAGCGTTTTCTGCATGTCTCCACTGACGAGGTCTATGGTAGCCTGGATGCGGATGCACCTGCATTTACCGAAAGTCACACCTATGCACCCAACAGTCCCTACTCGGCCTCCAAGGCAGCATCCGATTACCTGGTGCGCGCCTGGCACCACACCTATGGCATGCCGGTGCTGACGACCAACTGCTCCAACAACTACGGTCCATACCAGTTCCCGGAAAAACTGATACCGCTGACCATCCTGAACGCGCTCGAGGGCAAGCCGATCCCGGTCTACGGCGATGGCAAAAATATCCGTGACTGGTTATATGTTGATGACCACTGCCGCGGTATTGATGTGGTTATTGACAGTGGCACGCCTGGCGAGGTTTACAATATTGGTGGCATTAACGAGTGGCAGAATATTGATATCGTCAATCTGGTCTGTGACCGGCTGGATGAACTGCTGCCCGGTAGCGTCTCTTACCGGGAACAGATAACCTTCGTCACCGACCGTCCGGGTCATGATCGTCGTTATGCCATTGATGCCAGCCGCATGCAGCAGGAACTGGGCTGGGCGCCACGGCATGACTTCGAGTCCGGGATCGAACGCACCATCCGCTGGTACCTGGGCAACCGTGACTGGTGTGATCGTGTCCGCAGCGGCGAATACCGGAAATACTATGCCAGTCAATATGGTAAGGAGGCGTAGCAGGAGCCGCTTGCCGGTGGAGCGGCTTAGCCGATATCTTGACTCATCGCCCTGCTCCCGGTTTAATACGCCGCTCACACTCAAATACGGCCAGGTAGCTCAGTTGGTAGAGCAGGGGACTGAAAATCCCCGTGTCGGCAGTTCGATTCTGTCCCTGGCCACCAT
>JBDLJX010000109.1:0-8328 GCA_039714155.1 Pseudomonadota bacterium | reverse complement strand
CTCTTGGAAAGGACTATGGCCATTCCCTGCGAGGCGCGCCTTGCCCTGAACACTGACAGACCAACTGAACCCGGCAATATCATCTTGAAAGAGTACTAGGGCGTTTCCGACTTGATGCCACGCGCCAGCAGATTGTGGACGGCGTCCGCAGCCGGCAGGTCTTCGTACAGCAGGCGATAGACCTGCTCGGAGATCGGCATCTCGACCTTGTATTGCCTGGCCAGCTGCACGACCTCACGGGCCGTATTGAAGCCTTCCACGACCTGGCCAATCTCCTTTACCGCGACTTCCAGCGGTATGCCACGACCGAGAGCCAGCCCCAGCCGGCGATTGCGTGACTGGTCATCGGTACAGGTAAGAATCAGGTCGCCAACACCAGCCAGTCCCATCAGCGTTTCACGTCGTGCCCCCATGGCGTCACCAAGGCGGATGATTTCGGCAAGACCGCGGGTGATGAGTGCGGCGCGGCTGTTGGCGCCGAGCTTGAGACCGTCCGTAATGCCGGCGGCAATCGCCAGCACGTTCTTGACCGTGCCACCCAGCTGCACACCGATGACATCGTCGCTGGTATAGACACGCATGACCTCACCGTGCAGGCGGGCGGCCATGTCGTTGGCAAAGGGCGGGTTGTTGGAGGCAACCGTCAGGGCTGTCGGCAGGCCGGCAGCCACTTCTTTTGCAAATGTCGGTCCGGACAGCACCGCGGTCGGGTAACGATTGCCGAGTTCCTCTTCGATGACTTCCGACATGAACTTGCCGCTGCCGGTCTCCAGGCCCTTGGTGGCCCAGGCAATGCGGGTGCTGACGGTAAAGGCCGGCGCTGCCTGTCGCAGCACCTCGCGCAGGGCGTGGCTGGGTACGACCAGCAGCAGGTCACGGCTCTGGCCGACTGCGCGTGCCAGCCCGGCCTCGATGTGCAGGTTATCGGGAAAGGCATGGCCTGGCAGGTATTGCCGGTTTTCCCGGTCATCTTGCAGTGTCGCCATGAATGCCGGCTCATGGCCCCAGAGACAGGTGGGGTTGTGATTGGTGGCCAGTCGAATAGCCAGTGCCGTGCCCCAGGAGCCGGCACCAAGGACCGTTATGGAATCACTGCTCATGCAGAGACACTCCGGCGATCATCTGCAACAGGCAGGTGTGTATTACTCGGCTTCCGCCGCCTGTGCCTGCCGTGCGGCTTCCATGCGTTGCTGGTACATGGCCCGAAAGTTCATTGGCTGTGGTACCAGTTGCGGGAAACCACCCTTGGTCACAAGATCAGCAACTGTTGATGCGGCATAGGGATAGAGAGTTCGTAAACAGAAAACATTATGCATTTGCTGCAATTCGGCGGGCTTGACACCCTGCATCAGGAAAATACCTGCTTGCTGTACCTCGACAAGAAAGGCGACCTTGTCATCCACCTTTACTGTTGCTGTCAATGAAAGTACGACTTCATACAAGTCGTCTTTGAGCGCAGCGGCATTGCTATCGACATCGATACTCAGGGTCGGCTGCCATTCCAGTGTGAATATTTCCGGGGAGTTGGGCGTTTCAAAGGAAACATCCTTCATGTAGATCTTTTGTATCCCGATGATTTTTTGGTCTTCATCATTCTGGCCGGCATCTGTTTCTTCTTCTGCCATGATGTATTTCCCCGTAACGTGTTTGATGAATATCAGCGTCGACTGTGTGGGTAGCCGTCCAGCCTATTTACCCGTGCTGATCGGCAGATCCGCCTGTTGCCAGCCAAGTACGCCGCCTTTCAGGTTATAGACCTGTTCAAATCCCTGCTTGCGCAACTGGCCGCACACCGGTATCGATTGCTGGCCACTGCGACAGTAGACGATAAGCGGACGGTCGCGGTACTTGTTGAGTTGCGCGGATATGTCGTTGTTGTCAGACGGTACGTGCAAGGCGTTGACGATATGGCCGTCACGGTAATCCTTGTCGCTGCGCATGTCGACCATGATGGCATTTTCATGATTCAGCAAACGGGTGGCCTCGGCCGGACCAACAACCTTCACACCGCTCAGGTGACGTTTCAGTTCACCGCCGACCAGCATGGCAAGCAGCGCGAACGCGGCCAGAACCAGCAACGGGTGGTTGCCGATGAACTCGGTCAGCTGGGCGATATCCATGTGTGGTGTCTGTCAAGTTGCCCGTGTGGTAACGGCTACTATAACTCAGGATTGGCTAGCCGCCATGCGGGCAGAACACTTCACGCATCATGCTGATCAGGCGCAGTGTGCGGCTGTCACCGACACGGTAATACACGCGGTTGGCGTCCTTGCGCGATGCCAGAATGCCCTTGTCGCGCAGAATGGCCAGGTGCTGGGAAATATTGCTCTGCGAGGTGCCGACACTCTCGACAATGTCCTGCACGCTGACTTCCTGGTCGCCCAGCGTACAAAGGATCTTGAGACGCAGCGGGTGTGACATGGCCTTCAGTGAACGAGAGGCCCGTTCAATGTCTTCGTCTCGGGAAATCAGGGATTCGGTGGTCACTGCCATTAACTTGTCCTTTTATGACGCATTTGGTCGTTATGCTACTGCATTCATTACTAAAACATTATACAATAATAAACCGTTCCGGCCACTGAAAATACCACGGTCCGTGGTGCGATTCCCGTATGATCCGGTTTGTCATGCGAACCCACTGCAAACCTGGATTTAGGTCGTGACATGAATTAGACTCATTCCATACTATGCCAGAGAAACAACCGCGAGATAGCCAGAAATTACCGCCGGGACGACCTATGCTGCTGGTCATTCTGGACGGCTGGGGCTATAGCGAGTCAACACCGCACAATGCCATTGCTGCGGCAAATAAACCGGTCTGGGACGGCCTGTGGTCCGTTTATCCGCATACCCTGATTCGTACTTCCGGCGCGGCCGTGGGTCTGCCAGCCGGCCAGATGGGCAATTCCGAGGTCGGCCACCTCAATCTGGGCTCCGGCCGCGTGGTTTACCAGGAATTCACCCGTGTCAGTCGCGCCATCAAGACCGGTTCGTTTTTTACCAACCGCACGCTGACGGACGCCGTCGACCAGGCCACCGAAAACGGCAAGGCCCTGCATATCATTGGCCTGCTGTCGCCGGGTGGTGTGCACAGTCACGAGGACCATATTCATGCCATGGTCAAACTGGCGGCCGAGCGTGGTGCGGAAGAGATATACCTGCATGCCTTCCTGGATGGCCGCGATACACCACCGCGCTCGGCGCGCGCTTCCCTGCAGGCAATGGAGGAAGTTTTCAGCAAGGCGGGCAATGGCCGCATTGCCACGATCATCGGTCGTTATTACGCCATGGACCGGGATCACCGCTGGCCGCGTATCCAGGCAGCTTATGACCTGATCACCCGGGGCAAGGCGGAATTTGAAGCCGCTGACGTACAGACTGCACTGTCCATGGCCTATGCCCGTGACGAGGGTGACGAGTTCGTGCAGGCGACACGCATCGTCCCTGCCGGTAAACAGGCGGTGCGGGTCGAGGATGGCGATGTCATTGTCTTCATGAACTACCGCTCCGACCGGGCGCGGCAGATCACGCGTCCGTTTATCGAACCCGACTTTGACGGCTTTAGCCGTGAATATGTGCCGAAGCTTGGCAGCTTTGTCAGCCTGACGGAGTACAACAAGGACTTTGATGTACCCGTGGCGTTCCCGCCGGACCGTCTGCATAACGTCTTCAGCGAATACATTTCCTCCTTCGGCCTGCGGCAGCTGCGACTGGCAGAGACCGAGAAATATGCGCACGTGACTTTCTTCTTCAACGGCGGTGAGGAGACTCCCTTTGAGGGCGAGGAGCGCATCCTGGTCAAGTCGCCCATGGTCGCGACCTATGACCTGCAACCGGAAATGAGTGCCCCCGAGTTGACTGACAAACTGGTCGCTGCTATCGAGAGTGGCAAATACGATGCCATCATCTGCAACTATGCCAATCCCGACATGGTCGGTCATACCGGCAAGTTCGATGCGGCCGTCAAGGCAATCGAGGCCGTCGACGCCTGCCTTGGCCGGGTGGTGAAGGCGATGCGCGAGGTACGTGGCGAGATGCTGATCACGGCTGATCACGGCAACGCCGAGCTGATGCAGAGTGGCGATACCGGTCAGGTGCATACCGCACACACGACCAATCTTGTACCACTGATCTATGTCGGCAGGCCTGCCCGGATGGCCGAGCACGGCTCCCTGAGTGATATCGCACCCAGCATGTTGCACCTTATGAATATGGAGATCCCGCCGGAAATGACCGGCACCCCGCTGGTCGAGATTTTGCCCACCAGTGGCGATGTCACCGCTTCGGTGAACAATGTCGAACTGCACGGCTGACCGTGCACACCTGCATTACGTTTACATTCACCAGGTTATATAACCGTTTTCCTGCCTTGCTGCTGATTGTGCTGGTGTGTGCCGGCAGCAGCAGCCATGCTGATGAGGCTGGTGAACAGGCGGCGCGCCTGCAGCAACTGCGTGATCGCATCAGCGACATACAGGACGAACTCGGTGTCATGCGCGGCAAGCAGGCTGCCTTGCAGCGCGAACTGAAGGCAGCGGAAACAGCCATCGGCAAATCCTCGGCCGAACTACGACGCCTGCGGCAGGAGCAGTCACGTATGCAGTCACGTATGCAGACCCTTGAAGGGGAACGCAAACAACAGCAAGCCTTACTGCAGGAGATGCGCTTGCAGCTGGTGCGTGATTTACGCAGCGCCTACCTGGCAGGCCGGCAGGAACAGGTAAAGCTGCTACTCAACCAGGAAGATCCGGCAACAGTCAGCCGCATACTGGCCTACCACAGTTATTTCGCCAGGGCACGCAGTTATCGCCTGCAGCAACTGCGGGATACACTTGCCGGCCTGGCGGCAACCGAACAGAACATCATCGCGCAACAGCAGCAGCTTGATACCTTGCTTGAAGCGCAGCGTACACAATCCCGGCTGCTTGCCGGGGAAAAGACGGAACGTTCACGGGTGCTGGCGAAGTTGCAGGATGCCATGCAAGGCAAGAGCAGTGAGCTGGCGCAGTTGCAGCAAGACGAACAGCAGCTGCAGGAACTGGTGCTGTCACTGCAGCAGGCGCTCAGGGACATCCCGCCGGCCGTAGGCGAGTTCCGCTCATTGCAGGAATTGAAGGGCAAGCTGCGGTGGCCGGTCGCTGGCCGGGTCAGTATGCGTTACGGCACACGTCAGGCAGGTGGCAAGCTTAAATCGCGCGGTATCCGTATCAGTGCAGCGGCCGGCAGTGATGTCCACGCTATTGCCAGGGGACGTGTCGCCTATGCCGACTGGTTGCGTGGATTCGGCCTGTTGCTGATCCTTGACCATGGCAACGGCTACATGTCTCTGTATGGCAATAACCGGACACTGTACAAGGAAGTCGGTGAATGGGTTAACGGCCATGAGGTGATTGCGGCGGTCGGCGACAGTGGTGGACAGTCACGCAGCGGCCTGTATCTGGAGATGCGTAAAAAGGGCCGTCCCTTCAATCCCGGTCCCTGGTTCGCGGGCAAACCGGCTGCAGTACAGGCCGGTCGATGAATCTTCACCTGCAACCGTTGTCTGAATCTGCATAGTCGGAAAAACGTACAGAATCCAAAAGCTTTTTTGCATGACGCCGATACCGCTATAACTGGCCGTGTGCTATGGTCAGTATCAGGATGTATGCTGCAGGGCCAGTGTTATCCAACTCTGTAATGATTGTCGAATGGAAGATCCTATGAGTGTAAAAACACAGAATTACCTGCTATTGGCAACAGGACTGGTGCTGGGCGTGCTGGTCTCGATCGGCCATGGCGTATTTGCCGAACGTGAGACAGCCCAGGCAACCTTGCCGGTCGAGGAACTGCGTACCTTCAGTGACGTGTTCGGGCGTATCAAGAATGATTATGTCGAATCAGTAGAAGACAAGGAACTGCTGGAAAATGCCATCCGCGGCATGTTGACCGGGCTGGATCCGCACTCCACCTATCTGGATATCGACCAGTTCAAGGAATTACAGGTTGGTACGACCGGTCAGTTCGGTGGTCTCGGCATCGAGGTCGGCATGGAAAACGGCTTTGTGAAAGTGATTGCGCCGATCGACGACACACCGGCCCAGCGTGCCGGTATTGCTGCCGGTGACTTGGTGATCCGGCTGGATGACACACCGGTCAAGGGCATGACCCTGAACGATGCCGTCAAGATCATGCGTGGCGAACCGGGTACCGACATCGAGCTGACCATTGTCCGCGAAGGTGTGGACAAGCCGCTGCAAATCACCATTACGCGCGACATTATCAAGGTGAAAAGTGTCAAGTACCGTACCCTGGAACCGGACTATGGTTACTTGCGTATCTCGCAGTTCCAGTCGAAGACGGCAGACTACCTGGAGGATGCCATTGAGGATCTGAAGAAGGAAAATGATGGCAGCCTGAAGGGACTGGTGCTGGATCTCCGCAACAACCCGGGCGGCGTTCTTAATGGTGCTGTCGCGGTGTCGGATGCCTTTCTGAACAAGGGACTGATCGTTTATACCGAGGGTCGGATTGATGACTCGCGACTGCGTTTCAATGCGACGCCGGATGATCTGGTTGACGGTGCGCCGATCGTGGTGCTGGTCAACCAGGGCTCGGCCTCGGCCTCCGAAATTGTTGCCGGCGCCTTGCAGGACCACAAGCGTGCCATCATTCTCGGCAGCAAGACCTTCGGCAAGGGCTCGGTGCAGACTATCCTGCCGCTCAGTGGCGGTACTGCACTGAAGCTGACAACGGCGCGTTACTACACGCCGTCCGGACGTTCCATCCAGGCGGAAGGTATCATTCCGGACATTGAGCTTGAATCTCTCAAGGTCGCTACGGTCGAGCGCAGCATTGACCCGCTCAGTGAAGCGGACCTGTCCCGCCACCTCGAAAACGGCAATGGCAAGAAAGCCGGGGATAAGGCCAAGGACAAGGACAGTGATGATGAAGAGCACCTGGCCCAGGATGATTACCAGCTCTATGAAGCACTCAACATGCTCAAGGGTCTCGCCATTCTGCAGGAACGCATGCAGTAACACGGCACGATGGGTAGCGTGTGCCGCAGATTGACCGCTGCCCTTGTTACCGCTCTGATGACGGTTGTACTGGTCCCGGCACATGCCGGCACAGAACCGGCACCCAGCATTGCCCTGATCATCGATGACCTCGGTAACCGGCAGGCAATGGACAGCGAGGCTGTCGATTTGCCTGGCCCGGTTGCCTGCGCATTTCTGCCTGATGGCTACTTTAGCCACCGCCTGGCGCAGCAGGCACATGCACGCAACAAGGAAGTACTGCTGCACCTGCCAATGCAGGCCGTGGATCACGACTACCCGCAACAACGTGAACTCAGGCTCGACATGAGCTGGCAGGAATTCACGTCGGCATTGCAACGGAATGCTGATGCCTTGCCTTACCTGGACGGTATCAATAACCACCGTGGCAGCCTGCTGACCCGCCACCCGGGTCACATGGCGTGGCTGATGCAGTTTATGCAGTCACGTGGTGGCCTGTTCTTCGTCGACAGCCGCACCACCGCGGCCACAGTCGCCCAGCAGCTGGCCAACGAATACGGCATTCCAAATATCGAGCGCAAGGTGTTTCTGGATAACGAGCCGAGCCCCGAGGCAGTGAAAATACAGTTCCGGCGTCTGCTGGCACTGGCGCGGCGCGATGGCACGGCACTGGGTATCGGCCACCCCTACCCTGCCACGCTGGCGGTGTTGCGACAGGAACTTGGCCGGCTCGGTGACTATAATATAAATCTGGTGCCGGTAAGCCGTTTGATCGAACTTGCAAACAGGAGGGCTCCGTCATGGCAAGCGTCCTGGTCCCGCTAGCGCAGGGCTGCGAAGAACTGGAGGCAGTTATCATTGTCGACCTGCTGCGCCGCGCCGGTGTCGATGTGGTGACGGCCGGGCTTGATGCACAGCCAGTGCGTGCCTCACGGGGTATCGTGCTGGTGCCGGACACGACCCTGGAGCAGGTGATCGAACGGGATTTCGATATGCTGGTGTTGCCCGGCGGCCTGCCGGGTGCCGATCATCTCGAGAACGATGCGCGTCTCAGGGGCCTTTTGCAGTCCATGTCGGCTGCCGGCAAGTACACGGCGGCCATTTGTGCGGCACCCAAGGTGCTCGCCAGCGCCGGCCTGCTCGACGGCAAGCGTGCCACCAGTTATCCCGGTGCGTTTGAAACGACCGCTGTGGCCGGACTGGAATATGTCGATGACAGCGTTGTTGCGGACGGCAAGGTCATCACTTCGCGCGGCCCGGGTACGGCCATGGACTTTGCGCTGCAGCTGATTGAAACGCTGGTCGGCAAGGCCAGGCGCGACGAGGTCGAAGC
>JBDLJX010000108.1:0-8356 GCA_039714155.1 Pseudomonadota bacterium | reverse complement strand
GCCGCCGTACGGGCCGCCGTAGCCGCCGTACGGGCCGCCGCCGTAGCCGTAGCCCGGGTAGCCGCCATAGCCGTAGCCGTAACCACGGCCGTAACCACGACCGTAACCGCGTCCACGACCGCTGCCACTCATGCTGAAGTCCATGTCGCCCCAGCCGTCACCGTCGAACGGGCCCCACTCACTGCCATAGTTGTCGCCCCAGCCACCGGGACCGCCGCCCCACCAGGCATGGGCTGACTGCATCGGTAGTGCGACCATGCCGGCGATGAATGCTGCTGCAACAGTAGTTTTTAATGTTTTCATTGAGAATTCCTCACTCTATTTGATTATGACACTTACCAGTATAGTTTAGACAAGACCTATGATGCATGTAAAGCGCCCGATTAAATAAAGACTGCCAAAAAAACATGCATAATTATATCAATTGATTATACTTTTTTAGCCGTCTCAACTTAGCCCGCATGCCGCATGAGCGGGCTAGTCGGTCCCGTTGATCCCACCAGAATCAGTCTTCATGTGGCTGCCTGTCCCAGCAGCCAGACATTCTGATAGGGTTCCAGCACCACCCTCGTCGTGCCAGCACCAACAGCCACCGGCTGGTCCTTGATCAGTTCATGCCAGTTACCTCCTGACGCCCCGGCCCTGGTTGCAACCTCCGCCAGGTCGAACGCGCGTGTATCCGGACTCAGATTACTGACACAGACCATCAGTTCCCGGTCATCCAGTGCGGTGCGCAGCAGTCCAAACAGCCCGTCTTCCAGCTCCAGCACCACCTGCACGGCATCCGGATGAAAGGCCGGATGCACCGCACGCAGCCGCAGCAGTCTTACATACTCGTGAAACACCCGCGAAGTGGCCGTCGAGGAATCGTCCAGCAATGCGTTCAGTTCCGCTTCTCCCCAGCGCCGCCGGTTGATGGATCTGGCGTGCCCGTTGCGGTCGACACCGATGTGATCGTTATGGGTCGCCGTCAGGCTGTGGAAATAGATGGCCGGGATGCCCTTCAGGGCCAGCATCACGGCCTGGGAACACAAGAAGCGTGCGATATGCAGGTCGGAGTCCGGATGCCCCGGCCCACCCAGGGCGTCGTAGTAGGTAATGTTGAACTCATAGGGACTCTCGGACCCGTCCTCCCTGGTATGACTGGATATCCACCCACCGCGCTGCTGGATGCCGTCGGCAAGTGCCTGCAGTTCGGACTCGGGCACCAACCCCTCCAGCGGCCGTACCCCGATACCATCGTGCGAGGCCGTGAAATTGAGGTAGGTGCAGCCCGCGGGCAATTTCGGCAACGACGCGGCCCAGTCCGTCAGGTATCGTGTGCTACCCGTGTGCAGTGCATGCAACAGCAGGGGCGGCAGACTGAACTGGTAAACCATGTGCGCCTCGTCGCCGTCGCCAAAATAGCTGCTGTTCTGCTCCTGGGGTAAATTGGTCTCCGTGAGCAGCAAAACACCGGGCACCAGCATCTCCAGGATATCGCGAAGCAGCTTCACCACTTCGTGGGTCTGCGGCAAATTGATACAGGAACTGCCGATCTCCTTCCATAGATAGGCGATGGCATCGAGACGGATGATGCGCGCTCCGTGCCGGACATAGGACAACAGGATGTCGAGGAACTCGAACAACACATCCTGGTTGGCGAAATCAAGATCGATCTGGTCGGCGCTGAAGGTTGTCCAGACACAACGCTCCCCTGCCGGGGTCTGTACCGGTGTGAGCAGGGGAGTAGTGCGGGGACGCACCACGGCTCCCAGATCAGTGCCCGGTTCTACCTCGATGAAATAATCCCGGAACGGTGCAATACCGCTCATATAGCATTCGAACCAGGGGCTGCGGCTCGAGCAGTGATTCAGCACCAGGTCGAACATCAGACCAAAATCCGCCCCGATCGCATGCACATCCGCCCACCCCCCGAGTGCCGGGTTCACCTCCAGGTAGTCGATTACCGAGAAGCCTTCATCCGAGCTGTACGGAAAAAACGGCAGCAGATGCACAATCCGGATCGTGTCCCTGAGCCGCTGTGACAGAAAGCGCTGCAGCGTCGCCAGATGGTCATCATGGGGCGCATGAATCAGATCGCCATAGGTAATCAGCACGTTGTCACGCTGGTCCCAGAGCTCGCCGTCCGGCCGCTTGCACTTCACCGGTTCCAGGTCATGACGCTGTGCCAGCAGGATCAGTCGCTGCATCAGCCGCGGCGACAGTTCCGCACCATAGAGCCGGCCCAGGCGCTCCCCCAGCTGGTGCAATGTGCTTTCCGGCAGCAGTTTCACGGCTTAATCGGTTCGCTGGTGTACATTTCGAATCAACGTCTGCAGACCATAGCGCAGTACCCGGTAACTGTAGTATTTCTGCGCCACTTCGTAGTTGTGGTTGACCAGTTCCGTACGATAGTCCTCATCGTCCAGCAGGCGACGGACCTCGCTGACTGGCTGGCGGTCGATGAATCCGTCGATGGTCGGGAGACGAAAATCCTTCGGTTCGATATCGCGCACAAAGACATCATAGCGGTTGACAAGTATCGGCACCCGGAAATAGACCGCTTCCAGAAAGGCGTTGCCGAAACCTTCATACAGGCTGGGGAAACACACCAGGTCCGCATGCGGATAGAGGTCCTCGATCACATAGACCTTGCGCCCCTGCCGGTCCAGCTGCCGGCGTTCGGCGACACGGCCCCCGAACAGACGCAGATCCACGCCCTCGTCCTGCGCCAGCTCCTCGATCTGGCTCTGGTATTCACCCCCCTCGTCCCCTCCTTCATGGGAAATGACCAGCTTGCAGCGACTGTCGGCCAGCCGCCGCAGCAGCGTGATGGCGTGCTCGATGCCCTTGCGCGGCACGATGCGCGTGGGCTGCAGGAACAGCTTGTCGCGATCCTCCAGGCCCATATCCCGCCGCACATCCCGGGCGTAATCATCAACGGGCGGGGGTGGATTATCAAAGTCGAGCACGTTGGGTATCAGCACGGAGGTCACACCCTTGCGCCAGGCGAGATCCTCGCGGGCCGCCTGGTTGATCACCACATGCTGCAGGCGGGGGATGCGCGGTGGAAACGCCATCTCGAGGTAATCGTAGACCGCTGAGATCTGGTAACGGGTGCGTTCCCAGTAGAAATCATGGTGATGGGCGATCGTCGGAATCTCGGTCTCTGCCAGAAACTCCGAGACCGCGATGCCCAGGGGTACATGCATCGGTATGGTGAGCACATTCTGCACCACCAGCATGCTGATATCGAAGCGCTCGACGTATTCATACAGGGTGCGCTTCAGGTAGTCGGCCAGTTCATGTATCCGCCGCGAGACCAGCGGTGTGCGATGGTGGGAGCGCCACAGTTGCCGGTTGATCCAGGCGTTATCGGGGTGGTTGAAATAGGCCTCGGGAATGCACATGCTGATTTCCGGGGCACGATCGAGTCGCCCCCCGTACCAGAAGCTGATGTGCCGGTCCTCCCAGAGCACCTCCGCCCACTTCGCGGATTCCAGCGATACGCCATCAGTGCCGGCGAAGCGCGTGGATACAAAACCGATATTCTCAGACATTCATTTCCTGCAATCTCAGCAGTGTTACCGCTTTATACCCTAATATCGTGCCAGTATGCCACGTGCATACAGCCGATGTTCGGCATGGCAGCGCCCCACCCTCGACGCCCTTCGCCATCCGGCCTGGATCACGTATGATGTCAGGCTGATTATTTAACCATATCGGAAACGGGTATCTGATTCAGACGTTTTACCATGTATGAAGCCGGCCAGGAAGAACTGCAGAACCTTGTACGCAAACTGCCGCGGCGTCTGGAGCCCTACCGGGAGATGCTGCTGGCGAATCTGGTGATGATCGCGGAGATCCCGGCACCCACCTTCGAGGAAGCCCGACGGGTGGAATTTCTCAAGCAGCGCTTCACGGAATGCGGCCTGCAGAACGTCTCAACCGACCAGGCCGGCAATGCGCTTGCAGTACTGCCCGGCACCCATGGTGACAGTGCCATCCTGGTCAACGCACACATCGACACGCCGTTTTCCGCAAACGTCAACCACACCCTCACCGTGGCCACCACCCAGGTCACCGGCCCCGGTGTCGCGGACAACAGTCTGGGCATGGCGGCACTCGCCACGCTGCCGACCCTGCTCGAGGGTATTGGTCTCCAGCTCCGCTCGGATCTGATCCTGATGGGCGCAACACGAAGCCTGGGCAGCGGCAACCTGGGCGGCCTGCGTTTCTTCCTCACTAACAACCGGCAGCCTGTCAGGGCCGGGCTGTGTGTAGAAGGCGTCCAGCTCGGGCGCCTGAACTATACCTCGCGTGCCTCCATCAACTGCCAGATCACCTGCCGGATTTCGGGAATCGGCGTCACGGATGACACCGCCAGAGCGGGCGCCATTGTGGTGCTCAACCGGGTCATCAACCACATCAGTGAACTGGTCCCGGATGACGACCCGGACCTCGAGCTGGTGTTTGGCGCCATCGAGGGCGGCACGGCCTTCAAGACACCGGCACGGCGGGCACAGTTGCGCTTCCAGATCCGGTGCGAAACCACCCCCCGGCTGACCAAACTGGCCGAACAGATCGATACGCTTACCGATGATATCTCCGCACGCACCGGTGCCGCCGTCGATTTCGAGGTCACGGCGCGCAGTGATTCCGGGGGGATTACCGCAAACCATCCCCTGACCAAGGCCTCGCGCATGGTGATCACCGCGCTGGACATCGAACCACGCATGGGTTGCTGCTCCTCCGCCGCGTCCAGTTTCGCCGACAGCGGCATTCCGGCCATCACCGTGGGGATAACCCGCGGAGCGAACCTGAACCAGACGGACGAGTGCGTGTTAATCGAACCCATCTTCAAGGGCATGGCGCAGGTCATCGGCATCATCAAGGCGATCGACGGGGGCTGCTGTGATTGATATCGACGGCTGGCTGCGCACCAACACCTTTCATCACAGCCAGTTCTGTGACCTGCCGCGGCTGGTGGAGGAAAAAAACCGGCAGGGCCTGGTCATTTCGCTGTGCATTCCCACCCTGAACGAGGAGCTGACGATTGGCAAGGAGATCGTCTTGTTCAAGTCCGAGCTGATGGACCGCTATCCGCTGCTGGACGAGATCGCCGTAATCGATTCCGGTTCCACCGACCGTACCCTGGAGGTCGCCGCCTCCTTCGGCGCCGATACTTACCTGGCAGCCGATATCCTCCCGGAGATGGGGAGCAAGTGCGGCAAGGGCGAGAATCTCTGGAAGGCCATCTACCAACTCAAGGGCGACATCATTATCTACGTAGATGCCGACATCAAGAATATCCATCCCCGCTTCGCCTACGGCCTGCTCGCGCCGCTCATCTACCGCCCCGAAATCAAGTATGTCAAGGCCTTTTATGATCGTCCGCTGGTGACCTCGAAGGATGTGCGTGCATCCGGCGGCGGGCGGGTCACCGAGATTCTGGTCCGCCCGCTGTTCTCGCTGTTCTTCCCGGAACTCTCCGCCCTGGTCCAACCGCTTTCCGGCGAGTATGCCGTGCGACGTGATGTGCTGGAGCAATTGTCGTTTCCCATCGGCTATGGCGTGGAAACCTCGCACCTGATCGATGTCTATACCGAATGGGGCCTCCAGGCCTTTGGCCAGACCGACCTCGACCAGCGCGTGCACCGCCATCATGCAACCCGCGACCTCGGGAAAATGGCGTTTGGTATTCTGCACACTTTTCTCAACCGCCTGCGCTCACGCGGTATCGTGCCAGACTTGCCCACCCTGACCCCGATCCTGCACCAGTTCCAGGCCCGTGAGGAGAACTACGAGCAGGTGTTGTTCGAGATCCACGAAGAAGAACGGCCCCCGATGCTCGATATCGATGCCTACCGCCACATGCGCGGTGAGATGTCCTGAAACATCAACCGCTGGACCGTCGAGTCACGGAGATGCGTATCGCCATCGTCCATTATCACCTGCACCCCGGCGGCGTGACCCGCGTGATCGAGCACGCGGTCACCGCCCTGCATGCGCAGGGTTTCGAAACCGTGATCCTGTCCGGTGAACCGCTTGCGGAAGGCACCGGTCTGCCGGGGCCGGTCCGGGTCCTGGACAGTCTCGGTTATGAAGCACAGCGGCGCGCCTGTACACCGGCCGAACTGGCCGCCGAGTTGATCCATACGGCCCGGGACGCACTGGGCGCAGCGCCTGACCTCTGGCATATCCACAACCACTGCCTGGGCAAAAACCTCGCCCTGCCCGGCGCGCTCGCAGAACTGTCCCGGGGGGGGCAGCGGCTGTTACTGCAGATCCACGACTTCCCCGAAGACGGACGCCCGGCCATCTACCGGCGTCTGCTGGAGACGGTCGGCAATGGTGATAATGTGCGGCTGGTCGCCAGCCTGTACCCGCAGGCCGGCCATATCCACTACGCCGTGCTCAACGGCCGTGACTACGGCATCATGGCGCGCGCGGGTATCCCCCGCAACCGGCTGCACTCCCTGCCAAACCCGGTGCGCGCCGCAGCCGAGCCTGACACGGCACGCACATCCGCCCCCACCGGTCAACAGCGCCTGTGGCTGTATCCCACCCGGGCCATCCGGCGCAAGAATCTGGGTGAATTCCTGTTATGGTCGGCCATGGCGGAACCCGAAGACCGATTTGCAACCACGCTGGGTCCGATGAATCCCGCCGAACGGCCGCGTTATGAGCGGTGGCGCCGCTTCGCGCAGTCACTGCAGCTTCCGGTCAGCTTCGAGGTAGGCGCCCGGCCGGGGGCCAGCTTCCCCGAACTGCTGCGTTCGGCGCACAGCCTGGTGACCACCAGCGTCGCGGAAGGCTTCGGCATGGCCTTCCTGGAACCCTGGCTGGCAGGACGCAGCATCGCCGGCAGGGACCTGCCCGAGATCACCCACGAGTTCGAGGATGCCGGTATTGAACTCGGCCACCTGTACGAGCGCCTGGAAGTCCCGCTCGACTGGATCGGAGCGGTCACGCTCCGGGATAAGGCGCAGGCCGGCCTGCAACACAGCTTAACCGCCTACGGGCGCCAGCCAGGCGCGGCCGATGTGGAGCGTACCCTTAATGCCTGGCTGCGTGATGACCGGGTCGACTTCGGGCGTCTCGACGAGCTTATGCAGGAGAGGATCATTGAGCGGATCACGGACTCACCTGCCACGTGCAGCGAACTGTCACCGGCACGCTTGCCGGACACCAGCAGCGACGCGGCCATGCTCGCACGAAACCGCACTGCCGCACTGGAGGGCTATGGCATCGAGCATTACGGTCGGCAACTATCCGGGATCTATCGTCGTGTCGCGGCATCACCCGTCGAGACGCCCGATGCTCTCGACGGTGACGCACTGCTGGACCAGTTCCTGGATCCGGCACGCCTGTTTCTGCTAAGAACCTGACCAACCGGGATCACACCATGCCAGAGGAAGCCATCACCCGGGACCTCATTGCAAGAATCCGCAAGCTCTCGAGGCCGTGCAAGCCAGAGCCGACCGGCCATGCCACACGGCTGGCGACACTGCCTGATATCCGGGCGGTCATCTTCGACATCTACGGCACGCTGCTGGTCTCCGGCACCGGCGATATCGGCTTGGCGGGCGATTACGAGGATGAAGATGCGTCCCGCGCAGCGTTCTCGGCCGTGGGTCTGCCCGCCACAGCCATTCCGCAGGATATCCGGGTCTCGAAACTGCTGGTCCAGCAAATCCGTTCCGCGCAGGATGAGCGACGCCGTCAAGGCATCGAATTCCCGGAAGTCGATATCCTCACCGTATGGAAAGCGGTACTGCGCAACCCGTCTCTGCACGGCCTGCCGGAGGCGATCAGCGACGCCCGGCTTCGCGCCCTGGCAATCGAATACGAATGCCGGGATAACCCGGTATGGCCGATGCCCGGCGTGCGTGAAACGCTGAGCAGGCTACACCGACGTGGCATACGGCTCGGGATCGTCTCCAATGCCCAGTTCTACACCCCGCTGATGTTCCGGGCGCTGCTTGACGCCTCCCTCGAGGACCTCGGGTTCGATGCCGCACTGTGTACCTGGTCCTGGCAGGCACTGGAGGGTAAACCATCGCCCCGGCTGTTCCGGCAGGTAAGGGAACAACTCGCCACGCATGGCATAACACCGGAGCAGACCCTGTATGTGGGCAATGACTGCCTCAAGGACATATGGCCAGCCGCCGGCGCAGGCTGGAAGACCGCGTTATTCGCCGGTGACGCGCGCTCGCTGAAGCTGCGCCGGGATGATGCGCGCTGCCGGGACCAGGAGCCGGATCTGGTTATAGACGACCTGCGTCAGCTCGAGTGGATCTAACACCCGTGGCCCTGCGCCCTGAATGTGACCGGCACACAACCGGGATGAAGTGTGCTCCGTGCCCGGCCA
>JBDLJX010000107.1:0-8452 GCA_039714155.1 Pseudomonadota bacterium | reverse complement strand
GCATCCCCCCGCCGGCAGGAACTGTTGCGACAGATCGGTATCGATTTCACCTTGCTGAAAGTCGATGTTGATGAAGTGCGGCGTCCCGGCGAAACAGCGGCTGCATTCGTGGAGCGCCTGGCGCTCGACAAGGCACGTGCCGGGCACGCGTTGCTCGATGCCGGTGACAAGACACCGGTGCTGGGTGCCGACACGGCAGTGGTTATCGATGATACGATCATGGGCAAGCCGCGTGACCGTGAACATGGCATCGCCATGCTGCAATCACTGTCTGGCCGAATACACCAGGTGATGACGGCAGTGGCGCTGGTCGGTGGGCACGAGGTGGTGCGGCTCAGTCACAGTTCCGTGACATTCGCCACGCTCGCTACGGCCGATTGCGAGGCATACTGGGATAGCGGTGAACCGGCCGACAAGGCCGGCGGCTATGCAATCCAGGGGCTGGCGGCAGCCTTCGTTACTCACCTTGATGGCAGTTATTCCGGGGTCGTGGGTCTGCCCTTGAACGAGACCGTGGCATTACTTAAGGAATTTGGTATAAAGATTCTGCAAGCAATTGATTAAGGGAATGCTGATCGGGCGGTCCCACTGGATCCAGGAACCGAAATGAGTGCAGAGATACTGATCAATGTGACCCCGCGGGAGACCCGCGTGGCACTGGTGGAAAACGGCGTACTGCAGGAGATTTTCATTGAACGGGCCCGCCGTCGCGGGCTGGTTGGCAACATCTACAAGGGCAAGGTCTGTCGTGTGCTGCCGGGCATGCAGGCCGCCTTTGTCGAGATCGGCCTGGAGCGGGCGGCGTTCCTGCATGCCTCCGACATCATGCCGCGTTCAGCCGGTAACGGCGATACCAGCGGCGGCGTGGTCAGTGACATCAACGTGCTGTTGCGGGAAGGGCAGGAGATCACCGTGCAGGTCATCAAGGACCCGCTTGGCACCAAGGGCGCACGCCTGACTACACAGATCACCATACCGTCACGTTTCCTGGTATTCATTCCGGAGGTAGTCAATGTCGGTATCTCGCAGAAGATCGAGGACGAGGCCGAACGCATACGTTTGCGTGACATGATCCAGTTGTTCATGACCGAGGAAGAAACCGGCGGCTACATTGCCCGCACCGTAGCCGAAGGCGCCAGCGACGAGGCCTTGCGCGCCGACATGATCTTTCTTCGAAAATTGTGGTCATCTATCTCTGCCCGCGAGCCTGCTACCAGTGCGGGTTCTGCCATTTACGAAGACCTGCCGTTAAGCATTCGTGTGATGCGTGATCTGCTTGATGACCAGACTGAAAAGATCCACATCGATTCGCGCGAGAGCTACCAGCGTGTCACGGACTTTGCCGGGCAGTTCATGCCCGACTTGCAGGCACAGATCGAGTACTACCCGGGCGAACGCCCGATCTTCGATTTGTATGGTGTCGAGGACGAGATCCAGAAGGCGCTGCAGCGCAAGGTGCAACTCAAGTCCGGTGGTTATCTGATTATTGACCAGACCGAGGCCATGACCACGGCCGATGTCAACACCGGCGGCTATGTCGGTCACCGCAATCTCGAAGAGACCATTTTCAAGACCAACCTGGAAGCGGCGCAGGCGATTGCCCGGCAATTGCGGCTGCGTAATCTTGGCGGCATCATTATTGCCGATTTTATTGACATGTCGGACGAGGAACACAAGCGCCAGGTGCTGCGGGCACTGGAAAAAAGTCTCGAAAAGGACCACGCCAAAACCCATATCAGCGAGGTTTCCAAGCTGGGGCTGGTGGAAATGACCCGCAAGCGCACCCGCGAGAGTCTGGAACATGTGCTGTGCGAGGACTGTCCAACCTGTGGAGGCCGGGCATCGCTGAAGACGCCGGAGACCGTTTGCTACGAGATCTTCCGCGAGATTCTGCGGGAAGTGCGCCAGTTCGACGCCCGCCAGCTGCTGGTGCTGGCATCACAGGAAGTGGTCGATCTGCTGGTGGATGAGGAGTCGGACAGCCTGGCGGAACTGGAGGCCTTCATCGGCAAGCCAATCAAGTTCCAGGTCGAGGCCCTGTACACGCAGGAACAATACGACGTTGTGCCGATGTGAGTACCTGCCACGGTGCACCGTGCCGGCCATCAGGCCGGTAACGCCACTGCGCCCGGTTGGCTAATTACCAATATGATCGGTCGTCTTCTACATACTTTCTGGCTGCTGTTCGTCGGCCTGCTGTTCCTGTTTGCCGTGACACTGACCGTAGCGCGACTGTGGGTGCCGGTGCTGGGCGAATACCGCGTGGCCGCCGAGCAGGCGCTGAGTGAACTGCTGGAGCAACCGGTCAGCATTACCCGCATGGAGGCCACCTGGCGTGGCCTGAACCCGGTCATCAAGCTGAAGGGTGTTGCCATAACCGACGATGAGCAACGCAATGTCATGCTGGGTATCGATGAGGTCTGGGTTGGTATTGATACCAGGGCGTACCTTGACGAGCGGCAGATACGGCCATCCAGTATCGACATTATTGGCGCCAATGTCACCCTGATCCGCGAAGCTGATGGCAATTTCCATATCGACGGCATTCGCGGCAAGTCCGGTGACAATTCCGGCCTGTCCAGGCTGTTGCAGATGCAGCGGCTGGCCATCCACGATTCCACGGTGCTCGTGCATGACATTGAACTCGACCATGCGGCAGTCCGTTTTTCCGATGTCACCCTGACACTGAGCAATGAAGATCGACAATACAGCGTGATCGGCTATGTCATGTTGCCGCCGGAACTGGGCTACCGGGTCGATGTGCAGGCGGTACTGCAGGGTAGCGGCGACTGGGTCGGTGGCTGGAGCGGAAGCGCCTATCTCAAGGGTCAGTCACTGGCCGTGACTTCCAGTAACCTGCAGCGGGTGTCGCAGGAAATGGACATCAACGGTGTCGCCGATATGCGCTGCTGGGTTGATTTCGAATACGGGCGATTGTCGTCGGCCACGGCCGAGATCGAAATCCATGCTCTGCGCATTGCCAATGTCGATAACGGTGATGCCATACTGGTTGATCGTGTCAGTGGTCAGTTCGGCTGGCGTAAACAGGCGAGTGGCTGGCAACTGGCGGCGCAGGATCTGGTGATCGCGCACGGCGGCTATGACCGGCAGGGTACGGAATTTACCATCTCAAGCCATGGCAGTGCTGAAGACACGTTGCTGACAGCCGACTTTACGGACCTGTACCTGCAGGACCTGCAGGTGCTTGCGCAACTGGCGCCGGGTGTATCGAGCAAGTACCGCCAGCAACTGGCAACGCTGCAGCCTGAAGGCATGGTCAAAAATCTGGCCTTCAATATCGAAGGCCCGGCAGACCAGCGGCGCTTGACGTGGTTTGATGCCAGCTTTCGGGATGTCGGTATCAACAGCGTTGACCGGTCGCCGGTCATACAGCGCCTGCGCGGCAGCATCACCGGCAGCCCCGGGGCGGGTGCACTGTGGCTGGACAGCCACCATGTCAGCGTGCAGGACGATGCGCTGTTCAGGGACGTGTTGCAGTTTGAGGACGTCGAGGGCGAGGTCGCCTGGCACAGCAGCGATGATCTGCTGACCATTGGCAGTGACAACCTGCGTGTCGCCAATGACGATCTTGAACTGGCTGCAAAGCTCACGGTGGTGATGCCGACGGACACCTTCTCGCCGGTGGTCGATCTGGATGCCGACTTCGTACGCGGCAAGCTCGGGCGCATACACCATTATCTGCCGGCACGGGTGATGTCGGCGAAGGGTGTGCGCTGGCTGGACCGCAGCCTTGTCAGCGGTGATATCCGTGGCGGCAGTGTCGTGCTGCAGGGCCGGCTCGACCAGTTGCCGTATGACAACGGCGGGGGCCGGCTGGTGATCCGGTTGCCAGTGCACAATGCCATTCTTGACTACAACGAGGACTGGACCCGGATCGAGCGGCTCGAGGCCGAGGTCAATTTCACCGGCCGCAAAATGGATGTCTACAGCAGCAACGGTTATATCCGCTCGGCAAAACTGGCGAAGGTGCATGCGCAGATTCGTGATCTCCAGCATCCCGATCTCACTATTAAAGGCACCATCAATGGCCAGCTGCCGGTAATGCTGGCGGAGATGAACAGCAGCCCGGTTGGTGATGTGTATGGCGCCGTTGTTGAACGCGTTGCCAGCGAGGGTCCGGCCGGTCTGGACCTGGATATCTTCGTGCCGTTGCACGGTAATAAAAACCGGGAGATCACGGTAGCCGGCGCTATTCACTTCAAGGGCAATACGCTGATCGTCAAGGGCGATGATGTCAGCCTCGAGGACATCAAGGGTGAACTGACATTCACTCCGGATGGCTTTCGCGGTGATGGCCTCTCGGCACGCATGCTGGAGACACCGGTGCAGGCAGATGTCTGGACGGACAGCAAGACCGGCAAGACCAAAATACAGTTGCGGGGGCCACTGGATGTTGCTGCACTGATCGCCGAGGCACAGCCGCCACTGGCGAAGTATATTGACGGTCACAGCCAGTGGCAGGTACTGCTTGGTATCGGCCGTTTGCAAAACCGTGACCAGGTACCGGAGGTCGATCTGCGGTTGTCGTCCGGTCTCGATGGTATTGCCATCGACCTGCCGGCACCATTTGGCAAACCGGCACAGGACACGCGACAGCTGGTGATTGATGTCAACCGTCTGGCCTGGCCGGACCGGCAGCTGCATCTGCGTTATGCCGATCATGCCGATGCACGCCTGGCGATAGAACAAAAGGCAACCGGTATGGGCCTGAAGCGTGGTCACCTTGCCGTGGGTGGGGCGACGGCCGTTTTGCCGGACAAGAACGTGATGCATATAAGCGGCAAGCTGGACAAGTTCCATCTGACGCAATGGCAGCCTTTGCTGGATGACACCCGCAGCGGCGGTGGCCCGCCGGTCGAACTGGACGTGCAGCTTGGTGAGCTGGAAGTGCTGCGGCATATCGTGCGTGATGTCGGTGTGCAGGCGAAGGAAGCCGGGCTGGTGCAGGATTACAACCTGAGTGGCAAGTCGGCCAAGGGTAATATCCAGCTGACCCGCACAGCAGCCGGCATCGAGAAGGTTGTCGCCAACATGGAGAAGCTGCTGCTGGAAAGTATGCCGGCAGGGGAGGCTGATACGGATGCCGCCAGCGGCGGGACTGTTACACCGGCAGATTTTCCCGAACTGCACATTACGATCCAGAAATTCAAGTACAACGGCATCAAGCTGGGTAATGCCCAGTTGCAGACCCTGCGCAAGCCTGACGCCGTGGAAATCGAACAACTGGTGCTGGCATCGAACATGCTGGAGTTGCGTGCCAGCGGGAACTGGCATGGCAAGGCCGGCGCGGACCGCTCCTGGTTCGATATCGAGATCAATGCTGGACAGCTGGACAAGCTGCTGGAAGCATTTGACTACAAGGAGCAGATCGAAGGCGGTGAACTGTCCGGCTCTATCAGTGCCGGCTGGAACGGCGCACCGTGGGACTTTGAACCGGCGCGTGTCGAAGGCAAGCTGTACCTGTTGATCAAGGATGGCCAGCTGGTGGATGTGAAGCCGGGGGCCGGCCGCGTTTTCGGTCTGGTCAGTCTGCATACCTTGCCACGCCGTTTGTCACTCGATTTCAGCGACCTGTTCAAGAAGGGCTTTGGCTTTGATCGTATCGAAGGTAATTTCGTACTGGATGGTGGCAATGCATACACCGATGACCTGCAGATCGAGGGCCCGGCCGCGCGTATCGACATCTCCGGCCGCATCGGTCTTGCCGATGAGGACTATGACCAGCTGGTTAGCGTGGTGCCGAACGTCAGCTCCAGCCTGCCGCTGGCCGGTGCCCTTGCCGGCGGCCCGGCCGTCGGGGCGGCGCTGCTGCTGGCGGAGCAGTTGCTGAATGACAGGATCGATGCGGTGGCGGTGCGGCAGTATTCGGTGACCGGTCCCTGGTCGGACCCGGTGTATGAAAAGCTGGAAAAGAAGCAACCTGAGAAACAAACGACCGAACCCGACTACGATGAATAGGGATCAAAACCCTGCTGCTATGCCGGCATTCATGGTGGCAGGCTATGTTATGCTTTTCTGACAGCAATAATTAATGGTGATGATGGCTTGCAGATAATGGAGTGGATGACAGTATGACGAATGTTGCCTGTATCCAGATGGCGTCCGGCCCGAATGTCGGCGCCAACCTGCTGGAGGCGGAACGGCTGATCAACCAGGCCGTCAATCAGGGGGCCGGACTGGTGGTGTTGCCGGAAAACTTTGCCATCATGGGCAAGACCGAGCGTGACAAGATTGATGTGCGCGAGACGGAAGGCGATGGCCCGATCCAGGAGTTCCTCGTCGAACAGGCAGGCCGCCACGGTATCTGGCTGGTCGGCGGTACCATCCCGCTGGTGGCGGACGACCCGAACAAGGTCCGTGCCAGTTGCCTGGTCTATGATGACAAGGGCCGGCAGGTCGCGCGTTACGACAAGATCCATCTGTTTGATGTTGAGCTGGTCGACAGTGGCGAGCAGTACACCGAGTCCGAGACCATCGAGCCGGATGACACGGTGGTGGTAATCGACACCCCGTTCGGGCGCATGGGGCTGGCCGTTTGCTACGATCTGCGTTTCCCGGAACTGTTTCGGCAACAGCTGACAGACGGCATGCAGATCCTGGTGGTGCCGGCGGCTTTCACCGCCATCACCGGCCGGGCACACTGGGAAATCCTGGTGCGGGCGCGCGCCATCGAGAACCTGTGTTACGTGATTGCCGCTGACCAGGGTGGCTACCACCTCAATGGCCGTGAGACGCATGGCCACAGTATGATCGTTGACCCCTGGGGCATTGTCCTGAACAGCCTCGCACGTGGTCCCGGTGTCGTTTGTGCCTCGATCGACCTTGACCGGCTGGAAACGGCACGCCGCAATTTTCCGACCATTGAACACCGTCGTTTAAGGTGTATATAGTTATCGGGATGGAAAAATTTTCAAATGGCGTAGCCCGGATGCAGCGCAGCGAAATCCGGGAAAACCCGACTTGTAACCCCGGATTCCGGTCTTTCGACCTTCATCGGGCTGCCTGCTCTCCCGGAAAAAGAGCACCTGTTCAAGAGACACAATTTGATGAGTGATAGTAATCTTGAAATTGCGCGCCAGCGCCTGTTGCTGCCGGCCGGTATCGACGACCAGGACCTCGACCGGGTGTTCGGCCGGTTGCTGGGCCATGCCGTCGACAGTGGCGACCTGTATTTCCAGTCCACCCGTTTCGAGTCATGGGTGCTGGAGGACGGTATCGTCAAGGAAGGCAGCCACAGTATCGAGCAGGGCGCCGGTGTGCGCGCCATCAGCGGCGACAAGACCGGCTTTGCCTATTCCGATGAAATCCGCGTGCCGGCATTGCTGGAAGCATCCAGTGCCGCCCGCGCCATTGCCTCGCACGGCCGCGAGGGCAAGCTGCAGGCCTGGCACAGGGGCGATGAAAACATATTGTACCCGGCAATAGACCCGCTGGACCGGATGACGGCTGATGAAAAGGTCGCGTTACTGAAAAAAGTCGATGCCGAGGCGCGTCGCCAGGACCCGCGCGTCAGGGAAGTCATCGTCAGCCTTGCCGGTGTCCACGAGGTCATGATGGTTGCAGTCAGTGACGGCACGCTATCGGCGGATGTGCGGCCACTGGTGCGCTTCAACGTTAATGTTATCGTCGAGCAGAACGGGCGTCGCGAGCAGGGTAATGCCGGTGGCGGCGGGCGCAGCGACTACCGCTTCTTTGTCGATGAAGACCGGGCCATGGGTTATGCCCGCGAGGCCGTGTGCCAGGCGCTGGTCAATCTTGATGCCGTCGATGCACCGGCCGGCGGCATGCCGGTGGTACTGGGGCCGGGCTGGCCCGGCATCCTGCTGCATGAGGCCATCGGCCATGGCCTGGAAGGCGATTTCAACCGCAAGGGCACCTCGACGTTTGCCGGGCGTGTCGGTGAACAGGTGGCGTCACCGTTGTGCACCGTGGTCGATGACGGCACCATCAAGGGCCGGCGCGGCTCGCTGAATGTCGATGACGAGGGCATCCGGACACAGAATACCGTGCTGATCGAGAAGGGTATCCTCAAGGGTTACATGCAGGACCGCATGAACGCCGGCCTGATGGGGGTTGCCCCGACCGGTAACGGCCGGCGCGAATCCTATGCACACCTGCCCATGCCGCGCATGACCAATACCTATATGCTGGCCGGCGAGTCCGATCCCGGGGACATCATCAGGTCGGTCAACAGGGGACTGTATGCCGTCAACTTCGGCGGTGGCCAGGTCGACATCACCTCCGGCAAGTTCGTCTTCACCGCCAGCGAGGCCTACCTCATCGAGGACGGCAAGATCACCGCGCCGGTCAAGGGCGCGACCCTGATCGGCAGCGGCCCGGAAGTTCTCAAGCATGTGTCGATGGTTGGCAATGATCTCAAGCTGGATTCCGGTGTCGGCACCTGCGGCAAGGAAGGGCAGAGCGTCCCGGT
>JBDLJX010000106.1:0-8679 GCA_039714155.1 Pseudomonadota bacterium | reverse complement strand
GTACTTCTGGCTAATGATGGTTTGAATAACGGCGAAATCGCGGAGGAGCTATCGATCAGTGCGCACATGGCCGGGCGATGGCGGAAGCGTTTTGCCGAGTATGGATTATCCGGTATAGAAAAGAACTTGCCGAGAGGCAATAACCACGGAGGTAAAAATACTCGGGCACAGGCGCGGCTTCGTCAGAAGATTATTGCGAAAACAACAACGGAAGAACCGCCCAATGCAACCCATTGGAGCACACGGACGTTGGCAAAGGAATTGGGAACCAGTCATAACTTTGTTGCGAAAGTCTGGAGAGAATGTGGCTTCAAGCCACATCTAATCAGTCAGTTCAAGATAAGCAATGATCCAAATTTTGCAGAGAAGCTGGAAGATGTGGTGGGTCTCTACCTTAGCCCACCAGATAATGCGGTTATTTTCTGCGTCGATGAGAAAAGCTCAATCCAGGCATTGGATCGTACCCAACCTGGGTTGCCATTAAAGAAGGGGCGAGCGGAAACAATGACGCATGATTACAATCGTCATGGCACAAGTACATTATTTGCGGCACTTAATGTATTGACGGGGAACGTCATCGGTGAGTGTAAACAGAGACACAGGCATCAGGAGTTTCTTGGTTTCTTAAAGACCGTGGACAAACAAACACCAAAGGACAAAGCGCTTCACGTCATCGTGGATAACTACTCCACGTATAAGCATGAGAAAGTAAAAATCTGGCTCAAACGGAATAAGCGCGTCACTCTGCACTTCATACCGACGAGTTCTTCATGGTTAAACTTGGTTGAGCGAATTTTTGGATTGATTACGGAAAAACAGATTCATCGAGGTGTGTTCAGTTCGGTGCCAGACTTGGAGGAAAAGATCATGCAATTTATCGAAGTGCATAACGAGAACCCCAAACCCTTTGTATGGACGAAATCAGTAGAAGAAATTATGGCGAAGATAAACCGCGCACGCCTCGTGCTCTCAAGTGAATAGCTTATTCGTTACACTACACTATGTACTGTAGTCGGACATTAGGGGCCGATGGGGATCGGCCATGAATGTTGCCGGAATTCATCCAACCGGGACCAGAGTCAGGGGCCGCATATGTAACTGCCATTGGCGACCATGAAATAGACTTTCTTGCCCAGGTGGATCCGATTGCTGGACTGCTCAAAAAGCAGCCGCTGCCTACGCTTCAGAGTGATAGAATCGAACAGGACTAGGAGAGGCTGTCGCGGCTTAGGCCAAAATACAGCGCTTCTATCAGGCATGGATATAACTCTTTCTTTCTCATGGCGATATATCATTTAATTTTTCTTTCTTGTTGCCGACATAGGAAATTATGACAGGCAAATCGGGTTAACGCAGGAGACAATTAATGCAACGAATCTTCGCTAAACGCATTATGGTATGGATTGTGAGTATCAGTCTGTTGAGTGCCAGCTTGCCCACAGCCAGTTATGCAGGAATGATCGGCACCCAAACGCTGATCGAGACCCAGCAGACGGATGACCCACGAGCAAGGGTCGACGAATTCATCTCTCGTGATAGTGTCCAGGCCCAGATAATTGCACTCGGCGTTGATCCAGCGGATGTCCAGGAGCGCCTTGCCGCTCTAACTGGAGAAGAATTGCGCCAGCTGGAGCAGGATATCGACACCATGCCAGCCGGTGGAATTCTGACCATAATCGGTGCTGTCTTTGTTGTGTTGATCATTCTCGAACTTACCGGTGTGATCGATATCTTCAAGAAGGCCTAATCCATATGTGCCATCTCCACATCAGGCCTGCGGGCCTGGTTGTGGTGTTGGTATTGTTTCTGGTAGGTGGCTGTACAAATCGCCCTCCCGGTCTCAAAGCCTACCTGAACGACACCAACATTCCATCCAAGCTGGAACTGAAGAAAACCCCTTTCTTCCCACAGGAAGAATATCAATGTGGTCCTGCTGCCTTGGCCACAGTTCTGGCGGCAACGGGCATCAGCGTTAGTCCGGATGAATTAACAGGGAAGGTATATTTACCGAAGCGCCGAGGCAGTTTGCAGTTGGAACTCATCGCGGCCAGCCGCCGCTATGACCGCCTTCCCTATGTACTCGATGGGAAGCTGACAGCCATTCTCTCGGAGCTCGCGCGCGGCCGTCCAGTACTGGTTCTACAGAACCTCGGGCTGGCTAATTATCCAATCTGGCATTACGCAGTGGTTATTGGCATTGATACCTCCCGCAATGAAATCATCCTGCGTTCTGGAGACCGGCAACGGCTCACCATGAGCACTCACAGGTTCATGCGCAGCTGGGAGCTCGCGGATCACTGGGCTCTTGTGATTCTGCATCCGGGTGAGACGCCGGCCACGCCAGATGAAACTCGCTACGTATCAGCGATCGCTGCTCTGGAATCCGCTGGACAAACTGACGCGGCTTTTCGCTTCTACAGCACGGCACTATCTCGCTGGCCCAATAACACCCTAGCCCTTTTCGGCACAGCCAATATTCAGTATGCACAAGGCGATAGGGAGGCGGCGGAATCTACCTATCGGCGCTTGCTATTACTCCAGTCTGAACACACTGCCGCCCGTAACAATTATGCGCATTTGCTGGCAGAGCGCGGATGTCGTGAAGCGGCTCTAGCTGAGATGACTGCTGGACTTGCCGAAATGAATAATGATGACCGCCTACGGCAGCACCTTCTTGATACCCGTGATGAAATCCTCAGACGTGATACCTCTGCGTATGTGACTGAAACATCATGTCCGGACGTTATATCGATGCCACATGCTTCCACCACGGTGACACATCAGGCAGATGACAGCACAAGATAATATTCCTGCTTCTATGCCCCGGGTTCCCAAGGCAAACAGTTTCTGCTCATTGACCATTTTTCTGTATCAGTATCATTTATATTCAACGCGTGAGCGCTACAGTACGGATAGGATATGAAACCTAACAGGAAAGGTTCATTCGGTCAGCATGACTAAACAGCGAGCGTCCGTTTGACAAATAGAGGAAGCACGGTAGAAATGTGTGAACGTCTGGAGTTGCTTAGTTGCCCTTCGCTGGCCGTCCGTGTAGGTCAGGAGTTGGCCGAAAGTGTGAGTACTGATTGCCGGATGTGAACGGCAAGTTATGCTGCATCTGAGACCTTTATGGAAACCGGGGAATGTCCGTAGTTGGCCGATAGTCGCCGATCATGAACCCTGCATCAGCGGGATTTTCTGTGTCCTGGGAATGGCAACTCTGCCCCGGAAGCCGTCATTCAGAATTGCACCCGCTCCCAACAATTACCGGCCAGAACACGTCATTTATCAATCCCTTCGCGAACGGCAGCTTTTACTGTAAACGGTCATTCAATTACAGCTATTAAGTTATCCGAGCAACACATGCGTGGTGCCGTCGCAGTACGGGGTTTTGAGCGGGTAACGCACCCGGCACTGCATGGTCAGTGACAAGCGTATCGGATACCGCGGGTCTTGTGATGTAGCGGCACGGGCGTTCCAGCTTGTCCCGTTCGCGGGCTTTGGTGGCTACGCCGGCATGGAGTGAGAACCCAGCCACCAGTCCTCCGTTCAGCTTTCGTTCATCTACCCTGTTCTATTGTACGACCATCGGGATAACCCCGATTGTGTTTATCCAGATGGAGAATGAATCATGAAACTGTATTCGACATTTAACAAGTTGCCCCTAATTGCCCTGCTGTCCCTCGGACTGGCGTGTTCACCGCTGGCCGTGAGCGCCGATGACGGCGACCGTGGCCGGCATGGCCATTATCAACAGGATCGTGGCAAGTCCCACCACAGGGCCGATCACCGCAGGGATTACCGTGATTACGGTCATCACCGTGATCATGGCGATCGACACAGCTACCGGAAAGGTTACAAATCCGGATACAAGGATCGACACCATTACAACAAGCACCATGGTCATCACGAGCGTCACTACGATTCCCATCGGCGCTACGAGCACGGCCATCATTACGGCCGTCACCGCGATTATTATTATGACCACGTCGGTTTTAAGCTCGGCCTGTACTCCGACAACCTGGATGTCATTATTCGCGACTAGCCTGATCCGCACCGACCAACAGCACTGTGCCCAGGTCATCGCAGCCTGGTGTTCCATGGCAGTGCTCGCGTCGTCGGTGGAGCGAACACTCGGCGGAATGACCGTTTTCGGCCTGGTGAGTAGCCTCGGGGTGAAACTCCCCGGGGCTACTCACCCGGCCAGTTCCTGTCCTTCATGGGTGACCAGTGAACGACAAGTTCATACTTGTTAGCGGTCATTCAATTAGCAGGCAATAATCTGTTAACAGTAGCTATTTGACCGATAGAATTGCAATTGGTTAGATTCTAAGAGTTGATCTAGATCAATGGCTCTACTGACAAATTCTGATAGCTTTATCATTTATAACATTAACTAATTATTTATCTCTAAGCTGAAGGTATTTTGAGTCTCCAGCCCACACGATTACCTGCTCCAGTTCTATCCGTGTGCCACCCGCACGCATTCCTGCATCAACTCGCAAAGTTGTTGCTGCTGTGTACCGTGCTGGTCTTGTCCTCATTGGCATGGTCCGCAACGACTGTACCTATAGAGGTGCAAATGCCCGGCACCCAACCGGGTGAAGTGGGCAATCTCGAGTCGGCCGACAAGTGTGACAACTGTCACCAGGCTGATTCCCCGGTGGTGAATATTGCCCACGACTGGCGCGGCAGTATGATGTCGCACGCCGGGCGCGACCCAATCTACTGGGCGACGGTAGCGATCGCCGAGCAGGATTTTGACGGCTCCGGCGATCTCTGCATCCGCTGTCACACTATGGGTGGGTGGCTGGCCGGGCGTTCCACGCCGACTGACGCCTCAACACTGACTGACGCCGATGCAGCCGATGCAGTTGGCTGCGACGTCTGCCACAAAATGACCAACCCCGATGACTCTGATAACTCCGAGCCTACCGGTGTACAGAACCCGCCCTTCATCGCCAATGATGGCGGCACACCGGTCGAGGGTTACTATGGCAGTGCGCAGCTTTCCCTGTCAGACGGCAACGCCAAGCTTGGCCCCTACGGCGACGCGGTACCCAAGCACCAGTGGGAGCAATCACAGTTTCACCGTTCGGTCGACTTCTGCGGCTCCTGTCATGATGTGTCCAACCCGGTCGTCGGTGACCTTGCACCGAACAACGGTGCGCAATTGCCGCTGGCTGCGGGCACTTTCGATGGCCAGCTCGACACACCGGGCAATCCACGCAACATCGAAGACAAGGCTGCCTTCAACAACCCGCCCTACAAGTATGGTGTGGTCGAGCGCACCTTCAGTGAGTACAAGGCGGGTCTGCTGTCACAGACACTTGTCTCAGCCTACCCGGGCCTGCCCACGGACCTGCAGGCTGGTTCAATCAAGCTAGCGCATGACGCGGCGCTGGAAGCAGGTACCGGTGGCAATTACGCCGACGGCATACCGCGCTTTTTCAGTTGCCAGACCTGCCATATGGCGGCAACCACGGCACTGGGATGTAACAAGAGCGGCGTGCCGCTGCGCGCCGACCAGCCCATGCACGATCTCACCGGCGGCAACTACTGGATGCCGCAGGTTATGCAGTACATGGATGGCCAAGTCCCGAGCACGTTGCTTCTGGGCAGCGGTCTGAGTACCGCCGAGATCGACGGGATGAGTGCCGGCATTCTGCGTGCACAGGCCAATCTCGAAAATGCCGCCTCACTGAAGGTGACCGGCAATACGCTGAAAGTCGTGAATCTGACCGGCCACAAGCTGATCTCGGGCTATCCCGAGGGCCGGCGCATGTGGCTGAATATTGTCTGGAAGGATGCCGGTGCTGTGTCAATCCGCGAAGACGGCGAATACGGCCCGATGACGGTGAGCTTCGACGTCAATGACGATGGCAGCGTCGATGCCGGCGATACGGTCGACACCCTGCTTGATCTGAACGACCCGAACACAAAGGTCTATGAGGCGCACGGTGCTATCACCAAGGAATGGGCCGACAAGCTGATTGCTGTTTCGGCAAGTTATGTGGACGTGCCGGTTGCCTATGACCGTATCACAGGCGAAGTCACGCACACGGTGCAAGACATCGCCGACCTCGACCCGGGCGAATACCACGAGACATTTCATTTCGTGCTGAACAACAAGGTTGTCAAGGACAACCGCATTCCGCCCTACGGCATGGCCTATGACGAGGCACTGAAGCGTTCCATACTGCCGGTGCCTGCAACACAGTACGGCGATCCGGGCCCGGGGCCGGACAAGACCTTCAATTACTGGGACGATTTCGCACTCAACCCGCCGGCTGGAGCGGTCTCTGCAGACATCAAGCTGATGTACCAGCCAACCAGCTGGGAGTACATCCAGTTCCTGGACCACGCCAACGATGGCAGCGTTGCGAATCTCGCCAACGAGGGTGCAAACATGCTCGATGCCTGGCTCAACACCGGAATGGCCGCGCCGCACATTATGGAAACGGCAACGTGGACAGCACCGGATACCGACAGCGACGGGGTGCCGGATGGTACCGACAACTGCCCGAACAATGCCAACCCGTTACAGGAGAACTACGACGGCGATGCCGAGGGCGATGTCTGCGATGACGACGACGACAATGATGGTCTGAGCGACATCGACGAGGAAAACTTTGACGGCAACCCGGCCTACAATCCGCTGACCGACCCCGACCCCTTCAATCCCGATTCCGACGGCGATGGCCACCTCGACGGCGTCGATCCCGTACCGCTGCACTTCAACTATGCTGATGGCAACGTCGCACCGTGGGGTGCTATCGACGCCGATGTCAATAGCGCCGACTTGCTGGTGTGCCTGCAATTCGTGCTCGGCCTGAAAACCCCGACTAACGATGACCTGGCTCACGGTGACCTATACCCGATCGGCTCCCCGGATGGTGAGATCGGTCTACCAGATTTTATCCAGTTGCAGAAGCTGGTCCTTTTCTAGATTGGACACCGGAAAGGGGGTTGAGGGCAACGAAGCTTATCCCAAACCGCAGACTCTATCGCAACGAGACACCGTTATGTATGTCCGGATTCTGCTCGTTTTCAGCCTTTTAGAAGCTCAGCTTGAATGACGTAGAAGGGTCGTCTCCCGCCCTTTAGCGAAATCTTATATAAGTAATTCCTGTAGGACCGAGATCGGCCACTTTCGGACCTTTATCCCATGCAAAAACGGCGACCCGAAGGCCGCCGCGTGCAGTTGATATGTATTTCCTCCAGCGTTGTTATATGGGACCGATCAGTCTGGCTTGAAGCTTCTGCGAGCTGACCGCTCCCAGTACATCTTGTGAGGAATACTGGTCTTTATCGTACCTCACCAGCATTAGGTGGTAGCGCAAAGGGCAAAATTCAGCAGAAACAATTCCGTCTTCTTTTTCCAATGCGTTTACCAGATTGCTGCGTTGCCCATCCTCCAAATTATCAGAAACATGCACTACAATTTCAACAGAGTTCTTTGCCTCATCAAGTATAGGCATATCTTGTACTACCTGGTCCATTGCACACCCCCCGTCAACTAGTTTTCTGCGTTCTTAATAAAGCCATTGGGTTTCTCTACGGCTGGTTACAAGCTTAAAGATAGCAGAGGGTCATCAAAATAAAATGTGAATAATTACTATTCAGCGCATCAGCATGTAACGATGTTCTAACGATTAGCACAAGTATGCGTGCAGACTCCTATTGTGGAAACTAACTACTCACACTATTTGATTCAGATGTTGTAATGGTCTCAGATCGGCCAGTTACTTGCCCTTCGTCACGCTCTGATTACCGGTTGTTGTTTAGGACAGCAACGGGGATAACCGGCCAGGAGCAGACATCAATAACGGTTGGGCTATGGGGCGACGAGCCGCATTGCGGCTAAGCGTACCAACGAGCGACTTGATACTCATTGAGGCCTCCTCCCGCGATTTCGGGCTTGGCAGGCATCACCTACCATCCAATTTGGAAATAAAGTCAGACCACTTGCTCTCGGTCTATCATTCCTGCATTCACTAACGATTGTCGTCGTTAATAGGGCTCTATTTGCCCTTGACAGGAGGGTGCCTCATAAGTGTTAGCTGATAAAAGAATATGGCCCGCCCCGATTAATCCGTCGCCCTTATCTCCATTCTGCCATCAAGGTGCAAGATTTCGGCCAGCATTAATGTAGGCGTGCCCGTCCTTTGCTTGCAGCCGGGCAATCTCAGCATCACCAAATGGCACAATCTTGATGAATTTTGGAATATTATCCGAGGACAGGCCGCGTACATTTAGTGCGAGTTCGCTCATCATGATCTTTATGATACCCCCCACGCTGAGGCTTTTCGCTCGGTCGACGATATTTTTATATACTTCGTAATCATCTTTCACAAAGAAGGCAACTTCCGGTCCATGCAGCACAATAATGATCGAGCCTTCCATTGGATCTGCTCCGGTTATTATGCTCAAGTGGCTTGCGCGCGCCAGTACATTTTCAAGTGCGCTGGTATTGTCGACAGCCACGTCGTATACGACCTTAAGTGGTTTATAGGACGCAGCATACGCCGCATGCGCAGAAAACCAAAGAAGACCACAAAACAGTACTAACACGATAGAAGAGAACCTGATCTTCATCACATATCTCCTTGTCTTCAGTTAAACTAAATACACCATGAAAATTATTATGTTAACGGATTGCTGACGATATTATGTCCA
>JBDLJX010000105.1:0-8749 GCA_039714155.1 Pseudomonadota bacterium | reverse complement strand
ATGGTGACGGTGTATTAGATGAAAAGTTGATATATAAAGATAATCGGATTAGCAGAACTGAAGTAGATAGAAACTTTGATGGGAACGTAGACGTTATTTATAACTTTGATCGCAAGGGAATACTGAAAGAATCAAAGCAGGATGATAATTTTGACGGGATCTTTGAATCAGTATTTAAATTTAAAGATGGATTAACTCACACTCAAGTGTCAGATCTAAATCAGGATGGAAATATCGACTACAAAGCGCAATTCAAATACGGAAATATTGATGAAATAATAATCCTTGGGGAAGGCCAAGATTTTCGCAAAAAACGGCAGAAATTCAATATGGGGAAATTAATATCTGCTGAATATGATACAAATGGCGATGGCAGCTACGATATTGAATATGAATACGACTACTTTGAAGAAGTCAAACTGAAATCTAACAAACGTCTCCAGTTCGATGCGGCTACGCCGCGCGAATGAGGCGAGACGTTATGCGTAAGAGAGGGAAACCCCAACAATGAAACCAAGAATCAGCATGATCACACTCGGTGTTCGTGATCTTGCTTCGGCAATTAAATTCTACGAGGAAGGACTCGGTTTTCCTCGAATGGAATCACCGCCGGAGGTCGCATTTTTCACCCTCAATGGTACGTGGTTAGGGTTGTATGGGCGAAAAGCGTTAGCTGAAGATGCAACGGTATCTCCTGAAGGAGAGGGTTTCGAATCATTTACGCTCGCCCACAACGCCAACTCGGAAAAAGAAGTTGATGAGGTCGTATCGCAGGCTGTCGATGCCGGAGCAACCTTGGTCAAGAAGCCGCAGAAGGTTTTCTGGGGCGGCTACAGTGGATACTTTAAGGATCTCGATGGCCATCTTTGGGAGGTGGTACATAATCCGTTGTTCTGGGTAGGCCCAAAAGATGAAAACGCATAACACTTATGAGGCCGCCTCACTCGCTGGTGCTCCTTCGGCGGCGGCAGAGTTCAATCGTCAGGCACCCAGGATTAGCATGTACTGAGCATAGTCATGGAACGATATGAAGCATCACAATCCCCCGATCCTGAAGAGTGGCTGGCACTTGATGAAACTGTGCGTATTGAGCTCGTTCGAGAATTCCATATAGAAGCCGGAGAGGAAGTGCCGGAAGGTGGTGAGAAAATACACGCTACGATTCATGTGATTATTGAAAACCAACTGGCTATGGGAATTGAGCCCGTTCCATCAACAATAGCAAAACTGACTCGTCAGGGACTGGATCGACATGAAGCAATTCATGCTGTAGGTGCGGTGTTATCCGAAGACATGTTTGATCTCATGAAAGGTAACGAAGAGTCATGGAATCCGCAGCGCTATCGCAGGCGTCTGGAAAAGCTTACAGCAAAGCGATGGAGGAGAGGGAAGTGGTAGTCAGCGCCTGGCAAATTGCCCAGGCCAATGCTGGCCTGTATCGCGTGCTTCGCGGGCACACTGTGCGCCTGGGTCGAGATGTAAGGAAGCATTGGGATGCCTGAATGAAGAAATTAAAAGTAGTAATAAAATCAATGAGGAGTCCGTTTCTGATTTTGACTCCAGTGTGTGTATTTTTGGGCCTGAGTACCGTTGTTTCGAACCAATCCGATGTAAGTATTATTTTGCTTATTCTGGTACTAACGGGGGCTTTATTATCACACATTGGTGTTAATACGCTTAATGAATATTTAGATTTCAGAAGTGGGCTCGACTTCACAACAACAAGAACCCGCTTTAGTGGTGGTAGTGGCGCACTGCCTCAAAATCCGGAAATGGTTGGTGCGGTATTTGCCGTTGGTGCAGTATCCCTGCTTGCCACGTTAATGATCGGCGGCTTTTTTGTCTGGAACAATGGGCCAGGAATCGTACCGATTGGCATTACAGGTTTGCTATTGATAATTACGTATACCAGGTGGATTAACAGGTATCCATTGCTCTGTTTAATTGCGCCAGGTACTGGTTTTGGATTCCTGATGGTCGTCGGGACTCAGTATATCCTGGAAGGGGAATATTTATCCTTGTCCTGGATTGTTGCTGTTGTCCCTTTTCTACTGGTTAACAATCTCTTGTTACTCAATCAATATCCCGATATTCAGGCTGACACCAATGTGGGGCGTAATAATTTCCCAATTGCCTATGGAACGAAAAACAGTAATATGATTTACGCCTTTTTTGCATTGGCGGCAATAGCGATAATTACAACCTGCATATTGGCCGGCTATTTCCCTGCATTAAGTTTTATTGCCTTGCTGCCAATGCCTCTCGCATTATTCGCTTTACAAGGCGCAGTAAAATATAGAGAAAATATCGGTAATTATCCGCGCTACCTCGGTGCAAATGTGGCCGTATCAATACTGACACCATTACTATTGGGCATATCATTAGTTTTCGGCTGACAATCAAATCATTCGCTTCGCTCACTGCTACTGCCAACTTGCCGTGTGGCTGGCAGGCCCGTTATGTGAGCGTTCGGTGGAAACTATATAAGGGAAAATTGAAATGAATACCATAGAAGCAATATATAAAAGGCGTGCAGTAAAGGAATTTGACAATAATTGTTCTCTTGCCGGGCAGGAAGAACGGAAGTTGCTGGAAGCAACCATTCAGTCCCCTACCAGTTTTAATATTCAGCACTGGCGTTTTGTGATACTTCGCGACCCGGAGCTGCGCGCAAGAATACGAAAGGAATTTGGAAATGACCAGGCACAAATGACCGATGCCTCGCTACTCGTTCTTTTCACGGCAGACGTCAAGGCCTGGCAGAAGCATCCGGAAAAATACTGGGTGAATGCGCCAGACGAAGTCGCTGAGCTTCTGGTTGACTGGATGGGTCCGTTCCACGAAGGGCGTGAATGGCTGCAACGAGACGAAGCGCAACGTTCGATTGGAATCGCGATGCAGACTCTTATGCTTGCGGCCCAGGAACTGGGCTATCAGTCCTGCCCAATGATCGGCTTTGATATTGAGAAGGTCGCTGAACTGGTCAATTTACCGGAAGATCATGTCATGGGTCCGATGGTGGCGATCGGAAAAGGCACCAAAGATCCATGGCCAAAGCCGGGGCAACTTGATCTTGAAGACCTCGTGTTTGAAAACTCATTTTAGGGCACTCAACCCGACCAGACAACGCGATGCGGTTCTCGTCAGGTGAGCTGTATCACTGGTAGCTCTTCAAATAAATCAGGATAAAAGTCAACGTGTCAACGATTGCGGAAGTCGTATCAGAACGGCCAGAATACGCGCCATTCCGGGAAGCATTTCTCTATTGGCTCAAGCTGGGATTTATCAGTTTTGGCGGACCGGCAGGCCAGATAAGCATGATGCATCAGGAGCTGGTAGAGAAACGCAGATGGATTTCCGAGCATCGTTTTTTACATGCGCTGAATTACACCATGGTTTTGCCGGGACCAGAGGCGCAGCAATTGGCGACCTACATCGGCTGGTTGATGCACGGTGTATGGGGCGGTATTGCCGCCGGTGTTCTGTTTGTAATCCCCTCACTCTTCATTCTCATCGGTCTGACATGGATCTATCTTGTCTACGGTGATGTACCGGCAGTAGCCGGCATTCTGTACGGTATCAAGCCGGCCGTAACTGCAATTGTTGTTTTCGCGGCTTACCGCATTGGCTCCAGGGCCTTGAAGAATAATGTGCTTCGCGCCATGGCGCTGCTTGCATTTATAGCGATTTTTGCCTTTGATGTGCCTTTCCCCTATATCGTGCTGATGGCCGGCATCATTGGTTATGCCGGTTCGCACATTGCGCCCGATAAATTCAGGGCCGGTGGGCATCATGGAAGTTCGAAGGATTCCTGGGGGCCCGCGATCATTGATGATGACACCCCTGCTCCAGCACATGCACGATTTAAATGGAGCAGATTCATTGTGTTTGCTTTGGTCGGGCTGTTTATCGGCGGTGCGGTAATGGCCATGCTTGCAAATACATACGGTTGGGAAGGCACGCTCGCGCAAATGGGCTGGTTCTTTACCAAGGCAGCGCTGGTCACTTTTGGCGGCGCCTATGCGGTCTTGCCCTATGTCTATCAGGGGGGCGTTGAACACTATGCATGGTTGAGCGGAACACAAATGATTGATGGTCTTGCGCTGGGAGAGACGACTCCTGGACCACTAATCATGGTTGTCGCGTTCGTTGGTTTTGTTGGTGGCTGGAGCAAAGAGCTTTTTGGGCCGGAGATGCTTCCCCTGGCGGGTGCGGCCGGCGCGAGCGTCGCCACGCTGTTTACGTTTTTACCGTCCTTTCTTTTTATCCTGCTCGGTGGACCAGCAGTAGAAGCAACGAGGCATGATGTCAAATTCACGGCGCCGTTGACAGGCATAACCGCTGCGGTGGTGGGTGTCATTCTCAATCTGGCGGTCTTTTTTGCCTACCATGTGCTATGGCCTCAGGGTTTCGAGGCAACGTTCGAATGGTTTTCCGCCGTGATTGGAGCCGCAGCGTTTGTTGCCCTGTTCAGATACAGGATGGGTATTGTTCCGGTTATAGGCGCATGTGCCGTCGTTGGTTTGGGTTACTCATTGTTGCTGTAAATACCTCGATACAGGCAGGTGCAGTGAAGATTGATCTGAAAGTAATACCGTGTTCATCCAGGGAGTTTATCGTCGGCTGGCTTGGCGAGCGTCTCAAGGTGAAAGTCAGGGCGCCGCCGGAAGCGGGGAAGGCAAACAAGGCTGTCATAAAGTTACTGGCATCGGCCCTGAATCTTTCAACGGACGATATCCGCATTGTTTCAGGGTCCACATCTGCTCAAAAAGTTGTGGAGATCACCGGCATCGATGCGAGCCTGGTGCATGAAAAGCTTGCTGCCTTCACACGAGGTCGTGCTGGAGCGTGCACTTGACGTTGCCGGGCGCCGGGGACATTCAGTGGTAAAAAGATTGATGCAATGAGTTTATGTTAACCTGCCGGGGACGTATGGAGGGACAGGGTATGCGCGGTTTAACGAATGGACTGCTGTTGTTATTGCTGATGGCTGTCTTGACAGCCGGTCATGCCAACACCGATGCCTATGTCGGGGCGGTTTACCATGCACATATCAAGCGTGATGGCGGCAAGCTGGTAGCGGATGAGTTCGCTGCTACCGGTTATCGCTGGGATGACTATGACATTGTCGAAGTCAAGGCCAGAACGCAGCGTATACCGGCGTGGACCGGACACGGTCTGCAGCTAATTGCGGTGTTCTACAATTTGCCGCTGGAGGCCCGCGTGGATGTCGACCTGGTACGGCCGGGTGCCGGCATTCACCGGAAACGCGGCAAACTCCTGCAATACTCGAAACTGCGCAATGTACATTTCTTTGAATACATCTTTTTCCTTGACGAGGAAAAAGATCTTGAACCAGGGCACTGGGAGATCCGGGTCTGGCATGAAGGCAGGATCATGTTGCGTGAACAGTTCGAGATCTATGCCGATGCCGGTTGCATTCTGGAGGAATGTTAGCAGCTGGTAGTTATTGATATAGTCTCCCGTGTCTATCACCAGAATCTGTTAACAGGGAGTCAATAATGAAAGTTGCATATATCTTTTCCAGTCAGGGTCACACCGTTTCCTACAAACTCGGCAAGATGATCCTGCCGCAACTCGAGGAAGATTGTCACGGTGTCGAAGTGGCAGGCATGTTCTTCTTCGAGGACAACTGCTATGTGCTGGTGGAAGATAACCCGATCGGCGAACGTCTGGCCAGGGTGGCGAAGGAGAAGGGCATGCTGTTGATGGGCTGTGACCAGTGCTGCTACGAGCGCGAGATCGATGGCAAGCTGGTGGAGGGTGCGATGATTGGTTGCTTCCCCGATTTATACGGTGCGCTGGCCGGGAATATGCCGGACCAGGTGATTACGCTTTAATACGCAGAAGGTTCGTAAGTCAGGAAAAGCAAAGTAGGCCAATGTCGGGTTACGGTGCTCCGCACCTAACCCGACCTGCAAGTCCTCTGTTATTATCAACCCTTGATTTTCACCGTGCGGGTTTCAATGCCCTGCTTGCCGAGCCGGCTGCGTGCCTTGTCGAGCGTGGCGAGGTCGTTGAACGGACCGACGCGAACGCGGTGGTAGGTGTCCTTGTTATTGATGGTAATGGTCTGGATATCGGTCTCGAAGCCCATAATCGCCAGCCTGGCCTTGAAGCGGTCGGCCTGTTCGGCGCCACGGAAGGAACCGGCCTGCAGGTAGTAGGTTTCCGAGGCGGCCACCGGCTTTTTGCTGGCCGGTTTCGTGCGGGTCGTTTTTTCGGATACCGGTGCCGGCTGCTGTTTTATGCGGGCCTGAATTTCCTCTTCCGGTACGACCACTTCCATCTCCGGTAATTCCGAGTAGAAGATGAAACGCGGTTTTGGCGGTGGCGGAATAGCGGCGCCGTTGTCCTTGCGCACGTCACCTGCATCCTGCTGTGTGGATGCCTCCGGCAGGATTTCGACCGTGCCGGCCGGTGCCATCGGAGTGCCGGGTGCCAGCATCTTGATATAGACGAGGAAAGCGACAAACAGGCCGATCAGCAGTCCGGCCGTCATGCCAAGCCACGGCGATACCGGGTTGCGCCGGTTTTTGCTGCCGGCGCGATGTTTGTAGTCTCTTGCCATTACATGCTCTCTGGTGCCGATACGCCGAGCAGACCCAGCGCATTACTGATGACCTGGCGGGTTGCGGCAACCAGGTTCAGTCGGGCGTTGCGCAGGGTTGCATCATCGACGATAAAGGTATGGGCGTTGTAATAGGTGTGGAAATCATTCGCCAGGTCACGCAGGTAGTTGGTCAACTGGTGCGGTTCATGCATGACTGCGGCACTCTCCAGTACTTCCGGGTAACGTGACAGGTTGATCAGCAGCTCCTGCTCATGACTCTCGGTCAATTGCGCCAGTGACTGCGTACCCTGCTCGCGGTCCCAGTTCAGGCCTTTTTCTTCCAGTTGCCGGAACACACTGCAGATACGCGCATGCGCATACTGGACATAATAAACCGGATTGTCGCTCGACTGTGACCTGGCGAGATCGAGATCAAAGTCCATGTGCTGTTCACACTTGCGCATGACATAGAAATATCGGGCCGCGTCGCTGCCGACTTCCTTGCGCAGTTGTCGCAGGGTGACGAATTCACCCGAGCGGGTCGACATCTGCACCTTCTCGCCGCTGCGGTAGAGCACGGCAAACTGCACCAGCAGCACGTCGAGCCTTGCCGGGTCGTCACCGAGCGCCTGCAGGGCGGCCTTCACCCGTGGCACATAGCCGTGGTGATCGGCGCCCCAGATGTCGATGACGCGGTCAAAGCCGCGTTCCAGTTTGTCCATGTGATAGGCGATATCAGAGGCGAAATAGGTGGTCTGGCCGTTGTCGCGTACCAGCACGCGGTCCTTTTCGTCACCATAGTCGGTGGAACGGAACCATAGCGCACCGTCCTTTTCGTAGACGTGTTCGGAGTGGCGCAGGCGCTCGATGGCCTTGTTGACCGCGCCGCTTTCCACCAGGCTGCGTTCCGAGTACCACGCCTCGTAGTTGACGCCGAACAGGCCGAGGTCGTCACGGATATCATCGAGAATGGTGTTGAGCCCGAGTTCGAACACGAAGCGGTAGCGATTATCGCCGAGCAATGCACGGCTGCGCGCAATCAACGCATCAATATGCTGTTCCTTGTTACCCTCCGGTGCATCGGCCGGGATACCGGTAAAGACTTCCGTCGCCGTGTGGTGCCAGGCATCGCCATGTTCGCGTCGCAGGGTCGCGGCAATGTCCTGCACATAGTCACCCCGGTAGCCGTTCGACGGAAAATCGAATTCCTCGCCGCCGAGTTCCAGGTAACGCAGCCATACCGAGGTGGCGAGGATGTCCATCTGCCGGCCGGCGTCGTTGACGTAATACTCGCGGTGCACCTCGTAACCAACGGCCGCCAGCAGGTCGGCGACTGCGGCACCGTAGGCGGCGCCGCGGCCATGGCCGACGTGCAGCGGGCCGGTCGGGTTGGCGGAGACGAATTCCACCTGTATGCGCTTGCCGGCGCCAAGTTCACTGCGGCCGAAGTTGTCACCGGCGTCCAGTATTTCACCGATAACGGCGTGATACGCGGCCGGGCCGAGAAAGAAGTTGATAAACCCGGGGCCGGCGATTTCGATCTTTTCGATATGCCCGTCAGTGCTGATGGCAGCGACCAGTTTTTCGGCAATATCGCGTGGCCTGGCGCGTGCCGGTTTCGCCAGTGTCATTGCCAGGTTACTGGCAAAATCGCCATGCGTCCGGTCGCGGGTGCGCTCGATTATGACATTCGGTGTCAGGTCGGCCGGCAGGTCGCCGCTGGCCTGCAGGATAGCGGCGGCATCGGTCAGTAATTGTGCGAGGTGTTCTTTCACTTGATATTTAGAAAGCCATCTATTTAGCTGAATGATTTGTTATCGGAGAGACCAGAGGGCACAGAGATAATCATTAATACTCCTCTCCTATCCGGGTAGAGAGAGTTAATGGGACAACAGTGTACGTACATAAAATATGTAGGAGCGAATTTATTCGCGATTTGATCCGGGATTTTTCCAACAATCTTCGCGGCTAAAGCCGCTCCTACATAAGAATCGATCTATCTCTGCGCCTCTGGGGTGAACTCATTCCTTATAAAGCCGGCCTATTATCCCGGCCGGCCGGCATCTTGCAAACTGTTAGAAAGTGTCCGCCGGGTCGACATCCACCGACCAGCGCACCTGGCGGGCCTCTTTCGCCTGTTCCAGTTGCCGCACCAGCGTGCCGAGGGCGCGCTGC
>JBDLJX010000104.1:0-8762 GCA_039714155.1 Pseudomonadota bacterium | reverse complement strand
CAGCACGGCCAGCGCCTGGTGGGGTGGTAGTAATTACTATGGTGGTCCCTGGGGCGGTGGCCCGTGGGGCTATGGTGGTTATCCCGGTTACGGCTACGGTGGTTATCCCGGTTACGGCGGTTGGGGTGGTTATCGGGGTTACGGCGGCTGGGGTGGTTATCCCGGTTACGGCGGCTGGGGTGGTTATCGGGGTTACGGCGGCTGGGGTGGTTATCCCGGTTACGGCGGCTGGGGTGGTTATGCAGCTCCGGTAGCACCGGTAGCACCGGCCGCTCCCACTACCAAGGCACAGTAGTCTGCAGTTTGTTGTATAAAAAAAGCGCGCCCGACGGGCGCGCTTTTTTTTGTATCGCGACTGAAGTCGCTCCTACGGTTGCTCTGATCATCTCAATACGGCTTTGCTGTCGGGTAGTTCTTGAACGGGCCGCTGACATCCACCGGTGGTGCCTTGATAGCGGTCAGGTTGTCAAGATCACTGGCTGCCGGCAACTTGCCGGCTTCATAGAGGGACTGGATGTGGGACAGACGTCCGACCTCGCCCGGTACTGACATATAGGCATAGCCGACGAGTGCCTGCTGTATGGACGCTGCCTGCTCAAAGTCGCCGGTTGCCGCCAGTGCCAGCGCCAGAGCTTCCCGGTGAGCCGGTTGTGGTTGCTGTTTCACCAGTGCCTGCGCCAGCCGCAGCGCCTCTTCAGGATCTCTGAGATTTTCGTCCTCACTGACGGCCAGAAGCTGCGCCAGTCGCAACGTGAACAATGGCTGCTCCGGGAGCTGTGAGGTGGCCTTCTGCAGGTCGGCCTTGAGCGCCTGAGCCGGGATACCGCTGTGCTCACGCGAGGCCAGGTAGAGTATGCGGGCACCAAGATGGCTGGTGTCTGCCGCAATCACCGTGGCGAAATGACTGCCGGCCCCGGCGTAGTTGCCCTCGCGATACAGCTGGTTGCCAATATAGAAATTTGCCCCGGTGTGGCCGGGGTCGTGTTGCAATGCCTGCCGGTAAAGGCGTATGGCCTCTGCGGATTTGCCGTTGCCGTCATGGATGACACCCAGCAGGAACAGGGCGAAACTGTTGTCAGGATCCTTCGCGAGTACGCCCCGTAGTGCCTGTTCAGCGCCGGGGTGGTCATCCGACAGGTACAGGGTACGCGCGTAACTGATTCGTGCCTGAATATTGTCCGGGTCGAGCGCAAGGCCCTTGCCGAAAGATTTCACGGCAACGTCATACTTGCGCGACCGTACTGCCTTCATACCACGGATATAATGCACGGCCGCGTTATCTTTCATGGCATTCAGGGAGTCGATTTGCGGGTCCTTGATCTGCGGGTCCAGGCTGCCGCGCTGCTCGAGGTGCTGCTTTGCCCCTTCCCTGTCACCGCTCGCCCGCAGTGCCTGTGCCAGCGGGTAGTGAATGGCGGATGCCTGTGGCTGGATTTCCAGTGCGCGAGTGAAGAACCCGATTGCTGCAGGATAATCCCGTTGTAACAGTGCAATCTGTCCCAGGCCATACAGGGCAGCCGCCTCAAGACCGGTCGCGGCTTTTGTTTTCTCGTAACCGGCCTGTGCCTTCTGCAGTTCATTCACCTCCAGCCAGGCATTTGCCAGGCGGACGTCGAGCGCCAGGTAACCCGGTTTCAGGCGGCTGGCCTGCTGATAGCGCTGGATGCCCGTTTCTGTCTGGCCCTGTGATGCCGCGAGCCAGGCATGGTAGTACGCCCAGCGGAATTCACCCGGGTCGAGGGCCATGGCATTTTCATAGCAATTGCCGGCCTGCCGAAACAGGAAGTACACATGGTAAATCGCACCCAGTTCGCCATAGGCATCCGCGAGTTCGGCCGCGCCGGTATTATCCGCTTGCAGCATCGTATCGACATGCAGGCGCGCATCTTCCAGTGCCTGGCGGACATCATCCGGCTGCCCTGCCAGGTCCGTTGCTGCAACGGCTTGTATGACATCTGCCCAGCGGGCCGGCAGGTTGACCAGGGCGTCATCAGCAAGCACGGGTAACGTGATAATAACCAGCCACAGGGCCAGGTAAAGCGGCAGGACTGTGTTTGTCCGTTTCATGCGATCAATGCTTCCCGGGTTGATGGACGGTCAGGGTGGTATCGATGTCGCTCACCGCGACTGTCTGTGTCGTGCCGTCCGGCCAGGTAATCACCAGGCTGTCGACAGTGGTGCTGTCAGCCAGCCCGAAGGTGACCGGCAGTTCGACCTGCGACAGGTAACTGCGTGTCGGCATGACACGGCGTCGCTGCGTAATGCCGTTGGCCTTGAGCTCGACTTGCGCACCGATGGCATCGTTGTTGCCTTCAAGACGCAGCCGCAACCAGTGATGGCCGGTTTGCTGGTCGTTGCGAAACAGCCTGGCGGCGTCGCCATTCTGTATCACAACGATATCCAGGTCACCATCGGCATCGATATCGGCATAGGCGGCGCCACGACCGACCATCGGTTGTTGCAAATCAGCAATGTCTGCCACCGGGATAAAGCGGGTCCGGCAGTCCTCGCCACAGTTCCAGAACAGTTGCGCCGGCTGGGCATAGGTCTGGCTGGGCTGTATGACATTGATTTCGCTCTCCAGGTGACCGTTGGCCTGGAACAGGTCGAGCCGGCCATCGAGATCATAATCGAAGAAGAACAGGCCGAAGGTCAGCGCCAGCCGTGAAGCCGGGCCGATGCCCTCGAGGATGGCCTCGTCGGCAAAGGGTGGCTGGCCGTCTACGGTAACCAGCAGCGAACTCATCTCGTTGGCAAAGTTGCCGATGGCAACACCGATTTCCACGTCGTTGCGGAAATGCGCCGTGTCGATGCCCATGGCGCCGGTCGCCTTGCCGTTGCGATCAAAGGCGATGCCCTCCAGGGCGCCGACCTCCTCGAAGCGGCCATCGCCAAGATTGTGAAACAGGTAGTTGCGCACCGTGTCATTGGCGACCAGCAGGTCCAGCCGGCCATCGCGGTCATAATCGAATACGGCAACGGCCAGTGCCTTGCCCTGTGGCGCCTCGCTAACCGGGTCGTTCACGGTGATGCCGGCGCTATGGGAGACATCGGTGAAGCGGCCATTGCCGTCATTACGGTACAGGCGGTTGTTGGTACCGTTAAAGTGGTTTGGCGCGCCGATGGTGCGGCCCAGTCCGGTCACCTGGAAATTGATTTCCAGATCGAGATCGCGGGTCCAGAGGACATAGTTGCTGACGAACAGGTCGAGATCGTTGTCATTGTCATAGTCGAAAAAGGCGGCTGTGCTACTCCAGTCGCTGTCCAGTCCGGCCGTCTGGCTGGCGGCGGTGACATCGCTGAACCGGCCGTTGTCGTTTTTCAGCAGGTAATTGCTGCCAAGCGCCGTAATGTAGAGATCCGTCCAGCCATCATTGTCGTAATCACCGGCGGCAACACCCATGCCATAGCAGCTGATTGCCAGTCCGGCAGCGGCAGTGACATCGGTGAAATGGCCACTACCGTCATTCCGGTACAGGGCAAGTGTTGCCGGGTTTCCGGTTTCCCGGTCTGGCCAGTTGCGTGAATTGACCAGCAACAGGTCCGGGTCGCCATCATTGTCATAGTCAAAAAATGCGGCGCCGCTGCCCATGGGTTCCGGTATCAGCTTGTCGCCATAGGCGCCGTTGACATGCACGAAGTCGATCCCGGCCGCTGCCGTGATATCGGTAAACATTACCATTGGCGGTGTTTGCGGCGTTGCTGTCCCGGTTGCTACCGGTCCGGTAACAATGGCTTCCTCGATCACGGTTTCGCTGCTGTCATCCTGTAACAGCAACCAGCTCAGCAGCAGGCCGGCAGCAGCCAGCACGAGGATGACGGCAATGGAGCGGTAAAACGCCCGGCGGATGACGGCGTCACTGCGCCGCACTGCAGATTTCTGATCATTGGTGTCCATGGTTTTCCTGCAGCCTGTCGCCTACAGCCTGTTCATATGGCCTTCAAGGTTTGCATTGAGGTCCCCGGGTTTCCGGTTCAGGTCATAAATGGCGATGGCTGCGGCCGCGTGATCTGCGGCCGGGTTACTGCTGCGGTGTGCAGCGACTGCCTGCCCCACCGCGTTGTCATCCGGCCGGTATTTCTCATGCAGTACGTGATGAAATTCGGCCTGTTTGTCATCATTGAGCTCGGCAAACACCAGCGACAGATTGTAATGGGCGGCGAGGTTCTCCGGGTCGATGAGCAGGGTTTGCTGCAGTGTGTCGCGGGCGCGTAGCAGAAACTGCTGGCGTTCGTGCCGGCGCGCCTCGCCACGTTCGCGACGGGCGCGCTCGAACAGGCTGCGGCCAAGCATGTTCAGCACCCGGACATCCTTGGAGAAATCAAAGCCGCGCTGGCGCGCAGCCTCGAAACGGGTATCGATTATCGCCTCAAGTGACTGAATAGCCTCGTCAAGATGGCCATTTTCACGGTCAATGAGCGCGCTGTACCAGGCAATCGTCCAGGCTGCGGCCGGTGGATCACCGGCATTGGCGCGTTCCAGTGCCCGGGCGGCCTCTTTCAGGCGCCCTTCCTTGAAGTACACGCGTGCCAGGTTGAGCGGGCCGTTCATGTCACCGAGCGCCTCGGTCTGCTTGAAAGCGTGCTCTGCCTGCCGCAACTCGCCCTTGCTGGAGCCGCTGTTGCCTTCGCGCAGCAGGCCGATGCCGTAATCACTCCAGCGTTCGTTTTCGCTAACCGGGTGCAGCTCAAAGCTCATGCCCTTACCGGACTTGCCGACCGGCAGTTCGATTCGATCACTGGCCATGACCGTGACCGGCAGGTCGTTGACTGTGAATGTTTCACCAAGTATGTGCTGCAGGTAGATGGTGTCAAACTTGCGGTAGTTCAGGTGCGCCTCGATTACGACTGGCGCATCGATATCATCCGGCACTTGCAGCAGGTAGTGCACGACAGCGGCGGCGCCCGGCGGGATCTGGTGGTTGTACAGGGACACATAGATATCCTGGCCGTTGCGGCGATCGATACGGTTGCCGTCGCGATCGAGGACATAACTGTTGACGAAGTAGGCCCACGGATCGACGCTGCCATCGGCGTTGCGCGCACCACTGCGTCCGATAACCCGGTCACCGGATGTGGCGGTAATGTCCAGCCACAACTCGTTGGAGTCTGTCGTACCCTGGGTCAGGTGGTGACCAATACCGGTGGTGCGCACCACGATTTCCAGCAGGTATTTCTCCCCGGGAATCAGTGCCGGCAGTTGCGGTCGCAACGGTGCCAGCAGCTCGCCACTGATGCTGCCGCCCTGCTTGATACCGAAAATATCGAGGCGTGTGACATTGGTCAGCTGCTCGCGTCGTGCATCGATAGCGGCATCGGGCAGGCCGACCATGTGCGCGATACCGGTGTTGCCGCCGGGGAACAGGTGGCTGTGTACATGGCGCGCGCCACTGTTGTCGAAATCGCGTGCGGCGGGATCGTCTGAGGCCTCCAGCGGCATATGGCAGGCGCTGCAGCGTGCCACGGCCTGCTCCGGGTAGTAGAAGCTGTCGACCCGGTGGCCGGATACGCCGCTCTGCAGGAAACTGTCGTAATGGTCCTGGCCGCGCAGCCAGCGGTAGTGGTTTACCGTTTCCGGGATATGGGTCTTGTGGCAGGTGGCGCAGAACTCGGCCGATTTGTGCAGCGGTCTCAGCAGGGTCTGCTTGTGAAACGCCGGCTTGGCCTTGATGAGCTGGTGGTTGATGGCCTTGAAAAAGGCCGATTCACTGAAAGCAAACGGGTAACGCGGCGGATCGGCCAGGGTGTAGTTGCCGGTGCCATAGGTGCCATCGATGCGGGTGATGGCGTGGCAGCTCATGCAGGTGATCCCCGCCATTGCCGTCGGGTCATTCACGGTATCGAATGCCGGGTCATCAAAGCGGCCGCTGAACAGCGGCACCGGGTCATGACAGGCGGCGCAGAAACGCGCGCTATGCATGTTGCCATCGCGCCGGTACACCACCTCACGGGTTTCCTCGACACTGAACGTGTAGGCCGGATTATTGAACGAGCTGAACCGGTGCATGCTGTGTTCGTGGCTGGCATTGATATCGGCGTGACAGTCTGCACAGGCGTCGTCGGTCATCAGGTGTGCCGGCGGCAGGTAGTCCGGTGCAGCCAGTTGTGCCAGTGACGGCTCGAAGTTGATGCTCTTGCCGCTGCCGTTCTGCCAGGCAATAACGGCACTGGTTGCAATCATGACGGCGGCAAAACCGGCCGCCAGCAGTGACCAGTTGCGGGCCGCGCGCCAGCGGATCGGCGGGCCGGCCAGGCGGTGCAGGACAAACAGCCAGGCGACACCGAACGGGCTGATGATATGCACCCAGTAGGCAATGCGGCGTGTCAGCGGTTCGTTGATCTCGAAAAAACCGAAACGCGTCAGCACCAGCCCGGACAACAGCAACAGCAAGGCGGCCGTGAACAGCGCCATGCCGGCCCGTACGGCATAGCGGTTGGGGCGCCCCAGCGCACGGCGCATATGCGCCAGTGCGAACAGGATTACCGGCAGTGTCAGCAGCAGTCCCATGAGCAGGTGGCCGAGGAACATCAGCATGTAAAAGTAGTCCTGGTAGATCTCGTCACTGGTTTGTTCCAGCAATGTGACAATCCCCAGGTAGAGTGAATTGACCACCAGCAGGGCGAACAGCAGGAAAACGATGCCCAGCAGCCGCCCGAGGCGTGCATCGATGACCGGTTTGGGTGGCGTATTGGCGGGTTTTGCTGCTGTCATTGTTTTCCGTGTCTTGTGGGCGGCACTGGTAATGGCCGCCAGGTGGCTGAAGCGGAAATAATACCCCAGAAAGTATCGCCGGTATCCCGTGCCGCGGTTATGACGCACGTCAATTGCAGGGGATTTTTTTGTTGCAGCGGGTACAGTCGTCGAAATACTGTATATAATCACAGTATCCGGCTGGCCTGGAAAAAGGTCGGAGCCGGTTTTTTGCAGGGCGCGCCCTGCCATGCCCTTTCAGGAGTGCCCATGCCGTTAGCCACCGACCATTGCCCCCTCATCTGGCCGCGGGCCATTGTGCTGGTGGATATGAATGCCTTTTTTGCCTCGATCGAGCAACGTGACCGGCCGGAATGGCGCGGTCGCCCGCTGGCGGTCACCAACGGCCTCCAGGGCACCTGCATCATCACCTGCTCCTACGAGGCGCGTGCCTACGGCATCAGGACCGGTATGCGGCTGAGGCAGGCGCGGCGCTTGTGCCCGGAGCTGATCCAGTGTCCGGCCGACCCGCGGCGCTACGCGGCAACATCCACGGCCATCATGGCGGCGTTGCAGGATGTGACGCCAGACATCGAGGTGTTCTCGGTGGATGAGGCGTTTCTGGATGTCACGCACTGCCAGCGCCTGTCGGGTACGCCGCTGCGCATGGCACGGCTTGCCAGGCGCAAGGTATTCGAGGCCTCCGGCGTGTTGTGCTCGGTCGGTGTCAGCGGTGACAAGACCACGGCCAAGTTTGCCGCCAAACTGAACAAGCCCGATGGCCTGACGGTGATACCGCCGTGGGAGGCGGCAGCGCGGTTGCGCGATGTGCCGGTAACCGAACTGTGCGGCATTGCCGAGGGTATCGGTGGTTTTCTGGCCGAACACGGTGTGCGCACCTGTGGCGAAGTAAAGCGACTGCCGATCAGCGTACTGGCGCGGCGCTTCGGCAACCCGGGGCGGCGCATCTGGTACATGTGCCAGGGTCAGGACCCCGAGCAGCTGCAGATGGATGTGCCGGCGCCGAAGTCGATCGGTCATGGCAAGGTGGTACCACCTGGTACCCGCGACGTCGAGGTGCTGCGGACCTACCTGTTGCACATGAGCACAAAGGTGGGTGCGCGGCTGCGGCGGCATCAGTTGCAGGCAACGACATTTTTTATTGGTTTGCGTACGTCCGGCGGCTGGCTGGGCGGCAAGTTGCGCACTGCCCTGCCGACCGATGACGGCGGAGAAATCATGGCGCTGTGCCGCGTCATCATGAATGACGTCTGGGTCGGTGAAGGCGTGCACCAGGTGCAGGTAACGGCGCTGGACCCGGTGGCTGCCGGCAGCCAGCTGCAGCTGTTCAATGCCATGGACGAGGGGCAGCACGAGGTGAATGCGGTTATGGACGAGATCAACCGGCGTTATGGAGAGTTCGCCCTTGCCCCGGCACGGTTGCTGCAACGTTCCAGTATGCCGAATGTGATTGCGCCGGCGTGGAAGCCCTATGGTCACCGGCAGACGATTTGAAAAGATTTGCCACAGAGATTTGGCTATAGGCTTTTAATACCATGTGCGGTGGTGTTTATTATTCAGTGAACGGTCAGGATGTACGGCTGTACTTTCCGAACCCGAAGGCGCAGCTGCCGGTAAAGACCCGCGCGGGCGGCATGGAGCTGCTGGCATGGGGGCGGCGGCATGACCAGGCCGGCCATTTGCCGCTGGGTGGCTGGGCGCGTCTCGACAGCATTTACGCCGGCCGCTGGGACCGCTGGATGCCGGTGCCGGTCAAGTTGCCGGTAAAGAGCTTCATGGAAAAGGACTTCGAGGGCCACAGCCACTGGTATGATCTGACCGGGGGCCAGTGGATCCAGGGGTTGGTAGCGCGCGAGCAGTATGAACACCGTGTCTATGTGGTGACGGTCGAGCCGGAACTGGCCGACGCGCCACACGAGCGCTGGCCGCGGATCATGAGCGGGTAAGCAGGATTACGTGTGGACGTTTTACCTTACCTACGCCACTCGACGGGTTGCCTGACCCCGGCGATTATCAGTGCTTCACAGCCGGCGGTGCGGTGGTCTTCGGG
>JBDLJX010000103.1:0-8845 GCA_039714155.1 Pseudomonadota bacterium | reverse complement strand
AAAAAGGGAGCAACATGGGCAAGGCATACGGAGAATGGCTGGCACAGTGGCGTTATCTGGTACTGCTGCTGTGCATACTGCTTGTTGCAGCAGCAGGTAGTGGCGCACAGTACCTCGGCTTCAAGACGGACTACCGCGTCTTTTTCAGTGAAGACAATCCGCAGATGCAGGCCTTCGAGGAACTGCAGAACACCTACACCAAGACAGACAACGTGCTGTTTGTCCTCGCGCCAAAGGATGGCCGGATATTTACGCGCGACACTCTGGCCACCATCATCGAGCTTACCGAAGCGAGCTGGCAGATTCCCTATTCAATCCGCGTCGATTCCATAAGCAATTTTCAGCATACCGAGGCAGAGGGCGACGACCTGACAGTCGATGATCTGGTGCCGGATGCGGACAGCCTGACCGATGCCGATCTGCAGCACATCAAGACCGTGGCACTGCAGGAACCCCTGCTGCGCAACAAGCTGATCTCCGCAGATACTGGCGTGACCGGCGTCAATGTCACCATCCAGCTGCCGGACCCCGACAAGCAGACAAACCAGGAAGTCCCGGAAATCACCGCCTACGCGCGCCAGATAGTCGAGGAACTCGGCAAACAACACCCGGAGATCGACATCTACCTGACCGGCATGGTCATCATGAATAATTCCTTCCCGGAAGTCAGTATTGGCGATCAGCAAACACTGGTGCCGATGATGTTCGGTATCATTGTGCTGACGTTGATCCTGTTATTACGTTGTTTTACCGCCACGGTTGCCACCTTCCTGGTCATTATCTTCTCCGTGGTGACGGCCATGGGGATAACCGGCTGGCTTGGCATCAAGCTGACCCCGCCGTCGGCATCCGCACCCACTGTCATCATGACACTCGCGGTCGCGGATTGCGTACATATTCTGATTACCTTCCTGCACTCCATGCGCCGCGGACTGGACAAACAGTCGGCCATGGTGGAAAGCCTGCGCATCAATCTGCAACCGGTGTTCCTGACATCGATCACCACTGCCATTGGCTTCATGAGTATGAACTTCAGCGATGCACCGCCATTCCGTGATCTTGGGAACATCGTGGCTATGGGTGTGATGGCAGCATTTGTATTTTCAATATCATTCCTGCCTGCGCTGATGCTGCTGCTCCCTGTTCACGTACAACCTGGCAAATCACGGCGTGCACAGGCCATGGACCGTTTTGCCGATTTTGTCGTGCAGCGCAGAAACCCGCTGTTCTGGGGCATGGGACTGGTCGTGCTGTTGCTGGTTGCCATGGTGCCACGCAATGAACTCAACGACCAGTTCATCAATTATTTCGATACGACCATTCCGTTCCGCAGGGCTACCGACTTTACGACGGAAAACCTTACCGGGCTGTACACTATCGATTATTCGCTGCCCTCCGGCGAAAGTGGCGGCATCAGTAACCCGGACTTTCTTGAAAATGTAGAGGCATTTGCAAACTGGTATGAACAACAACCCGAGGCGCTGCATGTCAATACACTGACCGATACCATGAAGCGGCTCAACAAGAACATGCATGGCGATGAACAGGAATGGTACCGCCTGCCGGACCAGCGCGACCTGTCTGCCCAGTACCTGCTGCTGTACGAGATGTCCTTGCCGTATGGCCTCGACCTGAACAACCAGATCGATGTCGATAAAACAGCGACCCGGCTGAACATCACACTGAACAGCATCACCAGTAACGAGATGCTGGCACTGGAAGACCGTGCCCAGGCGTGGCTGGCCGGGAATGCGCCCGCGATGCAGACTGACGGCGCAAGCCCATCGGTCATGTTTGCGCATATTGGTTACCGGAATATCCGCAGCATGCTGACAGGTACTACCGTCGCGCTCATAGTGATCTCCGGCATTCTTGTCCTGGCATTACGCTCGGTGAAAATCGGCCTTCTCAGCCTGGTTCCAAACCTGGCCCCGGCCGCCATGGGGTTTGGCCTGTGGGGACTCATGGTCGGGGAAGTCGGACTGGCCCTGTCTATCGTCACTGGCATGACGCTCGGAATCGTGGTTGATGACACCGTTCACTTCCTCAGCAAATACCTGCGAGCGCGACGCGAGCAAGACATGAACGCGGACGATGCCGTGCGTTATGCCTTTTCCACAGTCGGCACAGCCCTGCTGGTCACCTCGCTGGTGCTGATTGCCGGCTTCCTGGTACTGACGCAGTCGCATTTCAAGCTGAACGCGGATATGGGCCTGCTGACGGCTATCACCATCGGTTTCGCCTTGATCGCCGATTTCCTGTTTTTACCGCCTTTACTGATGAGGATAGATAAATGAAACTAGCCGGTATTGTACTCATCCTGCTGTCAGGCAGCCTGTCACTGTCTGTCCATGCCGAAACACCGGAGGAAAAGGGTCTGGCCATCGCCACCGAGGCCGATTTGCGTGACAAGGGCTTCGATGACTCGCAAGCGACCATGAAGATGGTCCTGCGCAACAAGCAGGGCGATGAAAGCAGCCGTGAAGTCCGTGTGCGCACCCTCGAGATTGACGGCGACGGTGACAAGAGCATGTCTATCTTTGATTCGCCGGCTGATGTTAAAGGCACGGCCTTCCTGACGTTCTCGCATATCAACGAGCCGGATGACCAGTGGTTGTACCTGCCTGCATTGAAGCGTGTCAAGCGCATCGCCTCGAAAAACAAGTCCGGGCCCTTCATGGGCAGCGAGTTTGCCTACGAGGATATTTCCTCCGATGAGGTTGAAAAATACACCTACAAGTACCTGCGGGACGAAACCCTGGATGGCATCGACTGCTTTGTGATTGAACGTGATCCGGTCGACAAGTATTCAGGCTATACGCGTCAGATTGTCTGGTTCGACAAGCAGGAATACCGGCCACAGAAGATCGATTACTACGATCGCAAGAACGACCCTCTCAAGACGCTGACGTTCCATGAATACCGGCAGTACCTCGACAAATTCTGGCGCGGTATGCGCTATGAAATGGTCAACCACCAGACCGGCAAGAGCACGACTCTCCAGTGGCAGGACTACGAGTTCCGTACCGGCCTGAAAGACCACGATTTCAACAAGAACAGTTTGAAGCGGGCGAAGTAATCACCCCGGTGGCTCTTTTTAATCGCGAATGAATTTGCTCCTGCCGGGAACATGAATCAGGAACATGCAGGAGCGGCTTCAGCCGCGATCAGGAACCTGGAGATAAATCTGCGCCTAGCGCAGTTCTTCTATCGAGTATATCTTTTCCATAACCACGGGGGTTATCAACGCATAGCCCTGCAACTGCCAGTGCGCAAGCTCGGTGATGGCAGACGGCGTCACCTTGACGAAGTCATAAAACGCATCGGTGTCATAGCCATAGTCATGGGCCGCAAGACCGCAGACACGGAATTCGACACCCAGGCTGGCGTAATAGCGCATACGTTCCACGGCATCACGGTATTTCCTGTAATTCTTGCGCGCCACCGTGACAATCTCGGTGCCATGGATGATCACCTTTATGTCCAGGAATTCCGGCGCCAAATCGTATGGTGTATCCATTAACGGGTTGATCAGCGAACGAATCCAGTAGAGTGCGGAGTTGATTTTCTCCGGGTCATCAAAATAAAAATCATAGACAACTTTTTGTTCGGAATAGGGAGTTTGCACGGCCAGGGAGGTTGCCTCTCCCGAGCTTGCCGGCGATGCAATAACTGCAGATACAAAACAGATAAATAACAATGCTCTGAACATGGCCATTCCCGTGTTGTTTGCCATGTAATTATTATAGACAGCGGCCAGCCGATAGCCAGATATCACCATACAGACAAAACAAAAGGGCGACTGAAGCCGCCCTTTTCATACATCGTGGTAAAACTTACTCGCCCGGAACCGTCGTCAGGCCAAGGATTTCCCAGTCCTGCATGCCACCGCGGTACCACTTGATCTTGTGGGCCGGGTAACCGAACTTGAGCAGGTTCTTGATGTTGTTCGGAGACTGGCCGCACCACATGCCGTTACAGAACATGACCAGCGTCCTGGCACTGGAATAATCCCACAGGCCTTCGAGGTCTTTGGCGCCGAATTTTTCCGTCATGATCTCGCCGATGGAAATCGGGTCGGCACCCTTGGCCGGGTTCAGCCTGGTCCATGGAATGTTGACTGCACCGGGGATAGTGCCTTTTTTGACCCAGTCCGGTGTGCGGGAGTCAACGACCAGAATGGACTGGTCACCGTCGGACATCTTTTTCAGGTAACCGAGCATCTCGACCTCGCCGATGGTCTCGACCCCGGGTGCCAGCCTGGATGGCTGGATACAGAACGGCGGGCACTTGCGGGATGTCTTGGCGAATGACGGGTTGACCGTATTTTTCTGGTCCTGGTTACGCATAATGGTGACTTTCTTGCCATTGTGCATTACCTCGACAGAAGCAATATCGGCGTTGATCTTGACGGCCATATCCTTACCGGCAAAAACACTGGCCGATGTCAGCAGGGCAGCCGAAACAACGGCTGCAGTTAGCATAGATTTTAACGATTTCATTAACACAACTCCTTGCATTTTTTCTTTACGGGTTTACAAAAAACAGGCGGTTAACGAGCCCCGGGCCTGCAACGTCACCGTGGTGAGAAATGCGGGTTAATCACATTCGGGTTCTTCATCATCTTTGGCGGGCTTTTTCTTGTCCGACTCCCTGGAATCAGAACCCTGGTCGGCAGGCGCCTGTTGTGCAGCGCTGCGATCTTCGGCGCTGCCTTCCCCTGCAGCCAGTAACGCTTGACCAGCCATGCCAAACAATACAAATAACAGCAAAAGCAAACGTTTCATAACAAACCTCTCCAGTACAACGCCTTCAGTCCGGCATTTGTCGCAGGACATGACCTGCCGGCAAACACACATGGATGACTGCAACTATAGATTTAGTACGAATGTCCCTTACGTCGGGAGTGGCTCTTGGTAGCCGATATTTCCGGGTTAGAACCAGCAGGACAGACCGGCCAACCCTGCAGACACTTAACCGCTAGCCCGCGGCGAGAAGTGCAGGCCGGGACCTTAGCATAATCCAGGGCTGTATTCATGCCGCCGAGGCCTGCTCCTTGCGATGGCGCCTGGCGAGTTCAACCCGCTTTTCCCAGGCACTGCGTGCAATGCCGATATCTTCCAGGAAATAATCAAGTTCATCCATATGCAATGCCTGCGGGCCATCGACCAGCGCCTTGCCGGGTTCCGGATGAAAATCCACAAGTATCATGTTGGCGCCGGCAATCACGCCCTGGGCAGTGACATGACAGACATCGAGTATGCCTTCAGGAGAGGCTTCACGGCTACCAACCGAGTGCGAGGGATCAATACACACCGGCATGCGCGTCAGTCGTTTGACGACAGGCACGTGCGAGAAATCCACGAAGTTGCGGTGTGGATCGCCCATATTCGTCTTCATGCCACGCAGGCCGAAAACAACACGTCGATTGCCTTCGCTGGCGAGATACTCGGCGGCATTAATCGATTCTTCCAGGGTGATGCCGAAACCGCGTTTCAGCAGGACCGGAAACTCCGGTTCCCGCCCGACGGCCTTCAGCAGCTCGAAATTCTGGGTATTACGGGTACCGATCTGCAGCATGACACCGGTAGGATGACCGGTCAGCTCCAGGGCCTCATGGATTTCCCTGACATGCTTGTCATGCGTGACCTCCATGGCAATGACCTTGATGCCGTACTTGCCTGCCAGTTCGAAGACATACGGCAGGCAGTCCTTGCCATAACCCTGGAAGGAATAGGGGTTGGTGCGGGGTTTGTAGGCGCCCATGCGGGTACAGGGAAGGTTACGCTCCTGCAGTGCCCGCATCATGATCTCGACGTGTTCCGGTGTATCGACTGCGCAGAGACCGGCAAAGACATTCAGGTTGTCCTGGCCGAAACGCACACCGTTGTAATCAAACGAAGTGGCCCGATTATCATCCTGGTGACGCCCGAGAACGCGATACTCCTCGGACACCCTGACCACGCGTTCGACGCAGGGCAGACTTTCCATGTCCTCGACTTGCAGGGTCGCGGTATCGCCGACCAGGTAGATTTCTGTCAGCACCTGCCGGGTACCGATTTCATCATGGGTACGGGAACTGATGTTTTTCAGGTTCGACAGGTATTCCATCAACTGCCGATAGGCATCGCTGTGCTTGTCGGTATCAGGTTGTAATATCAGGATCATGCAGGTCTACCAGCAGGGCAGGTCGATAGTTTTCCAGTGATTATCCATTAATTCGCAATGTCGTACCAGCAGCATGCGTCAGTCACGAAACCGTTTTAACAGGTCCTGGTAGGCATCGATACGACGGTCCCGGAACCACGGCCAGATCCGGCGTAACTCACCGGTGCGACGGGTATCGATGTCAGTTACCAGCACCTCGGCAGTATCGGTAGCGGCCTGCGCCAGAATTTCTCCCTGTGGACCAATCACCGTGCTACAGCCCCAGAAGTGGATACCACCGGTCTGGCCGCTGCTATCGGCTTCATGCCCGGTACGGTTGCACACCAGCACCGGCAGGCTGTTGGCTATCGCGTGACCACGCTGCACCGTCAGCCAGGCATCCTGCTGTCGCTGTCGTTCGGCCAGGTCATCGGCCATGTCCCAGCCAATTGCGGTCGGATAAAGCAGCAGCTCCGCCCCGGCCAGCGCCATCAGCCGCGCCGCCTCCGGGTACCACTGGTCCCAGCAGACCAGCACGCCGAGCCGGCCGATTGATGTATCAATCGGTTCAAAACCGAGATCACCCGGCGTGAAATAGTATTTTTCGTAATAGCCGGGATCATCCGGAATGTGCATCTTCCGGTATCGACCGGCGATACTGCCATCGGTATCGATCACAACGGCGGTGTTGTGATACAGGCCAGCAGTGCGTTTCTCGAACAGTGAAGCAACAATCACCACATCAAGCTCGTCGGCAATGGCGCCCAGTTGCCCGGTTACAGGACCCGGTATCGGTTCTGCCAGTGCAAAGTTCTCCGGCTGTTCTGACTGGCAGAAATACTGCGTCGTGTGGAGTTCCTGTAACAGCAGCAGCCGCGCACCACGCCCGGCGGCTTCCCTGATGCCGTTAATACTGGCCTGCAGGTTTGCTGTCTGCGATGTGCCGCAGCTCTGCTGCACCAGGCCGACAGTGATCGTGTTGCTGCTCATTGCTGTACATTGCTCAGGTATGGGTTAGTGCGGTGTAACGGCTAACGTGCACGTTAGCCGTTACACCGTGCCAGGAAGCCTTCCGGCAGTTGCATTGTAGCGCAGTGCAGGCTGCCGTTTTGCCCGATCAGGGGCAGGCAGTTGACCGGTACCATGTCGCGCCCCGGGAAGCACCGGCCCAGTCGCTCGATTGCAACAGTATCACGCGGGTCGTCATAGGCCGGCACCAGTACCGCCCCGTTAATAACCAGGAAATTGACGTAACTGGCCGGTAGTCGCCGCCCGGACGGATTGTAGATGGCTGCCGGTTGGGGCAGGGCAACGAGATTGCAGGCAGCGCCATTGCGGTCCCGGAAGGCGGCCAGTTGCTGTTCCATTTTCGCCAGGCCGGCATAATTCACATCAGCGGCATCATCACATTGCGTGTAGGCAATGGTATCGGGCGAACAGAACCGTGCCAGCATGTCGACATGGCCATCGGTATCGTCACCCTCGAGTTCACCGTGTTCCAGCCAGAGGACCCGGTCGATACCCAGTTGAGCCCGAAACAGTTGCTCCAGACTTGCCTTGTCTGTGCCCGGGTTTCTGCCGCTGTCCAGCAAACAGCGGCTGGTGGTCAGCAACGTGCCATCACCATCGGTGTCGATACTGCCGCCTTCCAGTACCAGCGGTTGCGATTCACAACGGACCGACCCGAAACACCCCTGCGCATGCAGTGAGCGGGTTACCGCGTTATCCAGACCGGCTGCGAATTTGTTACCCCAACCATCGAAGACGAAATCCAGCAACCCGGGTCCGGCATCTGTCATGACTGCCAGCGGACCGTAATCACGCACCCAGGTATCGTTGCTGGGCGCAAGCGCAAACCGGATATTGGACGAATCGACCCTGGCCTCATGCAACAAACCGGCCACCTGTTGCTGGTGCTGGCTGTCATGGCAGATACAGAGCAATAACTCGCGGCTGGCGATGACGCGTGCAATTTCGAGATAGACGCCGGTAACCGCATCGAGTGTCGCTAACCAGTCGCTACCGGCATGTGGCCAGGTCAGCAGGACACCTGACTGGGGGGTGGTTTCAGCAAGCAGGTGCGGGTGGCGCACGCCGGGGACGTGCAAGGCGCAGTAACGGCTGGTCAGTCTGACTCCGGACGACGCACCACGGAGTGCACCACCTTGTCATGTTCAAAAAACACGGAAAAGCCATCGTAGTCCCAGCGGGTAATCGGTGGCTGGTGGGGATTCCCGCCGGTAGAGACGGTAGGGTATTCGGTGACCGGGGCGCCATAACCGGCCCGGACACTGGCCATGCTGGTACCGGTATGTGGCGTCAGTATAACCGGGGCCGAGTTGATACTTTCAATCAGCAGCACATCGGCAGTAGCAGGCTGGCTGGCCAGCAAAAGCAGTGTTGTCGCGAGCACTGCAGAACGGATACTATACATAGCTAACTCCTTGGTATGTCAGACTAATTTACTGATTCTGCCACGGTTTCGATGACTATAGCACTGCCGGACAGATTGAAAAAGCGCTATTTTACAGGCTGTGACGGGCGTCACCCGCAGTAAGGGTATCGACCACATCAGCGTATTCTTTCAGTAATGCTGTGTGGTGTAACGGATAACGTGCACATATCAGAGGCCCACAAATGACCCAAGACAAGGCGCAGCCTGCAGTTAATGGCTATTCCCTTAACAAAGGCTGCAACG
>JBDLJX010000102.1:0-8960 GCA_039714155.1 Pseudomonadota bacterium | reverse complement strand
CGCCACGTTGCCGCTGTTCGTCACCGCGTAGCTGTAGTCAATGGTGTTACCCACCGCGCTGTAATTCGGCGTCGTCGTGCTCACCACCAGCGTCAGCGCCGGGCCATCGGCGGCTACAGAATTGATAGCCCACGCAAACGTAACCCAGAACGCAATCAGTCGAATGGTTGTTGTTATGCGCACTGTCCCTGTACCCCAGGCCGGACGTCATCGGTAATGGCACCCATCGAGGCCTCACTGGCATCGGTCACCACAATGCTGAAGTCGGTGCTGCTGCTGAAATCGGTTGAGGTGGACCCGACCATCATTGTATGGCCGCTCGCTGCCTCCGCATCCAGGATGCTGGCCACGATAATGACACCGCTGCTGACGAAGATGGCAAACAGCTCCTCGTCTGCCACGGGCAGACTGCAGGTCACCATGCGGTCGAGATTGGTATCGGTGGCAGTAACGGTGATACCCATAGAGGCACCAATGGCGGCATCCCCGGCCACTTTGGTGTTGACGTAACTATCGGTGACTGCGCCCACCGGCGCAGCTGTGCAGTTTATAGCCCACGAGGAGGAAGCCCATAAAGCAAACAGTCGAATCGTTATTATTATTTCCTTATTCTTCACTAAAATACTTCCTTATTTATTGTTCAATTATTTGTTCCTTATTGTTTGCTGTGCATAAAGAATTATTGCTTTGCTTGGAAAATAACAGAATTGTCATTATACCGTGTCTATGGACAAAGCTATAGTTTATAATTACCCTTGTTAAAGTATAGATATAGTCAACTCATTCTTCTTTTATAAAAAAACAATATTTCTTATCAATAAGTTAGAGAAATAACATCTGCTGGTGGACCAGATAGTGTCAATAATCCTTTACACCCAGGTGAAGATATCAAGCAGGTAATAGATTTTCCTGTTGATGTTCTTCCAGTACCTCCATCGAGAGGTGCCTGCGGGTGCCCCATTTGATTCCTGCGAGTATCCGGGGCGCGCGGCGAACAGCCGCATGGCCGGATTACCATGCCCAGCCGCATGGCAATGCGCACTGAAGATAACTCCCCCTATATCCCCCTATCATCCATGATGCGGCTATTCCATCATGGCTTTACATTATTGACATACCACTCCATGGCTTCACCCAGCCCTTCTCCAATATGGTGTGTCGGTGAATATCCAAGAAGTTTTCCGGCCTTCGATATATCGGCCAGGGAATGCCGTACATCGCCTTCTCGGAAATCACGATAAACAGGTGATTGTCGACTGACATCCGGTTGATATTCCGCGAGAGTTCCCCGGATCATTTCAAACAAGCGGTTTAGTGTTGTCTGCTCGCCTACCGCAATATTATAAACCTGGTTCAGTGCATCCTCGTTTTCAGTTGTCGCTGCCAGCAAGTTTGCTTGTACCGCATTTTCTATAAAACAAAAGTCACGACTGGTTTCACCATCACCATTGATATAAACCGTTTCATCAGCGAGCATGCTTGCAACCCATTTTGGAATCACAGCAGCATAAGCACCTTCAGGGTCCTGACAAGGTCCAAAGATATTGAAGTAACGCAGCCCGATACTGTTCATCCCGTAACAGCGATAAAATACATCTGCGTATAATTCATTGACATATTTTGTAACTGCATATGGAGACAACGGGTTACCGATTTTATCCTCTGTTTTGGGTAAATCCGGATGGTCACCATATGTCGAGCTTGAAGCTGCATATACAAAATTCCTGACCTGACACTCTTTTGCTGCCAGCAACATATTAAGAAAACCATCAATGTTGCAGGCATTCGTTGTCAACGGATCATCGATTGAGCGAGGCACTGATCCGAGAGCAGCCTGATGCAACACATAGTCAACTCCACTACAAACACTCCGACAATCTTCCAAATTACGTATATCGCCCTCAATAAACCTGAAATTACTCCAAACATCATCACCAACCAGAGATCGAACGAGTTCCAGGTTGTGCCTGTGTCCTGTAAAGAAATTATCCAGGCCAACAACTTTCTGCTTCAGCTTTAACAATGCGCCAAGAAGGTTTGACCCAATAAACCCTGCAACACCGGTTATCACCCAGGTGTTATGGTTATTAACAAGATGTTCCTTCAGAGAAGTGTAATTGTCAGATTCAGGCATAGGTCGTCCTCAGTGTGCCCCGGCTTCGAATAACGGCATAAATTGTGATGCATGCACATCCATCAGGTGCTATAGACGCCATACTCCAAGACCGGCAGCTTGCAAAGCTCCAACATCGAATTTTGACTTCACATCAACAAAACAACCACCATCAATAACCTTCATCATCAGCTCTGACAGGGGCATATCCAGAAACTCCTGGTGTGGAACCGCCATGATAATGGCGTCAGCTACCGGCAGATCATCCCATGCGCATAAATCGACACCATACTCATGCCTGGCCTCTGGCGGAGATGCAATGGGGTCATTGACATAGACGTCAACTCCGAACGCTTCAAGTTCCCTTATCACATCTATTACCTTCGAGTTACGCAGATCGGGAACATTTTCCTTGAACGTCAACCCGAGAACGTGCACTTTTGATGCTTTAACCTGCGTGCCATTGTTTATCATCAACTTTACTGCCTGTGCAGCGATGTATTCCCCCATCCCGTCATTTATTCTCCGACCTGATAATATGACCTGTGGATGGTAGCCCAACATGTCTGCCTTGTAGGTAAGATAGTAAGGATCTACCCCGATGCAATGCCCGCCCACCAGGCCGGGCCTGAACGGCAAAAAGTTCCACTTCGTTCCGGCAGCCTCCAGAACATCCGAGGTATCAATCTCCATCTTGTCAAAGATGATTGCCAACTCGTTCATGAGCGCAATATTCAAATCACGCTGTGTATTCTCAATAACCTTTGCTGCTTCTGCAGTCCGGATACTCGGGGCCTTGTGAACACCCGCAGTTATTATTGATAAATAAAGATTTGCCACTTTTTCCAGCGTTTCATCATCATCACCAGATACAACCTTGGTTATCTTTGTGACTGTGTGCTCCCTGTCACCAGGGTTAATCCGTTCCGGAGAATATCCGATATGAAAATCATCTTTCCAGGTTAGTCCTGACTGCTGCTCCAGGACCGGTATACATACTTCCTCCGTAGCCCCTGGATATACAGTCGATTCAAAAATCACGATAGCCCCTTTTTTCATGTTCTGGCCAACTATTTGACTGGCACTCACCAGCGGTCCGAAATCCGGACGGCGCGCCTCGTCAATAGGCGTTGGTACAGCGACGATTATGTAATCAGCCTGACCTATCAGCTCGGGATCACTTGTTACTGTTAATTCAGTTGCCAGCCTGACTTCATCCACCGACAACTCGCCAACCGGGTCTACACCACGCTGGTAAGAAACTATTTTTTCGCCAGAGAGATCGAATCCAATGGTTTTCCTGACTTTTCCAAATTCGACCGCCAGCGGGAAACCGACATAGCCCAAACCAACCACAGCAACAGCGCTCATCCATCACACTCCATTTAAACAAAATATAATTACGCATTTTATTGAAATTAACCCTGGAAGGGTTATTCAGGCTCATCTACCTGCAGGGAAGAACAACGGGCATCTCATTAATCTATCGACCTACACAGTAATAATTGAACCCATGACTCGAGAAATGATCCTTCTCGTATACATTGCGCAGATCAATAAAAGTATTCCCCTGCATTAACCCTCTCAAACGGCCAATATCCAGCCCACGATATTCATTCCACTCCGTCATCAATACGACGGCATCAGCACCGGTAATAGCCTCGTACACATCACTAAAATAGCTGACTTTAGCAGGCAGCAGTGACTTTGCTTCTTTGACACTTTGAGGGTCATGCGCGCGAATAGCGGCCCCCTTGTCTATCAGATTGGGAATAATGGCCAGTGATGGCGCATCTCGCATATCATCCGTCTCCGGCTTGAACGCCAGCCCCAGGACAGCAATGGTCTTCCCTGCCTCATTACCGCCCAATGCATCACGGATTTTCCTCACCATGCGCGCCTTCTGTGCCGCATTGACCTCAACGGTCGCTTCTACGATACGGCAGGATGCGCCATGTTCCTGGGCAATACGCATAAGTGCCGTCGTATCCTTGGGGAAACAGGAGCCACCATAACCGGGGCCTGCGTGCAAAAACTTGCTGCCGATGCGCTTATCCATACCCATCCCTGTCGAAACCGCATGCACATCTGCCCCAACCTGTTCGCAAAGATTGGCTATTTCATTGATAAAGCTGATCTTGGTGGCAAGGAAAGCATTTGAAGCATATTTGACAAGCTCTGCGCTTTCGAGATTCGTAACCAGTATGGGTGCCTTGATCAGATTCAAGGGGCGATAGAGTTCACGTAACAGCACCTCTGCCCTGTCACTTTCGACGCCCAGAACAACCCTGTCCGGCCGCATGAAATCACTAATAGCAGCACCTTCGCGCAAGAACTCAGGATTGGAAGCAACATCGAAATCGGCTTCCGGGTTTTCTTCCTTTATAATTCTTGATACCTGCCGTGCAGTACCTACCGGAACGGTGGATTTATCCACGATCACCGTGTAACCATCCAGGTGCCGGGCTATCTGTTTTGCCGCCGCATAGACATAGGCAAGATCGGCATAACCATCACCACGGCGGGTGGGTGTACCTACCGCGATAAAAACAAGATCCGCGTCGCCAACTGCAGGGTCGTAACTGGTGGTAAATTCCAGTCTGCCGGCAGCGACGTTGCGTGCAACGAGGTCATCCAGTCCCGGCTCATAAATCGGGGTCTTTCCCTTGTTCAGCTGGGCGATCTTTTCATCGCTGACGTCGATGCAAGTGACGTTGGCGCCGAATTCCGCGAAGCAGGCGCCGGAGACAAGACCGACGTAGCCTGAACCAATCATTACTACGTTCATGTTTTGTTCATCTCTTTAGTTTGAAACAACAAGATTCGATAGCCACAAAATCCACGGAAGAACACGGAAAAATACAAGTAACAAAAACAAATAATTTCCGCTTTATCCGGTCTCGCCCATAGAGAGAATGGATGCTGGGTTGTTGTTCAGTGTTATTCGGCGTGTTTCCATGGCTAACTGTATCAATCGCGGCTGAAGCCGCTGCTACGACTCTTCTGGCAATACTTCGTCGTCCATATTCAGATAGCCTTCGCGCAGCAGGTACAGCATGATCTCCTGTGCCGCCTGCATGGGAGTCTTGTCGGTAGTATCGACGCGAATTTCGGGGTGTTCCGGTGTGTCGTAGGGATCACTGATACCGGTGAACTCGGGGATGATGCCCTTGCGTGCCTTTTCATACAAGCCCTTGCGGTCACGCTTCTCGCACTCTTCCAGTGGCGTTGCCACATGGATCTCGATAAAGGCGCCATGCTGTTCAATCAGCTCCCGCACCTCGCGTCGCATGCTGGTGTAGGGTGCGATTGGTGCGCAGATGGCGATACCGCCGTTCTTGGTGATCTCGCCGGCAACAAAGCCGATGCGGTGCACGTTGATGTTGCGGTGTGCCTTCGAGAAACCCAGTTCGCTGGAGAGATTGAGGCGTACAACATCACCATCCAGCAGCGTTACCGGCCGGCCGCCCTCCTCGATAAACTTGCCATACAGGATCTTGGCCAGTGTCGACTTGCCGGACCCCGACAGACCGGTAAAGAACAGGGTAATACCTTTCTGGCTGCGCGGCGGGTAGACCTGGCGCAACGCTGCGATCACCTCCGGGTAGGAATACCAGGCCGGCACGTCCAGGCCGTGTTCGAGATGCTGGACGAGGTCCCTGTCGGTAAACTGCTGCACCTCCTTGCCCTCGTTTTCAAGCTGGGCCTCGTGCAGGTAACGCTTGTCTTCCGGTGAATACTGCACACGCTGAATCGGCACCATGCGAATGGCCAACTCACTCTGGTACTGCTCCATCATCTCCTGTGCGGTATACGGCGGGTAAAACCGCGGCGCGTCCTCAGCTGCCCTTGGCGGCGAGGCATGACCCGGACCGACGATCATGTGGGAGCAGCCATAGTTCTGCCGGATGATGGCGTTCAGTAATACTTCGCGCGGGCCCGCCATCCTGATTGCCGACGGCAGCAGTGAGAGCATGGCCATGTTGTGCGGGTAGTGTCGGCGTATTGCCTGGTAGCAGTGCACGCGCGCGTAGTAGTGCAGATCGCCCGGTTTGGTCATGCCCACCGAGGGATGCAGCAGGATATTCGCCTGTGCTTCCTTCGCCGCCTGCAGGGTAATGGCCCGATGCAGCCGGTGCATGGGCTTGCAGGTATGAAAGCCGACGACATTCTGCCAGCCCAGTTTGTCAAACAGGTGCCGCATGTCCTCCGGCGTATCGCGCAGGGTCTCGAAATCGTAATGGATCGGCAGCTGGATACCTTCCAGTTTGCCGCCGACATAAGTGTCATGGGTCTGCTCCAGCAGGTAGCGCACACCCGGGTGCCCGGTCGTGGTTGTACCGTAAACTGCGTCTGCCTCACGCTGCTTGTCCGGTTGCCAGATGTCTTCAACCGTCAGGACTGCCAGCATGAAACCTTCACCATCACGCAAGGCGAGGCACTGGCCCTGCTCGAATTTATTGGCCGTCTCACTGGCGACATCCAGCGTTATCGGGATCGACCACAGGGTGCCGTCCGGCAAATGGAGATCATTGACGACGGCATCATAGGCGGCCTGCCCCATGAAACCGCGCAAGGGTGAGAAGCCACCATTGAGCAGCAGTTCAAGGTCGCAGATCTGCCGCAGGTTCAGGCTAATGGACGGAAAGTCGCCGGACTCGGTCTTGAGCTGCTCGGCGCGGTCTTCATCGACGACGAGGTTGCAGAGTTCACCGCCGTGCGGCGGGGTCAGGTGTTCGGTGGTCATCAGGTTATAGTGCCACAGTTGGGGTTATGGTTCGCATATAGATATCGTCGGCAGGATGCATCTCTTTATCTGGTCACGGACGTAGTTTTCCCGGGTGAGGAACTATTCGCGATTGTGTTGCTAGCCGTGTTTTTCCGTGTACTTCCGTAGCTATTTCCTGTTCTCAATCGCGGCTGAAGCCGCTCCTACACGAACTGTCCGTATCAACCATTTGTAGGAGCGAATTTATTCGCGATCTTTTCAATCGCGGCAACAACCGCGACCACATGATAATCATTCCGCCCCGCTAAAAACAGCACTCTCCACCAGGCCACAAATGATATGGCCCAGCATGATATGGGCTTCCTGTACCCGGGAAACTCTTTCTGACGGAACCCGCAGGCAGTAATCGCAGTACTGCTGCATTGCCCCGCCCGTGGCACCGGCGAGACCAATCGTTTTTATACCAACCTTGTTGGCCTCCTTCAGGGCTGCCAGTATGTTTGGCGAGTTCCCCGAGGTGGTAATGGCGATAAAGACATCGCCTTCAGCGCCGTTGGCCTCGAGTTGGCGCGCGAATACGTCTTCGTAGCCACAGTCATTGGCGATCGAGGTCAGCACGGATGTATCCGTTGTCAGCGCAATGGCCGATAGTCCCGGCCGCTCAATGGCATATCGGTTCACAAACTCTGCTGCGAGATGCTGCGCATCGGCCGCACTGCCACCGTTCCCTGCCAGCAGGATTTTGTTGCCGCGCCGGTAGGCGGCAACACATACCTCCGCTGCTTCAGCAAGCTGTTCGACCAGCGCGTCATCAGCCAGTATTGCCTGCCTGACCGTTATTGATTCACTGATCTCCTGACGGATTGAATCATTGCTCATATCAGCGTGTATCATAACTATTTATATCGTAGGAGCGAATTTATTCGCGATTGCACTGCGGAATAACCCGGCAAGATCAATCGCGGCTGAAGCCGCTCCTACGGGTGATATGTTGATGTTTCGGTGACAACAGTTGGCGCCGCTGTAATCAAGTGTCATCATTGCACATCTTCACATCAGCCCTCATCCGTTTGCTTGCCATAACCAGGCCAGCCCGGCGTTGCCCGCAAGCCGGCCTCCAGCCGGTATTGTGGTTGCCAGTCGATCTCGGCCTGCAGGGCCACACTGTCACAGACCCAGTCTTTATGCCGCAGCTCGCGTAGTTTCTCCGGCGTCAGCATGGGGGCATAACCGATCAACCGGGCCGCCCGGCTGTTGATAACCGCCACCAGATCCAGTAGCCGCGCCGGCACCTGCAACAATCGTACCCGCCGCCCGCAAACAGCGCTTACCGTGGCCGCGACGGTCGGCCAGTCATAGCCGCCCGGTTGGCCGTCCTCGAGGGTATAGACACCACTGGCAGCCGTTTCGCTGCGCAACCAGGCGACAACCGCAGCCGCCAGGTCATCGACATACAACATGGAGAAGCGCGCATCAGCTGCACCCGGTACCGGGGCAAAGCCTTTCGCCATGGCGCGAAACAGGGGTAACAACTCGGTATCACCGGGGCCGTAGACGGCCGGCGGACGCAGTGCGATCCATTGCGTTCTTTGGGCCTCTTCAGCAAGCACCTGCTCTCCTGCGTACTTGCTCGCGGCGTAATGGGACAAGCCGGGTTCACGCGCCGCCAGCGAGGAAAGCGACAACAGCCGTGGCGGGATGTTGCGGGCCTCGATCACCTGCAACAGTGAGCGGACCCCGTCGACATTCACCCGATCGAACTGCTCACGCGTTGCACCACGCACAGCACCGGCACAATGCACCACGGCATCAACCTTGTTGACAAGCGCTTCGAGAGCGGCCGAATCGGCAAGGCTGCCCGGCATTACCGCAACGCTGTCGGGCAACAAGGTCTTCGCCTTTTGTGGGGCACGTGCCAGTGCCCGCACCCGACAGCCGGCCTCGAGCAGGCGGGTGCAGATTCTTTGACCGATGAAGCCGGTGGCGCCGGTGATGGCGATGGTTTTATGCATTGGTGATCGTACGCAGGAGCGAATTTATTCGCGATTATATTGCCTTCCGTGTTTTTCCGTGTGCTTCCGTGGCTATTTTCTGATCGCGGCTGAAGCCGCTCCTACG
>JBDLJX010000101.1:0-8964 GCA_039714155.1 Pseudomonadota bacterium | reverse complement strand
CCGTTTGCCCGGGTCGTTCCTGTCGGCGTAGACGACATCATGTTGCTGCAGGAAAAAGGCTTTGCCTATATGAGCTGGTAGTCAGGTACACTGGCTAGCGCCCATGACGAATCATAATCAAAACGGGATCAAGCGCATCTGGAATGCAGCGCTCTACTCAATAGCGGGCATCCGCACTGCGTGGTCAAACGAGGCCGCATTCCGCCAGGAGTTATTCCTGTGCCTGATACTCGTGCCTGCAGCATTCTGGGTCGGGAGCACCGCTGTCGAACGCACGTTACTCATTGGCAGTTGCCTGCTGGTACTCATAATCGAACTGCTAAACTCGGCCATCGAGGCAACCATCGACCGTATTGGTGAAGACCACCATACTCTCTCCGGTCGCGCCAAGGACATGGGGTCCGCTGCAGTCTTTATCGGTTTGTTACTTGCCGCGATTGCCTGGGGGCTGATCGGATACGAACGTTTCTTTGCCTAGCCCGCATTTCTCACCACGATGACGAGCCCTCGCTTGATCTTTGAATCCACAGCACATTTTCTTCAGTCGGAAATACAGTCCGTATTCCGCTCCTTCAGAAAATCCGCTGTGAATCCAAATCTCTGCGCGATCATCTCGCCCCGCGGTGAGAAGTGCGGGCTAGGGCACACCATTCCTACCTGCAGGTGTCCATGATTACGCGCGCCCGACCGGGCCGCTGGCATACAGCGACTCGATCTCGCTGGCAAACCGGTCCAGCACCCTGGCCCGCTTCACCTTAAGGGTCGGCGTCAGCAGACCGTTATCCACCGTCCAGGGATCGGTCGTCACAATCACCCGGCGCACCTTGGCATAACCCGGAAAATCTTTCAGTCGCTCCCGGATGACCTTGACGAGATGGCCCTGCAACTTGTCATCCGCAAGACTGGTGTCTACGTCAACATCCAGCTTGTAGCGATCAGACAGTTGTTTCAATTCATCCGGATTGAGTACCACGATGGCCGACAGGTAGGAGCGGCCTTCACCGACAATCAGCACCAGGTCAATTTCCGGTGCCAGGCTAATGGCCAGTTCCATGTCGGCCGGCGGGACCTTTTCGCCGTTTGACAGCACCAGGATGTCCTTGAGGCGACCGGTGATATAGATATGGCCATTGTCAATGCGCGCCTGGTCGCCGGTATGCAACCAGCCATCCCGGTCGATGATCTCGGCCGTGGCCACATGGTTGTTCCAGTAACCCAGCATCATACCCGGTGTTTTGACCAGCAACTCATCGTCGTCACCGATACGTGTCTCGACCCCGTTTAACGGAATGCCAACACTGCCTGGCTCGTTGTCATCGAGCACATTGACACTGATAACGGGGCTGGTTTCCGTCAGGCCATAGCCTTGCAGGATCGGCACCCCCAGCCCGATAAAGGTCTTTGCCACCGGCAGGGACAACGGTGCCCCGCCACTAACTGCCATGCGCAAGCGACCACCGAGTTTTGCCGTAACCTTGCTGGCGACCAGTTTCTGTAACAATGGCCAGGCAAGCTGGCTCGGTCGCCAGCCGGCACGTTGCTGCTGTCGCTCGAAGCGGCGCCAGCCTACCTTTGTGGTCATACCGAACAGTGCCCGCGCAATGGCAGACTGCTTGTCCATCTGTCCCTGGATACGTGCGAATACGCGTTCGAAAATACGCGGCACCGCGACCAGTACTGTCGGTCGAATGTGTTGCAGATCGTCAGCCAGCTGCAGAATGGAACGTGCATAGGCAACCGCCGAACCCGACATGATCGGCAGGTAGTAGCCGGCGGTGCGTTCGAGTGTGTGCGACAACGGCAGGAATGACAGGAACAGGTCTTCCTCGAAAACATCGATCATGGTTAGCGCCGAGTGCGCGATCGACAGCATGTTGTAGTGTGACAGCATGACACCCTTGGGCCGGCCGGTGGTACCGGAGGTGTAAACGATCGATGCCAGTGCATGCGGGTCGCCGCGACGTCTGCTCAGCATATCGGCCGTCGCCGGCAGCCAGTCGGACACGAACCGTACCCGCTTGTCTTCCAGCACCTCGGCCGGCGACGACTTCGACGGGTTCAGGATCAGCACCCGCTGCAGGTCTTCCTGGCCCGCCAGCGCCGGCGCCAGTTTCTTCCAGGTGGCAGCATCCTGCACCAGTAACAGCCTGACCGCGGCGTTGTCGGTAATAAAGGCAATGTTTTCGGGGCGGTCATCAGTGTACAGCGGCACGGTCACCAGGCCGCAGGCCAGCGCTGCCTGGTCAAAGTACACCCATTCCTTGCTGTTGCGCAGGTGTACGGCAACGCGGTCACCCGCCGACAGGCCCTCAGCCGCCAGTGCCGCCTGCCAGCGTGCCACTTGCTGGCCGACCTCGCCCCAGCTGGTGTCTATCCAGCTGCCTGAGTCGGTATCAAAGCTGCGATAGGCGGTGATGTCAGGGGTACGCCTGACACGCTCGAACAACAGACCATCCAGGGTGCCGGCATGCTCGGCGGAGATGATGTCCTCGGTCATGAGTGTCATAAGTGGTTATTTCCCATGGCAATGACAGATAATACGAAGATTACGGTAGAATATCCGGATTCTCTGACCAAACCCGCATCAACACCCATGAATATCATCCTCAACGGCAATTCCAGGGAAGTCCCTGACAATCTGAGCGCCAATGAACTGATCCTGTCACTGGGGCTGGCCGACAAGCGTCTCGCCCTGGAAGTCAACCAGGAGATCGTTCCCCGCAGCAGCTTTGAGAACCATATGATTCATGCCGATGACAGGGTCGAGATCGTCCGTGCCATCGGTGGCGGTTAATCTACCAATCCTTTCATTTCCCTAATCTTCCAAGTATTGAAGAGTTAATTGTCTATGTCCACTGTCATGCAATCACAACCCGCCCTCGTTAACGACCCGGTCACCATTGCCGGGGTTGAATATCAGTCACGCCTGCTGGTCGGCACCGGTAAATACAAGGACCTGAACGAGACCCGGGATGCCATCGAGGCCAGCGGCGCGGAAATCGTTACCGTCGCCATCCGGCGGACCAATATTGGCCAGAACCCGGACGAACCCAACCTGCTGGACGTAATTTCACCGGATCGCTATACGTTGCTGCCGAACACCGCCGGCTGCTACACCGCGGATGATGCCGTGCGCACCTGCCGGCTGGCGCGGGAACTGCTGGACGGCCATGAGCTGGTGAAACTTGAAGTGCTCGGAGACGAGACCACGCTGTTTCCGGACATCACGGAAACCATCAAGGCGACCGGGACGCTGGTAAAGGACGGCTTCAAGATCATGGTGTATACCAATGATGACCCCATCATCGCCAAACGCTTCGAGGACATGGGCTGCATCGCCGTCATGCCACTGGCTGCACCAATTGGTTCCGGCCTGGGTATCCGCAATCCCTACAACATCCTGACCATTGTCGAAAACGCCAGTGTGCCAATCCTGGTGGATGCCGGTGTCGGCACGGCCTCGGATGCCGCGATTGCCATGGAACTCGGTTGTGACGGCGTGCTGATGAACACGGCCATTGCCGGCGCCAGGGATCCCGTGCTCATGGCATCGGCCATGAAGAAAGCCATCGAGGCCGGCCGTGAGGCTTATCTTGCCGGCCGCATTCCACGCAAGCGCTTTGCCAGTGCCTCCTCGCCGATCGACGGGATGTTTTTCTGAATAATTAAAACCTCTGCGGCAGAAATTGCGTCTTTGCGCGAGACCTGCTTTTAATCAATCTGCAGGCATTGCATTCATATACCGCAGGTGCACATCACGCTGTGGATAGGGGATCGTGATGCCTGCCTCCTTGAAGCCATGCCAGATGGTAAGATTGATGTCGGAACGGATATTGCCCACGCCCTCCTCCGGATCGGTCAGCCAGCAGGATGAAGCCGCTGATAAAATTGCTGACGATCTTCTGCAGGCCGAAGCCAAGCCCGACACCCAGCGCACCACCAAAGATGGTCAGTGACGACAGGTTCAGTCCGGCCTCGGTCAGGGCCGCCAGTACCGCCACAGTCAGCAGCAGCACCTTGCTCAGCTTCGACACACCGACCTTCATGCTGGCATTCATATGTCGCGACTGTTGCAAGCGGTGTTCAATCAGGCCGGCAACCCAGAGTGCGATCAGGATGTACAGGGCGCTCAGTACAACCACTTTTATCACCAGCAACGTGGACACGCGGGTATCGCCGAAGTTGAAGGCCAGCGCATCCAGCGCTTGCGTAATCGGCTCAAGCAAGCCGAGCAGGTGCAATGCCACCAGCGCCCAGATAGTAGAACTGATGACCTGCTCCCAGGCCTTCAGCATGGGGCCTGGCGCAATACCGACGCGTAGCGCATAGACAATCATGCGAATGACCGCCAGGGCGGCCAGTAATTGCGCCAGCAGGTCGGATATCGGTGTTGAGTAGTTGTACTGCTGCAGGATCAGCCGGCTAACCAGTACGGCAAGCAGAAACGTGAGCGGGAATACCAGACGCTGGCCGAGTTTCAGGAGGGTAATGCGCAGATTGGACATCCCTTCAACAGCGAGGCGTTGCTCCAGCTTTTTCTTCACATAACGCTGAATGAACCAGGCAATGACGGCAGCAACCAGTAACAGTCCAACTTGCGCAGCAATGACCAGCGGACTGCGCTCATCGAGCCAGGTGTCCATATTCACCTGCCAGGTATCCAGAAATTCCATCACCACCCTCGTTGATTATCATGCAGTGCGGTCAATAATAACCGCAAAAACACGCAGCGTTGCTAATATTCATTCAAATTGATAACCACGGATGCTGAGCCGGCACAGCTGAGTGCCTTTTTTATTTAATAGCCACGAAATCCACGAAAGAACACGGAAAAATGTCTTTAAGGCTTTTATCCTTCCGTGTTTTCCGTGGATTCCGTGGCAATAATATTTGTCTTTTTCGGGTTGAAAGAGTATTAGCATAGTGCGCAAAATATCTTTGGACTCAAATCACAATATGGCAGACAGCAACTGGCCGCCCCGGACCATCCGCTCGTTTGTGCTGCGCGAGGGCCGGATGACGCGTTCCCAGCAACGGGCACTGGCAGAACTGCTGCCACGATACGGCCTGGATTCCGGCAAGCTCATCGATCCGGCCAGGATTTTCGGCCGCAACGCACCGCTGACCCTGGAGATCGGTTTTGGCAATGGCGACTCGCTTGCCACCATGGCGGCACAGGATCCTGCTACCGACTTTATCGGTATCGAGGTACACCGTCCTGGCGTCGGGCACCTGTTGCTGCAACTGGAACAACGTGAACTCACCAATGTCCGGGTGATCTGTGCAGATGCTGTCGAAGTCATCAGGCACTGTTTGCCTGACCGTTCGCTGCAGCGCGTGTTGCTGTTTTTTCCCGACCCGTGGCCCAAGAAACGGCATCACAAGCGCCGTATTGTGCAGCCGGAATTCATTGCATTGCTGGCAAGCAAATTAAAACCGGGTGGCATCCTGCACATGGCGACCGACTGGGAACACTATGCCGAACATATGCTGGAATTGCTGTCAGAAACAACGCTGTTCCGCAACACGGCGGGCAGTGGCAACTACGCGGTACGGCCGGACTACCGGCCGGTGACAAAATTCGAACGTCGCGGGGAACGCCTCGGGCATGTAGTGCGGGACCTTGTTTTTCAGCGTGTTCAGGATTGTTGCGCGCCTGGAGCAGAAAAATTTCTCACCGCAAAGGACGCAAAGAAAACAAACGATAAAAAACTTTTTTGCCACGGAATCCACGGAAGAACACGGAAAAAAGATAAAATAGACGAACATGGAATTCATTCATTTATGTTTTATTTTTCCGTGTTCTTCCGTGTTCTTCCGTGGCAATTTTTTAAATGTTTTCTTTGCGTGCTTTGCGCCTTGCCTACAGGGATGCAGGCAAGGGGTGTGAGCAGGAGCGGAAGCCTTTGCGGCGAAATAATTGGCCTTGTCCGCATCAGGCCTCGGCCTCCTTCGGCGGCGCCAGTCGCAGCGGGCAGGTCTCGGCATGATTGTCACCGAGTTTGTCCCAGGCATAGTTGAATGCATGGGTGCGCAGGGCAAAGAAATGATCTTCGCCAAGTTTTTCCGTCAGACCGGTGCGACGGAACACGTCCCAGACCTGCTTCTTGGTACGTGCGAACAGTAATTCAACACCGGTCTCACCGAGACGATCGGCAAGATTGTGCAACATCTCCTCACCGGTTGCATCGATTGAATTGATCCCCTCGGCATCGATAATAATGTACTTCAGGTCAGGTTTCGTGGCCGCCCTTTCCAGCACCACGTCTTCGAAGTAGCCGGTATTGGCAAAGTACAGCGACCCGTCAAAACGGATCAGACTGATATTCCGGCAGGTCTCCAGCTTGTGGACTTCAACGTCGCGGAGGGTCCCGTCCGGGGCGCGTGACAATACTGCAACACGTGGCTTCATGGAGCGGTACAGGAACAGCGACAGCGACAGCAGGACACCGACCATGATGCCCTTGTCGAGATGCGGCGCCCACAACAGTGTCAGAACAAAGGTAATCACCGCCACAACAGCATCGTGCTTCTGGACTTTCCAGGCGTACTTGATCGGCTCGATCTTCACCAGGTTGATTACGGCCATGATGATGACGGAGGCCAGTGTTGCCTGAGGCAGGTGATACAACAACGGCGTCAGGAACAGCAATGTAATACCCACCACCACGCCGGTAACAACGGCCGAGAAACCGGTTACGGCGCCAGCGTTGATATTCACGGCCGAGCGCGAGAAGGAACCGGATACGGCATAACCCGACGACAGGCTGGAGAAGATATTACCCAGACCCTGGCCGATCAGTTCCTGGTTGGCATCGAGACGTTGCCGGGTACGCGCCGCCATGGCTTTGGCAACGGAAATCGCTTCCATGAAACCGATAATGGCAATGGCCACCGCGACACTGATCAGCTTCACCATGGTGTCGAAATCAAACACCGGTAGCGCCAGGGCAGGCAGGCCCTCCGGGATACTAGCAACCACCTTGCCCCCCATGGCCTCAAAACCGATCTGCCAGGAAATGACCGTGGTGACAACAACGGCGGTCAATACGGACGGGATCTTTGGCAGCAGGCGCTTCATGCCGATCATGAGGCCGAGCGCAAGGATCGCCATCAGCATGGTTTCGAAATGGGTCGAGTAAAAGGCCTCGACGACCATGTTATAGACGGTTTCGTAGGTATGCTCGGACCTCTCCACGCTGACACCGAACAGCTTGCCCAGCTGGGAGGTACCGATGATGATGGCAGCTGCGTTGGTGAAACCGACCACGACCGGGTGTGACAGGAAGTTCACCAGCACACCAAGGCGTAACAGCCCGAGTGACATCTGGAACACACCGACCATGAACGCCAGCATGATGGCATAGGCGACATACAGTTCCGGGCTGGACCCGGCAATCGGTTCCAGTGCCGAGGCCGTCATCAGGGAGACCACCGCGACCGGGCCGGTAGCAAGCTGTCGGGATGAACCGAACAGGGCCGCAACGATACCCGGCAGAAACGACGCATATAAACCGTAGTAGGGTGGCAGGCCCGCCAGCTGTGCATACGCCATGGACTGCGGTACCAGCACAAGGGCCACAGTAATACCGGCAATCAGGTCAGCGCGCAGGGTTTCGGGTTTCTTCAGCTCTCCGATCCAGCACATGAATGGTGCGAGACGGGCTCCCCAGGAGTCACATTTTTCCATATTTATCAACAAATTGGAGTTTAATCAAATTCCCGCACCAATAGCGGGCGGGGAAGAAGGCCGATCATTATATTAGAATTTCCTGTCATTCTCGACTCCACCGTTACGGTTGCCTGCCATCCCACCGGGAACATGCTAAGATTCGCCCCTTTTTACGCTCAATGGCACAGAATCAGCACAGGACGAGGAGCTTCATATGTCCAGGAAACATCCAGTTGTCGCCGTCACGGGTTCATCCGGGGCCGGCACTACCACGGTCAAGGTAGCCTTTGAACACATCTTCCTGCGCGAAGGCGTTAACCCGGTTGTCATTGAAGGCGACAGCTATCATCGCTACAACCGGGCGGAAATGAAGGTGGCCATGCAGGAGGCTGAGGAAGACGGCAATAGCCGCTTCAGTCACTTCGGGCCCGAGGCCAATATCTTCGACAAGCTGGCCGAAACCTTTCAGACCTACGGTGAAACCGGTAACTGCGAGCGCCGCTATTACCTCCACAGTGAAGAGGAGGCCGAACCCTTTGGCCAGAAGCCGGGCGAGTTCACTCCCTGGGAGACCATCGAGGCCGGCACCGACCTGCTGTTCTATGAAGGCCTGCATGGCGGTATCGTCACGGATGGTATTGACGTAGCGAAGCATGTCGACCTGCTGATTGGCGTCGTGCCCATTGTCAATCTGGAATGGATACAGAAGATCCACCGCGACTGCGAGCAACGCGGCTATTCCGCCGAGGCGGTTACCGACACCATCCTGCGCCGGATGTATGACTATGTGCATTACATCACGCCGCAGTTCTCACGCACCGACATCAATTTCCAGCGCGTGCCGACGGTCGATACCTCCAACCCCTTCATCGCCCGCGATATTCCGACACCGGATGAAAGTTTCGTCGTGATCCGCTTCCGCGACCCGATGAAGTTCGATATCGATTTCCCTTACCTGCTGAACGTGCTGGAGGGGGCCTTCATGTCACGCCGCAACACAATCGTGGTGCCGGCAGGCAAGATGGGTTTTGCCATGGAAATCATTCTGGCGCCAATCATCGAGCGCATGCTGGGTGACCGCATCACGGGATAATCCGACTCAAGCCTTTAACAAAGCAGGACTTTCCTGCCCCCATTCAAACCCGCTCTTGTGGCGGGTTTTGTTTTGCCCCCATCCCCACCCGCCCGGGCATCTAGCCCGCATTTCTCACCACGATGACGAGCCCTCGCTTGATCTTTGAATCCACAGCGGATTTTCTTCAGTCGGAAATACAGTCCGTATTCCGCTCCTT
>JBDLJX010000100.1:0-9006 GCA_039714155.1 Pseudomonadota bacterium | reverse complement strand
GCGCAGCACAACACCAGCTGCTGGCGCGCGCGTGTGATGCCGACGTAGCAAAGCCGGCGTTCCTCTTCCAGCCGCCCCTGCTCTTCCACCGAACGCTGGTGCGGGAACAGGCCCTCTTCCATACCGCACAGGAACACCAGCGGGAATTCCAGCCCCTTGGCGGAATGCAGCGTCATCAGTTGCACGCAGTCCTCCCAGGCATCGGCCTGGCCCTCACCGGCTTCCAGCGCGGCGTGCGAGAGAAATTCCTGCAAGGGCGCCATCCCGCTGTCAGGGTCCGCCTCGTATTCACGCGCCGCATTCACCAGTTCCTGCAGGTTTTCCAGGCGTGCCTGGCCCTTTTCGCCCTTTTCCTTCGCAAAGTGATCAAGCAGCCCGCTGGGATGCATGACATGCTCCACCTGTTCACCCAGCGGCAGGCTGTCCATCCCGGCAGCCAGTTCATCAATGAGTTGCAAAAACCCGAGCATTGCATTGCAGGCGCGTGCCGCCAGCCGCTTTTCGTTCACCACTGCGATGGCGGCCTGCCACAGCGAAGTACCGCCGGCCCTGGCCTGTTGCCGGACGGCATCCACGGTGCGTCCGCCAATGCCGCGCGTCGGCTGGTTCACCACACGCTCAAAGGACGCATCATCGTCACGATTGCAGGTCAACCGCAGGTAGGCGAGCGCGTCCTTGATCTCGGCACGCTCGAAGAAGCGCAGGCCGCCATACACCCGGTAGGGTATGCCGCACTGCATAAGGCGTTCCTCAAACACGCGTGACTGTGCATTGGAACGATACAGAATCGCCACATCGCTGCGCGCATTGCCCTTGTCAACATAATCCTCGATACGGTCAACAACAAACCGTGCCTCGTCCTGCTCGTTATAGGCGGTATAGAGCTGGATCAGCTCCCCGTCATGGCCCTCGGTCCACAACTGCTTGCCCATGCGCCCGGCATTGTTGCTGATGACAGCATTGGCCGCATTGAGGATGTTCGCGGTCGAGCGGTAATTCTGCTCCAGTCGCACCACGCGGGCATCCTGGAAGTCCTGCTGGTAACTCAGGATATTTTCCACCCGGGCGCCGCGCCAGCCGTAAATAGACTGGTCGTCATCGCCAACGACGGTAATGTTGGCCGCATCACCGGCCAGCATGCGCAGCCAGGCATACTGAATGGCATTGGTATCCTGAAATTCATCGACCAGGATATGGTGAAAGCGCTGCCGGTAGTGGTCCAGCAGGGCCGGGTATTTCAGCCACAGTTCATGGGAACGCAGCAGCAGTTCGGCGAAATCGATCAGTCCGGAACGCTGGCAGAGCGCCTCGTAGGCCGTATATATCTCCAGTTGCCTTTTCAGGTAGGGGTCATTGCGGTGTTCCATGTGCTGCGGGCGCCGGCCCTCGTCCTTGCAGCTGTTGATGAACCACTGCATCTGTTTCGGCGGCCATTTTGCCTCGTCCAGCTCCAGCGACTGCATGGCGCGCTTTACCAGGCGCAGCTGGTCCTGGGAGTCCAGTATCTGAAAGCCCTGCGGCAAACCGGCTTCCTGCCAGTGGCTGCGCAGCAAGCGGTGCGCCAGTCCGTGAAAGGTGCCGACCCACATACCCGATACCGGCGCCTGGATCATCTCCTCGATGCGGCCGCGCATTTCACCGGCCGCCTTGTTGGTAAAGGTAACCGCAAGGATGGCCCAGGGCGACAGACCCTCTACATCGACCAGCCAGGCAATGCGGTGCACCAGCACCCGGGTCTTGCCGCTGCCGGCGCCGGCCAGCACCAGCAGGGGATCGGTGGGTGCGCACACGGCCTCACGCTGGGCATCATTCAGCGGGCCAATAATTCCGGAAACATCCATGGAACGCGATTCTAGCAAATCACAGGGGCAACAGCTGATCGCAAGAGACAGATCGTTACGTCTGCCCCTTGCGATTGATGGTTGACTCTGATAATTAGTGTTGCGACGCTACACACTGCATTGTCATTGAAGGGAATACGATGAACGCACTTATTGTCCTGCTGGTTATTATCTGCCTGATCATCGGTGTTGTCTGGGTGATACGCCGCGACAGGACGCCGGCCCATCGCCATAAACAGACACCCCGCATGACCGGGGATACCGGGGCCGACACACCGGCAAAGCCCGGCGGGCTGAATAAACTGGAAAACAACCCACTGTTCTGGGGTGTGGAGGTGGCACAGGCCGGCTGTGAAGCTGCTCAAGCCCTGCTGGGCCGGCAATACACCTTTGATGAGGCACCGCAGCTGCCACTGGAAGGCTGCAGTTCAGCCATGTGCACCTGCCAGTTCAAGGGCCTGAGAGATCACCGTACCCAGCATCGACGCAAGAGCGGTGAACGGCGCGTGGAAGTGCGCTTTGACAAAGACAAACCGGACCGCCGGTCACGCAAGGACCGGCGGCGCGGCAACAAATGGAACGATCGCAGCTATTGACGATCGCGCCTGCTCAGGCGACTTCGGCCAGCAGTTTCCTGGTCCGGGGCGAGTTGAGATTGACCGTCTTTGGCTTGGAGCCCCTGAGGTAGGCATCCAGTGTAACCACAGGGATCTTGGCCATATCGACCAGCGGGTGCATGTTGCACTTCTCGCAGGCGATCAGCTTCGGGGGGGCACCGGCCGGCGCCTTGCCGACGGGGCGTTCGCGCAGGCTCTTGCAGGTAGTGACACTCAGATAAGCCTGCTGGGGAATGCAATAAAACATTGAATCCATATCCAACTCCTCTACTCCTTATCATTGTCCGACCGTGAAGCCGGACACCTTCCAATAAAACGCGAAATTCTAGCACAAGAGCACTACAAACACAAACTATACTTTGAATATCAAATGCTTAGTCTGAGTGTGGCTACTGGTGGGGTCTGGTGAGCAATTATAAAAACGCAGGATGGGTAAAGGAACAACGTGACGTACCCATCAAGAACAGTGCTTTGACCTGATGGGTACGCAACGCTTTACCCATCCTACTTGCTTCCTTACGGCAAGGTAGTGTACGGCAGGGGCAGGCTTTTTACCTACTCGACGGTGACGGACTTGGCCAGGTTGCGGGGCTGGTCGATGTCGGTGCCCTTGAGCACGGCCACATGGTAGGCCAGCAGTTGCAGGGGTACCGAAAAGATAATGGGTGCAATGGCGTCCTCGGTCGGTGATACCGGCAATGCCGTCACCCCCATTGAACTGATCAGGCCGACATCCGCATCGGCGAACACCACCAGTTCGCCGCCACGTGCACGCACTTCCTGCATATTGGATTTGAGCTTTTCCAGCAATTCATTATTGGGTGCCACCACCACAACCGGCATGTTGTCATCCACCAGTGCCAGCGGGCCGTGTTTCAGTTCTCCGGCAGGATAGGCCTCGGCATGAATGTAGGAAATCTCCTTGAGCTTGAGCGCCCCCTCCATCGCCACCGGGAACTGGGCACCACGCCCCAGAAACAGGGCATTGTGCTTGTCACCGAAATGCCCCTTTGCCAGCGACCTGATCTGCTCGTTCAGGGTCAGGGCATGTTCAATCTTGCCGGGCACGCTGCGCAGTTCATTCACGAGACGGGTTTCAGTCTCTGCCGACATGGCATGACGACGGCCCAGCACGATGGTCAGCAACAACATGGACACCAGCTGGGTGGTGAAGGCCTTGGTGGATGCGACCCCGATTTCCGGCCCGGCATGTGTCATCAGTACCAGATCCGAGGCACGCACCAGCGAACTTTCCGGTACATTGCAGATGGACAGTGAATGCCCGTAACCGAGCCGTTTGGCTTCCTGCAAACCGGCCAGGGTATCTGCCGTTTCACCGGACTGGGACAGGGTCACAATCAGGGAATTATTACGCACCACCGGATGGCGATAGCGGAACTCACTGGCGACTTCCACGCTGCAGGGGATACCGGCCAGTGATTCCAGCCAGTAACGCCCGACCATGCCGGCATGGTAACTGGTCCCGCAGGCGATAATGTGTACCCCGGCCACCTTGTCGAAGATATCCCCGGCACCCGCGCCAAAGGCCTCTTCCAGCACCTGGTTGCTGCCGATCCTGCCTTCCAGGGTATCGGCAACCGCGCGCGGCTGCTCGAAGATCTCCTTGAGCATGTAGTGGGCATACTCGCCCTTGTCCGTCGCATCCAGTGTCACCCTGGATGACTTGACCGGACGCTCCACGACCGCGCCGCTTGCGTCATAAACGCTCATGTGATCCCAGGCGATATCTGCCACATCACCATCTTCAAGAAAAATAAAGCGTTGTGTCTCCGACACCAGCGCGGCCACATCCGAGGCAATCAGTATTTCACCTTCTGCCAACCCGATCACCAGCGGACTGCCGCGCCGCGCGGCAACCAGCCGGCCGGGCTCATCCTTGCTGATGACACCCAGTGCGAAGGCACCTTCAAGATCGTTCACCGTCGAACTGACCGCCGCCAGCAAATCCTGACCCTGGTCGAGGTAGTGATGGATCTGGTGCACGATGACCTCGGTATCGGTCTGCGAGGTAAAGCGGTAGCCGTCCTGCTGCTGCCGGGCGCGCAGCTCATCATGATTCTCGATAATGCCGTTGTGCACCACCGCAACACGTTCATGGCAGACATGCGGATGCGCATTTTTCTCGCTGGGTTCACCGTGGGTCGCCCAGCGCGTGTGGGCAATACCGGTCAGGCCGTTGACCGGTGTGTCGTTCAGTGCGCTGGTCAACTCGACCACCTTGCCGACCTTGCGCACCCGTTCCAGCCGGTTCTGCTCACTCTGCACCGCCACTCCTGCGGAGTCATAGCCACGATATTCCAGTCGCTTCAGGCCGTCGATCAGTAGCGGGATAACATCACGCTGCGCCGCAGCACCAACGATTCCACACATAGTCCTATCCTTTGGTCTTCTTCACCGGTCGCTTCCAGCCGGTGTGTGTCTGCTGCGGCACCCGGCTCAGCGTCAGTTCATTGGCCGGTGCATCGCGGGTAATCGTGGAACCGGCGCCGATCGTGGCTCCCTCCTGTACCTCAACCGGCGCAACCAGCTGGGTATCAGAGCCAATAAACACGCGGTCACCGATAACGGTGCGGTGCTTGTTGGCGCCGTCATAATTGCAGGTGATGGTACCGGCACCGATATTTACATCAGCCCCGATGGTGGTATCACCAATGTAGCTGAGATGGTTGATCTTGGAGCCTTCACCCACGTCTGATTTCTTGATCTCGACAAAATTCCCGACATGCGTGTTCGCCGCCAGCCGGGTCTCCGGACGCAGCCTGGCAAAGGGACCGATGCGGCTGCCAGCGCCAATCTCCGCATCCTCGATGACACTGTTGGCAAGAATCGTGACGTCATCACCCACGGTGGCATCGCGCATTACGACATTTGGCCCGATCGTGACCCGCTCTCCGAGCACAATCGTTCCTTCCAGCACGACATTGATGTCGATAAATACATCATGGCCGACGGTCAGTTCGCCACGCAGGTCAAAGCGCGCCGGATCAGGCAGCGTAACACCCGCCTGCAGGCAGCGCTCCGCCTGGCGTTGCTGGAAACAGCGTTCCTGCACGGCAAGTTGCCTGCGGTCATTAATGCCGAGCACTTCATCGATATTTTCCGTCATGACACCACGCACGCGGGTGCCCTCGGTAACCGCGCGCGCAATGACATCTGTAAGGTAAAACTCACCCTGGGCATTATTGTTATCCAGTGCCTCCACCCAGCCGCGCAGGCGTGCCGCAGGTGCCGCAAGAAAGCCGGTATTGATTTCCCGGATGGCCCGGTCTGGAGCACTGGCGTCTTTTTCCTCGACGATGCCACAGAGACTGCCATCGGCATGGTGCAGGATGCGGCCATAACCGCTCGGGTCGTCCAGTTCGGCGGTCAGCAGTGCCGCCATGCCCTCGGCAGCCAGTGTGCACAGCGGCTCCAGGGTTTCCCTGCTCACCAGCGGCACATCGCCATACATCACCAGCACGGTGTTCCCGGCGGGTATGGCGGGCATGGCCTGGGCGACCGCATGACCGGTACCCAGCTGCTCGGCCTGCAGCACCCATTGGATATCGCTATCCGGGATTGCAGCCTGCACCTGCTCCGCGCCATGACCAATAACCACATGAATATCAGAGCCTTGCAAGGCCCTCGCGGTATCGATGACATGTGCCAGCAGCGGCCTGCCACCGAGCGGATGCAGCACCTTGGGACGCGCCGAACGCATCCGTGTGCCCTGGCCGGCGGCCAGAATGATGATGCTCAGATTCATACGGGATAAATAAGCAAATTAATACACGAAGTTAGCGGCAATAACTTGTGATTCTGGAATGTCGGCGATCATAGCATGGTGGCCGACATGCCGCCCGGATGAAACGCAGTGTACTCCGGGATTTCGTCTAGTGCAGGACCGGCATTGCCATGGCCTCGACACCATTGGCGATTTCATCCGGGCTTGCCTCCCGAATATCGGTGACCTTGATACGAAAAGTGATGACCTTGCCGGCCATGGGGTGATTACCGTCAACCGTCAGCTTGCCGTCTGCAATCCGGGTGACTGTGAACTTTCTGGAATCGCCCTGATCATTCATCATCTCAACCTCGGCGCCCACGTGACGGAACTCATCCGGCACATTGCCGATATCATCGGTGTAGGTCAGGTCAGGATCATGCGACCCGAAACCCTCTTCCGGCGTCAGCGAGACTTCGACGGTATCATTGACCACGGCACCATCCAGTGCCTGCTCCACTTTTTCAAACAGGTCGTGTTTGCCGCCATGGACATAACTGATGGGCAGATCGGATTGTTCAAGCAACTCGCCTGACTCATCGACAATCGAATAAACGAAGGAGACAACCATGTGCTCCTCAACGAAGCGGTCAGCCATCAGTTCCTGTCACGCAATTTCTTGATCGCTGCCAGCTGCGCCATGGACTGTGCCAGTTCCGCCTGTGCCTTGGCATAATCAATATCGGCGGACTTGTCGGCAAGCATCTTCTCGGCACGATCCCTGGCTTCCAGTGCCTGGGCTTCATCCAGGTCGTCTGCCCGAATGGCCGTATCAGACAGTACCGTGACCACATGCGGCTGGATCTCCAGCATGCCGCCGGACACAAAGAATGACAGCTCATCGCCTTCCTGTGTCTGCACCCGTACTTCACCGGCCTTCAGACGCGTCAACAGGGGGGTATGGCGCGGCGCAATACCCACCTCGCCCATCTCGGCGGGTGCAAAAACCATCGTCGCTGTACCCGAAAAGATTTCGGCTTCAGCGCTGACGATGTCAACATGCAGTGTCATTGCCATTTGCTTGTCCGTTACAGCGTCTTGGCCTTTTCGGCCACTTCTTCAATACCACCGACCATGTAGAACGCCTGTTCCGGCAGGTCATCATATTCACCGTTGATGATCCCCTTGAAGCCGGCAATGGTGTCTTTCAGGTGCACGTACTTGCCGGCACTGCCGGTGAAGGTCTCTGCCACGAAGAACGGCTGTGACAGGAAGCGCTGGATCTTGCGCGCCCGGGTCACCACCAGCTTGTCTTCCTCGGAGAGTTCGTCCATACCGAGGATGGCGATGATGTCCTTGAGTTCCTTGTAGCGCTGCAGCGTACCCTGCACGGCGCGTGCGGTATCGTAGTGATCGGAGCCGACGACATTGGGGTCTAGAATACGCGAGGTGGAATCCAGCGGATCCACGGCCGGGTAAATACCCAGCTCGGCAATCTGGCGGGACAGTACCAGCGTGGCGTCGAGGTGGGCAAAGGTGGTGGCCGGCGACGGGTCGGTAAGATCGTCCGCCGGTACGTACACGGCCTGGAAGGAGGAAATCGATCCGGTCTTGGTGGAGGTAATGCGCTCCTGCAGCACGCCCATTTCCTCGGCCAGCGTCGGCTGATAGCCCACGGCTGATGGCATGCGGCCCAGCAATGCGGACACCTCGGTACCGGCCAGGGTATAACGGTAGATGTTGTCGATGAACATCAGCACGTCACGGCCCTCATCACGGAAGTGCTCGGCCATGGTCAGGCCGGTCAGCGCCACGCGCAGGCGGTTGCCGGGTGGCTCGTTCATCTGCCCGTAAACCAGCGATACCTTGTCGATAACGCCACCTTCGCGCATTTCGTGATAGAAGTCGTTACCCTCACGGGTACGCTCACCCACACCGGCGAACACGGAGTAGCCACTGTGCTCCACCGCGATATTTCGAATCAGTTCCATCAGCGTCACGGTCTTGCCCACACCGGCGCCACCGAACAGGCCGACCTTGCCGCCCTTGACGATGGGCATGATCAGATCGATGACCTTGATGCCGGTCTCCAGCACCTCCAGTGTCGCCGCCTGCTCGGCAAATGTCGGTGCCGCACGGTGAATCGGCAAGGTGGTCTCGGCACCGATGTCACCGGCCTCGTCCACCGGATTGCCAAGTACGTCCATGATGCGGCCCAGGGTCTTTTCACCCACCGGCACCTTGATGGGCTCGCCGGTGTTGAGCACTTCGAGACCGCGTCGGACGCCGTCCGTTGATCCCATGGCGATGGTGCGCACCACGCCGTCACCCAGCTGCTGCTGCACTTCCAGGGTCAGGTCTGCTGCGTCGACCTTCAGGGCATCATAGACCTTCGGTACGTGGTCACGCGGAAATTCCACGTCGACAACGGCGCCGATGATTTCAACAATATTGCCAGCACTCATGATGTTTTCCTCTAAAAATCAGGTACAAGATTAAAGATACAAGCGAAAAGATCCTGCCTGTACCTTGTAGCTTTAATCTTTTATCTGCACTTAAACCGCGGCCGCGCCGCTGACGATCTCGGAGATCTCCTGGGTAATCGCCGCCTGGCGTGCCTTGTTATAGATCAGTTGCAACTCGTCAATCAGGTCGCCCGCATTGTCCGTCGCCGACTTCATGGCGACCATGCGTGCCGCCTGCTCGCAGGCCACATTTTCCACGACACCCTGGTAAACCAGTGATTCGATGTAGCGAATCATCAGGGCGTCCATGACCGGCCTGGAGTCCGGTTCGTATATGTAGTCCCAGTGCATTTCCAGCT
>JBDLJX010000099.1:0-9078 GCA_039714155.1 Pseudomonadota bacterium | reverse complement strand
TCGACGGAGTCGGCATCCACGTTCCGGTAGCCGCCTTCCATAAAGGTATAGTTAAAGCCCTTGGCGGCCATTGCAGACTGGGCCAGCATGGCCAGACAGGCAGATGCCAGGACGGCCACTAAACGTTTATTATTCATCCGATCCCCTCCAGAATTAGCGAGTATTTGTTCTAACTTTTATATATGAATCCGGCGATACTAAGTAATGCACCCGGACCATTCAAGCATTTTTCGTTCAAATTCAAGACCAAGCCCGATTTTTCGAGGCAGCCTCGATATTAACTGACTGCCACAGAAACAAGCAACCCGGATATACAACAATGACTTACAAGCCATGACAGAAAAATCCGTACTGATCACCGGGTGCTCATCCGGCATTGGCCTGAGTGTGGCCGAGGGATTGAAGAACAGGGGTTACCGCGTGTTTGCAACGGCACGCAAGGCCATGGATGTCGAACGCCTGACAACTGCCGGCTTTGAGAGTCTGCAGCTGGACCTGGCTGACCCGGCCTCAATCCGGACAGCTGTGGACGACATCCTGGAACGCACCGATGGCACACTGGATGCCCTGTTTAACAATGGTGCCTACGGCCAGCCCGGTGCAGTTGAAGACCTGTCGCGCGAGGTATTGCGCGAGCAGTTCGAGACCAACCTGTTCGGCTGGCATGAACTGACAAATCTGGTGATACCTGTCATGCGACGGCAGGGACATGGCCGCATCATTCAGAACAGCTCGGTACTCGGATTCGTGGCACTGCGATTTCGCGGCGCTTATAACGCCAGTAAATATGCACTGGAGGGATTAACCGACACCCTGCGACTGGAGCTTGCGGGCAGTGGTATTCATATAGCGTTGATCGAACCCGGTCCGATTACCAGCCGCTTCCGGGAAAACGCCTTTAAGGCCTACCAGCGTAATATCAATCCGGACAGCAGCATTCACCGGGAGACATACAGGCGCATGGAAGAACGTCTCACAAAACAGGGCCCGGCAGTCCCCTTTACACTGCCCCCCGAGGCCGTCCTCAAGAAGGTCATTCAAGCGCTGGAGAATCGTCGACCGAAGGCACGGTACTACGTGACCTTTCCAACTTACCTGTTCGGGTTCCTGAAACGGGTATTGAGTGATCGCCAGCTGGACAAGGTGCTCAACAAGGCCGGGTAGTTCCTATCGCGGATGCGCAGCCATCTCAGGCAGCCGAGACGCTAGCCTCAGCCCCGGCTGCAAACACCAGCTGCTCACCCTCGGCATCCACCTTCACCGTACTCCCGGGCCCAAAGCGTCCCGCCAGGATCTCCTGCGCCAGCGGATTCTCAAGCTGACTCTGGATGGCGCGTTTTAACGGTCGGGCACCATACACCGGATCAAAACCGGCTTCGCCAAGCATATCCAGGGCAGCATCGCTAAGCTCCAGACTGATGTCGCGTTCCAGCAGGCGCTTGCGCAGAATATCGATCTGCAACCCGGCAATCGCACGGATCTCTTCCCGACCCAGCGGATGAAACACCACCACGTCGTCAATCCGGTTGATAAACTCCGGGCGGAAGTGAGCACCGACAACCTCCATGACGGCCGCCTTCATGGCCGCATAATTTTCTTCACCCGACATCTCCTGGATCATCTGGCTGCCCAGGTTCGAGGTCATAACGATCACCGTATTGCGGAAGTCCACGGTGCGTCCCTGGCCATCCGTGAGCCGGCCGTCATCCAGCACCTGCAACAGCACATTAAAGACATCCGGATGCGCCTTCTCGACCTCATCCAGCAGGATGACAGAATAGGGCTTGCGCCGCACCGCCTCGGTCAGGTAACCGCCCTCTTCATAACCCACATAGCCGGGCGGTGCCCCGATCAGCCGGGCGACCGAATGTTTCTCCATGAACTCGGACATGTCGATGCGCACCATGGCCTCATCGGTGTCAAACAGGAAATTCGCCAGTGACTTGGTCAGCTCGGTTTTACCGACGCCGGTCGGTCCGAGGAACAGGAACGAGCCATTCGGACGATTGGGATCAGACAGGCCTGCACGTGAACGCCGGATGGCATCGGATACCACCCTGACCGCCTCGCCCTGGCCGATGACCCGGGTCTGCAGCCCTTCCTCCATACGCAGCAACTTGTCACGCTCGCCTTCCAGCATCTTGGAGACCGGAATCCCGGTCCACTTCGACACCACCTCGGCAATTTCTTCCTCGCTGACCTTGTTACGCAACAACTGCATTTCCTGTGTCTCGGCCTGATCGGCACTGGCAAGCTGCTTTTCCAGCTCGGGAATACGCCCGTACTGCAGCTCGGAGGCACGCGCCAGGTCACCGGCACGGTGCGCGGTTTCCAGCTCCATGCGCGCCCGTTCCAGTTCTTCCTTGATATGGCTGGCACCCTGCACGGCAGCCTTCTCGGACTTCCAGATTTCCTCCAGATCCGAGAACTCGCGATCCAGCAAATCGATTTCTTCCTGCAGGATACCCAGCCGCTTTTTCGATGCCTCATCAGACTCCTTTTTCAGCGCCTCACGTTCTATCTTGAGCTGAATCAGGCGCCGTTCCAGACGATCCATTGCTTCCGGCTTGGAATCAATTTCCATGCGAATACGGCTGGCTGCCTCGTCGACCAGGTCAATCGCCTTGTCCGGCAACTGCCGGTCGGTGATATAACGGTGTGACAGGGTTGCCGCTGCGACAATGGCCGGATCGGTAATCTGCACACCATGATGCACTTCGTAGCGTTCTTTCAGTCCACGCAGGATGGCGATGGTATCCTCGACACTCGGCTCATCCACCAGCACCTTCTGGAAACGCCGCTCCAGGGCGGCATCCTTCTCGATATATTTACGGTATTCGTCCAGCGTCGTGGCACCGACACAATGCAACTCGCCCCGTGCCAGTGCCGGTTTCAGCATATTCCCGGCATCCATCGCCCCTTCGGCCTTGCCGGCGCCGACCATGGTATGTAATTCATCGATAAACAGGATGATCTGCCCTTCCTGCTTGGCCAGGTCATTCAGGACAGCCTTCAGTCGCTCTTCAAATTCACCCCGGAACTTGGCACCCGCGATCAGGGAACCCATGTCCAGCGACAACAGGCGCTTGTCCTTGATGCCCTCAGGCACTTCACCATTAATGATACGTTGCGCCAGGCCTTCCACGATCGCGGTCTTGCCCACACCGGGCTCACCAATCAGCACGGGATTGTTCTTGGTCCGCCGTTGCAGCACCTGGATGGTCCTGCGGATTTCGTCGTCACGCCCGATTACCGGGTCCAGCTTGCCCTGCTCGGCACGCTCGGTCATATCGACCGTGTATTTCTCCAGTGCCTGGCGCTGGTCCTCGGCATTGGGGTCATCGACCTGCTGGCCACCCCTGAGCTTCTCGATGGCCTGCTCTATCAGCTGCTTGCTGGCACCGGCCTTGTTTAATAACTTGCCGACACTGCCCTTGTCCTGCAGGGCGGCGAGGATAAACAACTCACTGGAGATATAACTGTCCTTGCGCTGCTGCGCCAGCTTGTCGGTAATATTCAGCAAGCGCCCCAGATCATTCGATACATGTACCTCGCCGGCTGCACCCTCGACCTGAGGCAACTGGTCCAGCAGTTCACCCAGTTGGGAACGAAACAGGTTTACGTTGACATCAGCCTGCGTCAGCAAGTGACGTATGGTTCCACCTTCCTGGTCCAGCAGGGCCGCCATCAGGTGGGCCGGCTCGATAAACTGGTGATCGCGGCCGACTGCCAGACTCTGGGCATCGGCCAGCGCCTGCTGGAACTTGCTTGTCATTTTGTCCATTCGCATGAAAACTGCTCTCCACTTGATACAGGAATATATCTACATAGGTGGGGTTTATTCAGGTGCTTTCAAGCCCTTGAGGCGAACCCTCCACAGCAATATGGCTGTAAGAGCGCCGGGGACGGCGTTCCTACCAGGTGTTCAATGCAGCGTCGAATGGGTTGAGTAGATCAGCAGGATACCGGCGGCGATCAGTGCTATCTGCTGGAGGGTGGCACTGCCCTCCACGCGCCGATGCAGGGTTGGAATCAGATCAGCCACGGCGATATAGATAAAACTGGACGCCGCAATTGCCAGCACAAAGGGCAATGTCGCCTGCATCTGCTGCAAGGTAAAGTATGCCAGCACGCCACCAATGACCGTCGTCAGACTGGTGAGGACGTTGTAGAGAAAGGCACGGCCCCGGGTAAAACCGCTGTGCAGCAGCACCGCGAAATCGCCCACTTCCTGCGGGATCTCATGTGCGGCGACGGCAACACTGGTGACCACGCCCAGGTGGACATCGGTCAGGAAGGCACCGGCAATCAGGATACCGTCAAGGAAGTTATGCAGACCGTCACCGACCAGGATCATGGCACCGGTGGAATGGTCGTGACTCTTCTGGTCAGGCGCATGCACCTCGCAGTGATCGGCATGGCAGTGCCGCCACAACACCAGTTTTTCCAGCAGGAAAAATCCCAGCAGGCCCAGCAATACCGCCATCGGAATCACATGGACATCGGTACCTGCCACGGAATCCAGCGCATGGGGCAACAATCCGAGAAAGGCGGCGCCCAGCAAGGTACCCGTTGCAAAACTCACCAGGTGTGGCAATAAATGATTGCGTAGCGACTCACTCAGCACCAGGAAAAGCGCCGCCGCCAGCACGCTCAGCAACCCGCCCAGCAGACAGAAAAGAATTATCCAGGAAAGCAATGGCATGCGGGTAGTCCAGAAAGACAGGCGGTGATAATCATACCCTACCTTACCGCTAAAAAGTGCCGTAGGATGGGTAAAGGAGCGAAGCGACGTACCCGTCGGAATAAAGCATTGCAATTGAATTGATGGGTACGCTGCGCTTTACCCATCCTACGGCCTCTTCACTAAACCTCGCCCTGTATCCGTTATTCTTCCAGCCAGATCAGTGTCGCCATCCGGCCGGTCGTACCGTCACGCCGGTAGGAGTAGAATCGTTCCGAATCTGTGAAACTGCAATAGCCACCCCCGTAAACCGCCGTTATCCCGCAATCGGCGAGCCGTTGCCGCGCCAGCCGGTACAGGTCTGCAAACCAAACCCCGTCGTGGCCCTGCCGGAAGGCACTGGCCGCCGCCGGGTCATGCGCCATGAAGGCATCCCGGACTTCATCTCCAACCCGGTAGGCGGACGGGCCAATCGCCGGACCCAGCCATGCCTGCAGATTCTCGCCCGGCCTTCCCATCGCCCGTGCTGCCGCTTCGATCACACCGGCTGCCAACCCGCGCCAGCCGGCATGAACGGCCGCCACGCACTGACCGGCGGTATCGGTCAGCAGGACCGGCAGACAATCTGCCGTCAGTACCGCACAAATAACACCCTCCCGGGAGGTATAGGCAGCATCTGCTACCGGGGACATCCCGGCGGTGGCCGCATTCACCACGGCAGTGCCATGCACCTGCTGCAACCACAACGGCTGTCCGGGCAACCCGAGCGCCTGCTGCAGGGTTTCCCGGTTGGCCCGGACCGCTACCGGGTTATCGTCCACATGATCGGCCGGGTTCATACTGGCATAGCAACCCTGGCTGACGCCGCCCTGCCGCGTCGTGGTGACGGCACGCACTGCTGCCGCTGCCGGCCAGTCCGGTACGATCCAGTTGTTAATCATTTGGCATCCTGTCGTAACACTTCAATAAGACGAGCCATATCATCCGGAACAGGTGCCTGCCAGCGCATTACCTCGCCGCTCACCGGGTGTGCCAATGTCAGTTGCGTGGCATGCAACGCCTGCCGGCGGAAGCCCGACAGCACGTCCCTGAATTCGGCATCCCCGCCCTTTGGCAGGCGCAAGCGCCCGCCATAGACCGGATCGCCCAGCACCGGAAAATGCCTGTAGGCCATGTGCACACGGATCTGGTGGGTACGACCGGTTTCCAGCTGTACGCGTACCAGTGTATGCGCCCGGAAACGTTCCTCCACCCGGTAATGCGTCACGGCTTCCTTGCCACTGGCAACGACTGCCATGCGTTTGCGATCGACCGGGTGCCGGCCGATGGGTGCCTCGATACGACCACCGGCAGTGAGCACGCTGTACACGACCGTCAGGTATTCGCGCTTTACCGTGCGTGCCTGCAGCGCCTCGACCAGTCGCTTGTGTGCCGTCAGGTTGCGCGCCACCACCATCAGTCCAGTCGTATTCTTGTCGAGCCGGTGCACAATACCGGCCCTGGGTACGCCGGCCAGTGAGCTGTCGTAATGCAACAGGGCGTTTAACAGGGTGCCGGCAGGATTCCCGGCGGCCGGGTGCACTACCAGGCCTGCCGGTTTGTTAATCACCAGCACGTCAGTATCTTCATAGACCAGCTCCAGCGGGATCGCTTCGGCCTCACCGGTCGTCTGCTCCGCAATTTCCGCGTCAATCAGGACGGTTTCGCCCCCCATGACCTTGTCCCTGGCCTGCGGCAGCCGGCCGTCCAGGGTCACCTGGCCGCTGCGAATCCACTGTTGCAGGCGGCTGCGGGAATAGTCCTGCACCAGCTCGGCCAGCACCTGGTCCAGCCTGCGGCCACGCCTGTCCCCGGGTATCAAGAGTTCCAGTTGCACCTTGGTCGACATTTTTAAATCAGCTTTGGGTTATACTTCTGCGGCCTGTATTGGCAGCCCCGTTTATTCCTGACCAATTTTGACACATTAAGCCCATGCGTTTGTCGAGTTTTTTACTGTTAATACTTGTTCTCATCTCCCCGGGATGCGCCTGGCTCCCGGAGCAGATCGACGAAACCAAGGACTGGTCGGCCAACCGGCTGTATTCCGAGGCCAAGGAAAAGCTGAACGAGAAGAATTACGAAAAGGCGATCGAGTATTTCGAGATTCTGGAAGCCCGTTACCCGTTTGGTCGTTATGCACAGCAAGCCGAGCTGGAAATTGCCTACGCCTACTATAAATATGACGAACCGGACCTTGCCATCGCCGCCGCTGACCGCTTCATCAAGATTTACCCGCGACACCCCAACATTGACTACGCCTGGTATATCAAGGGGCTGACGAACTACAACCGTGGCAAGAGCATTGTCGACAAGTTCCTGCCACAGGATCCGTCAGAGCGTGACACCGCTACCATGCGCGCGGCCTATGATGATTTCGACCAGCTGGTCAGGCTATATCCAAACAGTATCTATGCACCGGATGCGGCCCAGCGCATGATCTATCTGCGCAACAACATGGCGGAATATGAAATCCACGTGGCCGATTACTACCTGCGCCGCAAGGCCTTTGTGGCCGTTGCCAATCGTGGCGAATACGTCGTTGAGAATTTCCAGCGTACCCCGTCCGTACCGGATGCACTGATCTATATGGTACGCGCCTACCGTTCCCTCGGACTCGGTGAACTTGAAGATGATGCCATGCGGGTACTGCAACTGAACTATCCGGACAGGCCTGAAATTGCATGGCTGCAGGATCCACGCGGTTTCGAAAAGGCTCAGAGAAGATCTTCCTTCTGGAAATTCTGGTAGCCCGAGGTAATCGGGTAACGCCGGTCGCGCCCGAAGGCACGCTCGGTAATACGTACCCCCGGTGGCGCCTGCCGGCGCTTGTATTCATTGCGATCAACCATCCCGGCAACACGCGCAACGGTGTCAGCATCAAAACCGGCTGCCACAATCTCTTCAACGCTCTGGTCCTGTTCAATATAACGTTCCAGAATCGGGTCCAGCACTGCATAGGCCGGCAGGCTGTCGGCATCCTTCTGGTCCGGCGCCAGTTCAGCGGAAGGCGGCCGCTCCAGCACCCGTTGCGGGATAACCCGGCCGAGACTGTTACGGTATTCACACAGGCGGTATACCAGTAACTTGGGAACATCCTTGATGGGCGCGAACCCGCCGGCCATATCCCCGTAGAGCGTTGCGTAACCGACGGACATTTCGCTCTTGTTGCCGGTCGTCAGCAGGATCTTGTGTTTCTTGTTGGAGATTGCCATCAGAATAATGCCGCGACAGCGCGCCTGGATGTTTTCTTCCGTGGCATCTGCCGCCAGTCCTGCGAAGGTTTCCTCCAGCACCGCCTGAAAACTGCTGAACGGTGCTTCAATCGGGATCTTGTGATAGTACACGCCCAGCGCATCGGCCTCGGCACGGGCATCCTCGAGGCTCATGTCAGCGGTATAGCGTGAGGGCATCATGACCGCCTCAACCCGGTCTGCACCAATGGCATCCACGGCAATGGCCAGTGTCAGCGCGGAATCAACCCCGCCGGACAGGCCCAGCACTGCACCGCCAAAGTGATTATTATTAATGTAGTCCCGCACACCCAGTACCAGTACCCGGTAGATTGCCGCCACATCATCCTCATGCGGTACACATTCACCTGCCAGTGGCATGACTGATTCGCCGCTCTCGAAATCCACAGGAAACAACCCGGACTCGCAGGCCGGCGCACGCCGGGTGACCTGCCCTTCCCCGTCAACAACAAATGAACAGCCGTCAAATACCAGCTCATCCTGTCCGCCCACCAGATTGACATACATCATCGGTATACCAGATTTGCGCGCCAGACAACTCAGCAACAGTTCGCGGTCCTCGCCCTTGCCTGCATGAAAGGGCGATGCATTGATATTAATCAGCAAGCGGGCACCGGCCGCCACTGTCTGGCGGACCGGCCCGGACTTCCAGACATCCTCGCACACGGTGACACCCACCGGGATATTTCTGATGTTCACCACACAGGGCAGATCTCCCGGTTTGAAATAGCGCTTTTCATCGAACACGCTGTAGTTGGGTAGATGCTGCTTCCGGTAAACAACAATGTCACCGTCCAGGAACACACCGGCCACATTAAACAGCTCATCCTGTTCTTTTAGCGGATAGCCGATAATGGCTGCAATCCCGGTGATCCGCTGCCGCAGCCAGGCAACCGCCTCCTCGACATGCTCCAGGAAATGCGGCCTGAACAACAGGTCTTCCGGCGGGTAACCGGTCAGGGTCAGTTCGGGAAAAACAATAATGTCTGCCACGAGCTCGTCACGTGCCTGCACACAGGCTTGCAGAATCTTCCCGGCATTGGAGTAAATATCACCCACCAGGAAGGCCTGTTGTGCCATGACGACACGCAAGTCCGGTCGTTG
>JBDLJX010000098.1:0-9273 GCA_039714155.1 Pseudomonadota bacterium | reverse complement strand
CGGCGGAGTTGGAACAGGCGTATTATCGCCAACTGGAAGGGTCAGCCATAGCGGCCTGACTCAAACAACAGGGTCTCCGGAGAACCCGGGGCGATTCAACTCCTCAAGGAGCATCAGGTCTGTATCAAGGCCCTTCAGATGATCGCCGAATACATCCTTGTAGCGCTGATTATTGTCGAGCTTATAGCGGTGACCTGAATATTCTGCTGCCTTGTCCAATAAATGCTGCAGCGCAGAAAACCTAATCTGTTTGCTTGCAGCATAGTTGAGCACCTGTTTTTTCGCATTACGCCAATCGCCCTTGAACCAACGAAAGGCTCCACCTGTTTCAATAGTTTTCTTTAGCAGCTGCAGCTCATCTTGGGTTGGCAAATCATCGAGGTGGAAAACACCATTAAGTTCATCGAACAACTCCTGCAACTTTCCTAAATCTTCCCGCAGATTTGGAAGCAGCTCATCCATCTCATCGTTATCGAATAGCTCATCACGACACTTCCAATAGGATGGATTAAGGTCAGCAACCAATTCAGTGAAGACTCTGAACTCTATTAGTCCGTTTTTAGTAGGTAATAGGTGACTTGCTGCATCTTGTCCCACGGCAGCATGAATCTCAGTAAGCGGCTCTTCCAGTTCGGTGAGTAGATCATGAATAGCCGTAAGTCTATTAATAGCCTCAGCCAGCGCCCCTAGCTCTACTGTCTGACCCACGAGCTGTTGCAGCCTGTCATTCCCGGAGAGATAATCATCAACTACAGAAAGATCATGCAATATCTCTGCACCAATTTGTCTTTCCAGGGACGCATAGAGTGCCTGGATTTCTTCAAACAGATGTAGATATTGCTTAGCCTCATCAATTACTTTTCCTCGTAGTGTTGGTAATTGATCCAATAATTCATTGCCATTTAGCGATGGGATACGATCCAACTCTTCCAATAATAACGATAGGTTGTTTATGGAATCTGCGATCTGGTGTTGTTCACAACTGAGGCCGTCTGCGAGAACTGTTCTTACACCATTGATGTTCTGTAAAGAGCGCTGCCAATTTTCTAGTGCCTCACTGACCCGCTCAATATCGAACATTTGTAAATCTGCATTTCGCACCCCATACCATGGATGGTTTTGTAACTCAGCACCACTATCCAACTGTCCGGCTACGGCCTGATATACTTTACGAAATGCTTCTACCTGATCTTCTGTTCGCCGCTGTGCAACTACATCAAAGTTCTCTCCATCATAGCCTTCTGGATGTAAGTCATCTGGGTTGACGCCAATAGCCTCACGATAGCGAGTCGCTGCCATGAAAATTTCGTGTAGCGTTTTTCCGGTTTTCTTCCATGGTCGATTAATCCGATCAACATGCCCCTTCAGTGCAGTTTTCAACTCTTCATATCGTACGATATCAACCTCGATGTCCCTTGGTTTTCGATATTTTCCACGTTTTTTCAGCCGTACTTCTATTTCATCAAGCACCTTCCTCTTCTGAGTTTTGTGGCTATGCAGCTCCAGACAGAATTCACCTAGACTGGCGAGATCAAGTCTATGACGAACTACTTCTAATGCTGCAAGTTTCTCAGCGACAAATAGCACCCTTTTACCCTGAGCCATAGCTGCCGCTATCAGGTTTGTAATGGTTTGAGATTTACCAGTACCCGGAGGACCTTCGATAACCAGGTTCTTACCATCGACCGCGTCGATTAGAGCACTATGCTGTGAGCTGTCTGCATCATCAATCAAAGGATAGTTGGTGTGGATATCCTCCATATCATCGATGAGATATTCTTCACCAAATCCCAGATCCCCATTCGTGCCTTCTTCCTCCTCATTGTTGTAACCAGAAAGAAATCGTGTCACTACAGAATGATCGATAATGCTTTCACCATCTGGCCAGTTAGAAGGATCCAGATCGAGGTACATTAGTAATTTACTGAAATTTAGCAAAGTGAGAGTGATAAAACGACGCACCCGCCAGCGTGGCTGATTCTCCTTAATCAGCTCCAACACTTCTTCAAAGTACGCCTCTGGCACAGTATTCTCATCCAAGTCTGGAAGCGCCAAAGCAAAATCCGCTCGGAGTTTTTCCCGCAATGACAGATTAGGAATAATATCTTCGCCGGAGTAGCTTACTGTGTACTCGTAAGTCCTGGTTAGCGGGTTAAGTCGTCCCTTATGCAGGCGTACAGGCACCAGGAACAGGGGCGCGATCCGCGCACTATCATTATTGGTTTCAAACCACTCAAGGAAACCGAATGCAAGATAAAGTATGTTTGCACCCATTTCTTGGATAGCTGACTCGGCGGTTTGCATGAGGCTCTTGAGCCGTGCTTCCAGCTCGTAAGGATAGAGCAGCATCTGTATTGCTGTATCCGCATGTCTACCATCTGCTTCTTGCGATTGCTTTGGGACTTCGTAGGAAGTTGCTAATCCCAGTCTCTTACCCCATTCCTCGGCAGTAGGGTCCTTCTCCAAGCGGATCTCCTGCCCAGTCATGTTGTCGATTTCGATATAACCCGCTGCAATCAATTCAGCTTGGGTTGGCTCAGGAACAGGCAGAAAACGCATCTCTGTCTCGGCTAACAACGTCTCGACCAACTGATCTGGTAGCTCATCTATGATGCGAAGACTGCCTCTCTTGGTATGCCTGAAATTGATAAGGCGGTTACGTCCTGTGAGATCAAGCAACCTCTTGCGCAAGTTTTCTAGCGCATTTATGGCTGTCTTCAAACCCCTATTTTGTTGTTCGTCTGGCATACAGACGTCCCCCATGCTTATCTCTTGTGTGCTGATTACTTCCTAACTGTAATGGCCATAGACAAGCTCTTATCTGTTCCCGTGTTTGCTGATTTATCAGCTGTGTAAAAGATGAGTCAAAGAGATTAAATAATACTCCCTTAGTCACCTTTCTCACTTCTTCATTTACTGCTTATCAATCATTCCCACCCGCTTGCCCACGCCAGCCAGTATTGGGCCGTACGTTGACTCCGGCATTCCGGCATCGACAGCCAAAGCGGCTGTCTCCGCAATTGCATCATCTATCCGCACGGTCAGGCCGGAAAAGATACTATCCATGTCCTGCTCACGTAGCCCGGATTTCTGTCCCGTCTGATAAAAATGCCGGAGCTGGATTTGTTTTAGACGATAATAGTTTTTATTCCCCAAGGCCATTGCTAACTTGATCTTCTGATCCGGGAATTCCGGCCAGGGCGCGGCCGACATCACATCGTACAGTGGGGTGAGTCGGTAGCCACCCGGTGAGAGAAATATCGAGAAGTTTTTGGCATGGCCATCAATGGCCGCCAGTAGCCAGAACACGATCTGCGCCTTCATAAAGGCCAGGCGGTCTTCATACGGGGTGATCGCACCGTTCAGGAATTCCAGAACATCGACGATGCCCGGTCCGCCATCGCTTTGATATTTCCGCACAGGTGGAACACCCAGGGCCTGACAAATATCCTCCTGCGGCAGCCGGTACAGCACGTCCTCCTGCCAGGTCCGATCGAAGCGTTCCACGACAATCACGGGTTTACCGTCAAATATCAGTACCTCGGTATTTGCCGTCTCAAGCCCTAGCGCACGACACAACACCAGACAGAGCCATTCATTCCAGGGTGTATCCGAAAAATTAGCACCTGCCGGACCTTCCTTCATGGCAGGCTTGAAGATATGGGAGGTCGGTGTCGGTCCAAGTGGAAGCTGCCATTGGTCATCGATCAGGAGAAAGGCGGTTTTTTCCTGTACCCCGGCGATGGAGATACGAAAGTCATCGTCATCGGCATGAACACCGAGTGGTGTGGTACCAAGGGAAGCGATTCGGGCAGCAATCTCATCATCAGTTACCGGCCTGTATTCCATTTTCGTCGGGTACCCAGGATCAAGGCCTTCGGGAACAAAACGCAGCGCCCCCACGCAATCCCGCCCAATGACGGCCAGCAGATCAAAGATACCGGCACTCTCGGCATGTTCGCGTGCCGCGATTTTTTCCCGGACGTTGCGATCATCGGGCAAGAGCCCATCGAAGTAGCTGATCGCGCCCTCCCCTGACCAGACACGATCGGACAGCGGCATGGACAGGGAAATGGGAAATGCTTTTTCAGACGATAGCCAGTCAGGATCATAACGAAACGATGTTGCACCGTTTGGCTCACGGGAATAGCTGCCAACTTTACTTGAGCCGACATAAACCTCCAACTCGCGTTTTTGGCGTTTACGTCCCACTCAATACTCCGTTGGGTCGAACCCGGCTTTCCGGCGCGGGACAATGGACAGATCCATGTCCAGCGCGGCCAGCACTCTGATCACGGTGTCGAGTTTCGCCGTGGTCGCACCGTTCTCAAGGTCAGAGACCAGTGCCTGGCGAACGGACGCTTTTTGGGCAACATCAACCTGCCGCAGGTTCTGATGCTTGCGTGCCAGGCGGATGGCCGCGCCGAGATCCTTGTTACTGCGAATAACCTTACCCATCGCCTTTTCCTGTTTATACGATATGACGTATATTCACTATATATACGCTTAGGCAGATAATGTCAATATATACGTTAGATCGGATATTAACAACGTTCCGATCTGACCCGGAAGTCTGGGATGAATGTCGAAAATCTTTCGCTATGATCGAAAAGTGCGCCATTTTCAGGTCTGATGTCGAAAAATGACCAACAAACACAGCCCATTCGCAATCCGGCCCTAGACTTTCAGGACCCAGTCCGGCCTGAAATCCGGGTTCAGCGCCTCCGGCGCGTACCCCCGAGGGTTGCAGACCACCCGGGTGCCATAGACCTCGTAGTCGAATGATTCGTGCATATGGCCATGGACCCACAACGCTGCCCGGTCACCCTCCATGAGATCCTCCAGGTTGCTGGCGAAGGCCGGGGTCAGTAGGTCACGGGCATACCTTGGATGCACCGATTGCGATGACGGGGCATGGTGGGTCACCACCACGGTCTTGCCGTCGAAGGGCTCGGCCAGCATCACTGACAACCAGTCCCGGCTGGCGGTGTGCAGCCGTATAGCATCCTCAGGGGTGAACGGCCGGCCCTGGTTCTGGATGATGGAAAAATCCGTCATCCGCTGCCGTGCTGTCTGCATGGCAAAGAACTTGTCTGCCTCACCGAACAGGGCGAAGTCGGTCCACAGAATACTGCCCAGGAATCGTACCCCGTCGATGATGACCGGGTCGTCGTTCAGGACGTGGATATGGTTCGGTGCCTGGGTCTTCAGTTCATCGATCAGGACGATGTCGTGATGGTAGAACTCGTGGTTACCAGGCACGTAGATCACAGGCCTGTCCGGGAATCGCTTCTCCGCCCAATGCAGGCCACCCATCCCCACACCGATGTCGCCCGCCAGGATGACGACGTCGGCATCGGTTGCCGGCGGTTCGAAATCCTCGAACTCGATGTGCAGGTCATTCAGGATATGGAGTTTCACTGTTCACCATTTCTATGGCTGATCAGGGCCTGATTCTGATGGTAGTGGGCAGTGACTCACTTGAACACCCCATGCAAGTCACTCACGCCACTTTATTGAAGGTTGTAGTTCAGGCCTTTCCGGTGCTGATAACTCTGGTAAGTGTTTGTGGCAACCGTATGGCAGTAGCCATAGCGGTCCGCTTGTGCGGTAACTGCCGTGGGACACCAATCCCTACAGCCTGAATGTGCCTGATCTCAGGCAACGCGGGTTATCCCTGTGGGGAATCGACCGCCCTATCCAACCTGCCCTTAACGGGGCTGCATTAAAGTACGTCAATAACACCTCCTTTGAGTGATGCGGAAAATTCCCGCGGGTTTGAGAAATGTGGATTGGCAACGGCCAGACACAACGGCCCGTTTGTCTCCAGTTCACGAGAGTTGAAGCCATGCCCTGATCAGGCTCTGGCGTGTTCACGCTGTGCGTGAGATTTTGAAGATGGATCCACGGCTTTCGCCGCTGCGCGTTGCAGGATCCGAGTGCGCTCTGTTGCCACTTTACCGTAGTGGCCACGGATAAAACTGGTCTTCGATATGAAGTATACAAATTCATATCCGATCTGTCACTGGGAAAATGTTTAGCAAAAGTCATCAAGATATTTTCCATTGAATCGCGCGTGAACAAGAACACATAACCCGCTTGTCACTGACAAAGTCGACCGGAAGTCCTTGCGACTACAGGACTTTGCGACCGTGTCACTACCGCGCTGCGCTGTGTAGTGACACGGCCGCTCGCACGGAGCAACGCGTGCGCCAGGCTATGGCCTGTCACACAGGTTGCATTGTGTTGTATCGGGCAGCCTTCGGTGCGTGCAGGGTGCATTAGTCTTCGCCGCAATCGGCCTCGCAAATTTCATCGTCGGTGCTGTAGGGTTGATCGAGCGGTCTCGTCCGTATGTCGGCGATGTCCTTTGCAAACGCCAACGTGAGTTTGCCTTCCAGATACCGCCTGACCATGGCTTGCAGGTAGCCGAGCGGCGAGATGTCGATAAACTCGGCCGCCATGCAACCGGCCCATTCATCGATCACAATTTGTCCCTCGGCAGGGCTGAGCCCGGCCACTATTTTCAGGGCCGCATCCTGGAGCTCATCCGGCACCCAGAAGACGAATCCCACAACGCTTTTTTCATTTTCACTACTACTACGCTCTTTGGTAATAGTCGGTGTTGTAGTAGTAGTCCTTCTTAGGTCTAAATCAGTAGTAGGTAATGCGCCCGGGTTTGCCGGACCCGGTTCAGCCGTTTGTGGCTCAGCCGTATCCGGCAATTCCGGATACGGTAAATCCGCGATTTCCCGAATAATGTAGAAGCCGCCCCGGATGCGGCCGAACCGATCACGCAGGCGTACATAGCGTGCATAGCCCACCGTGCGGAGTTCCTTGAGCAGCTTGTAGATACCGTCGCGCCCCAGGTCGCCACGTTTGCGCAGGTCGTTGACCAGCACCTTCCAGTCGTCCGGTCGGGACAGCAGGTAGCCGAGCAGGCCCCTGGCCGCCCAGGACAGGCGGTTATCCTCAATGGCGTGCTGATCGATGATAACGAACCGGTCACGGCGCGGGGCACGGATAATGGTGTTGCTCATACGTCACCATTACCGATGATGACCCTGGCGACCTCTGAGGCCGGGTAATACACGCGACGGCCTATCTTGCGGCCGCAGGCCTTGAGCGCGCGCGTGCTCTGGTCACTCGGGTAACAGAGGCTGTAGCGCAGGCCACCTGTGGTACGACCGAGTAGTTCCGCCAGTTGCGTCTGCGACAACAGCAGGCCGAAGCGTTCCGTTAGTTGATTCTCCAGTGTTACCGCACTGGTGTTGATTTGCTCTTGCATAGTCTGTGTTCTCCTTGTGTTTGACCTGGAGACACGAGATTGCATAACGCATCACACATTTTCCAGAACAAAATGTTTAGCAATGTGCGAAGTAAATCGGCTGCGTTTTTTAGCAAATACCCCTGTCATTACCTGCAATCTTTTTCATTCATGTTCAATTACTTTTTAGAGATTGCTTCGTCACTGCGTTCCTCGCAATGACTGGATACGTTATGACTTCACAGCTAAAAACAGGCAAAAAACATTACCGTTTTGCTAAACATTTATCCTTTGATTTTGCGATTTGTCCGGTGTTAGTGTCCGTGACATGCACGCGATGTGTGGCAATCTGTGCTCTCCAGTGGTTACTTGTGAACACATCAGCTTGCCATCACGTGTGCACGGAATCATGCTCGAAAGCTCGCCTTTTGAGCCCACCTTTCGAGCGTGATTCCGAACCGACTCGTAGCTATGATCAACCGCTGGTTAACACTCGATGCAATACAACCTTTAATGAAACAACACAGCCCCATCACCCCACGACTGCTCCGCTTCCGGGACGCGCCCGCCTATCTGGGCATGGATCGGAACCGCTTTAACGCCGAGGTACGGCCGTATCTCGTTGAAATTCGCATCGGAATACAGGGTATTGCCTTTGATCGCCTTGATCTGGATGCCTGGGTAGACCAATATAAGTCCCGCAACGGGCGTTCCGGTCAACTCAGAGGAGAATTGACATGGGACGCAAAAGAACAGCCGGACTCTACGAGCGCAACGGAGTCTGGCACATCGACAAACAGATCAGAGGCATCCGCATTTGCGAAAGCACTGGAGAAAGCAGCCTCGCAAAGGCGGAAGAATACCTCGCAAAGAAAACGGAGGAAGTCAGGCAAGCGGTCGTCTACGGAGTAAGACCGAAACGCGCATTTCGGCGGGCCGCAACCCGATACCTGAATGAGAACCAGCAAAAACGCCGCATCGCCGATACCGCGCTGCACCTGAAACAACTGGACCCCTACATCGGCCACCTGCCGGTCGAATCGGTTCACATTGGAACACTGCAGCCCTTTATCGAGGCACGGCGCAAGCAGGGGATCAAGACCAAGAGCATCAACCTCGCTCTGGGCGTGGTACGGCATATTCTTAATCTGGCAGCATCGGAATGGCTGGATGGGAACAACCTCACCTGGTTGCACACCCCACCCAAGATCAAGTTGCTGCCGGTGACAGATGCACGCAAGCCCTGGCCCCTATCCTGGGAAGAACAGGCGCGGCTGTTTAAGGAACTGCCCTCACACCTGGCGCGGATGGCGCTGTTCAAGGTCAATACGGGTACGCGGGACAAGGAAGTGTGTTACCTGCGCTGGGAATGGGAGGTTCCCGTTCCCGAGCTGGGGACCAGTGTCTTCATCATCCCGGAGGACCGGGTGAAAAATGGTGAAGAGCGTTTGCTGGTACTCAATCGGGTAGCCATGTCAGTCATCGAGGATGTCCGGGGTGAGCACCCTGAATATGTGTTCACGTATCGCGGCCATCCGATCGCTGCCATGAACAACTCGGGGTGGCGAAGTGCACGCAAGCGGGCTGATCTCTCGCTGGTACGTGTCCACGACCTCAAGCACACATTTGGCCGTCGCTTACGGGCAGCCGGGGTAAGTTACGAGGACAGGCAGGACTTGCTGGGACACAAGTCGGGTAGGATCACCACGCACTACTCGGCAGCTGAACTGGAGAACCTGATCGAGGCGGCCAACCGTGTGTGCGGGGAAAACTCCCGCAAAAGTCCCGCACTGGTGTTGTTGAAGCAAAAAGCGGCAACCGCTGAAACGGTAACCGCTTGATGTAGAACTGAAGATTGGCGCGCCCGGAGAGATTCGAACTCCCGACCGCCTGGTTCGTAGTGTTCCAACCTAAGCGCCCTATCCTACTGTAATTCAATGCTTTTATACGACTTACACTGTCCAATAAAATTGGGCTATTTGGCCCTATTTGACGTTATCAGGGGT
>JBDLJX010000097.1:0-9523 GCA_039714155.1 Pseudomonadota bacterium | reverse complement strand
GCTGCACCTGCGTCAAGTAATAGCCTCCTGCGAGTAATGCCGGTTGAAGTGCGCCGGTTACTCCAGAACCAAACAGAACGGTACCTATTTTTCGACCTCTCATTGAAGTTCTGAAGGTAATATTGAGGAATCATCATTATTGTTTTGATTTGGCGGCATCCAGATACTGCCTGATTTTCTGCTAGCGTGACAGCACCGGTACGGGTCGTCTTGCGGCTGAAGCCGGCCTTCTTGATCAATTGCGTGGCAATGATGCGGTAGACGATGCCCAGCACCTAGCCCGTGATCTCCGGACGGCTCGCGAACAGGAAACGCAACGAATACGGCTCCGCACCCCTTATGTCTGTCATTAATGACCGACACGGCATTTGAGACGTTCCCCTGATTCTAGGGAATGTCTCTTTCTGGCAAAGTCCAGTACCTCACCAAAAGAATGATGGCGGGTATTTGCTGAACGTCCGTTTTGTCCTCGAAAGCGGAAGTGCAGGAGGCAGCCGTAAAGGCTGACCACCAAATCCACTCAGTCTTGCCAGAATCCATTGAACCTGTCGGACGCCAGCTCCGTGTACCGCACGGTATGTTGGATGTTCTTATGCCCCATGTAATGCTGGATTGCACGGGTATCATGACCCTCATTAGCCAAATAAAACCCACAGGCATGTCGAAGCATATGCGGATGGACTGGAAATCCAATGTCCGCCTTCTGACCGGCCCGGGCGATGATTTTCCTGACAGATGAGGTCGTCAGTGGACTCTTCCTCTCGGTCACAAACAGGTAGGGGGTATCCGGATAGTCCCGCTGCAGGCGCCGCATAGCACGGATCTCAGGGCCACGCAGGGGATGGGTGACAGGATTGCCGTTCTTTACTCGCCTGGGTTCGACCGCGCATTGGTTGCGCTAGCCGGTGCTATCGAAACGAAGATGGAGCGCCTGGAAGAAATCCTGGCGGATAATGTGCTGGAGGCATCCGAGGATGCTTTGCTGGACCAGATTGGCGACGACCTGGAGGATGACCAAGGTTCGTTACAGGTTGTATCCTAGGCCAACATGCCCCGCCCACGTAGTGGGGTTTATTATGTTGGTGAGTGAGTGGAGTCCCGGGTGGAGTACTTTTAATATCAGCCGTGTGATCTAAACGTTGCGCTCCGAAACCCTATAAATAAAGCATATTTGGTGGGCGATACCGGGATTGAACCAGTGACCCCTGCCGTGTGAATCTGTTGTCACGCCCGTTCTGTTTCAGGGATTTACAGACTAACACAAGAAATATTAGTCACATAGTTTGTTTTCCAATAAGGTTGGATCACATTGAATTTCATTCGCAGTGTGACATTGTGTGACAAGAATTATGTTGCCGGAATGATCCACTGTGTTCATTCGTTCCCGAAAAAAACCCCGACAATATTTGTATGGATTTAACGTAGCTCTGATGTGAGACAACTTGTCTCATGGTGCCTCATATCGGTATTTGTACTTATGATTTCACGCGGCTAGAAATGAAAACGTGTACTGAAAATCAATTGCGTATCATCCGGTCCGTTCAGATCCTGTACCACGCCGGCTTCAAAAACCCACTGCCGGTGAACTGACTGCAGGCCCAGAGTTGCCTGATGCACCATGGTATTGCCTTCTTCCCAGCGGCCACCCAGTTCCAGGTCAAGCGCCCATTCCTGCCCGATGCCCCAGTCAGGGTAGACCGCCGGACTCAATCGGTATTGCCAGGCGATGTCGTAACGTGCCCGGTTGGTGGCATCGTCGATACCCTGAATCCAGAGAGCATCAATATCCCACTCGGTTCGACCTTTATAGAAGGTGGCGACGGCACCGGCTTGCAAGCGGGCATCCCGGTCGCTCTCGGTCGGGATCACAAGTCCACCCAAAAGCCCGAGGCGGCTTGTGCCCGCTGCCGTGTCATCCTGCCAGACGATGTGCCGGTACAGGGTACTCAAATCGCCGGTTCGATCTGAACCCGCAGGGGATAACCGGTACGGCAGTCCAAACAGCAGAGTTTGTTTGCCACTGATGCCGTAGGCGGCATTGGTCACGAGCACATCGGTACTGGTATCCGTGTTGCGCTGATATTGAAGACGCACCACCTTGCCACCTTTGTCGACCGGCAAGGCAACAAAGGAACGCAGGCCCATGGCGTAGGCGGTGTGTGCAGACAGGCTGACTGCCAACAGGAAAAGAACTGACCAGAGTTTATTGCGCATCAAGGGGGGTTATCTTGACCGGGGTAAAGCCTGAATCCAGCACCGTTTCTTTAATGCGCTCGATATCTACTGTGTCGCCAGTCGTTTCGATGCGCACTTTCTTGCGTTTCAGACTGACTTCCGCGGATTCGACATCCGGCAGTTTCCTCAGATTGCGCTGAAGGCTGTCCACACAGAAGGCACAGGTCATGCCGTGAACATCAATCTCGATTTGTTCAGCAGGCAATGGATTAGCCCACACCAGCACCAACAGAAAGCATGTTAACAATAACTTACGCATGTTATGCCTCCTCAAATACCGAGCAGGTTGCGCAGTGGCAGTAACAGAAACCGCGCAGTAAAACCTATCGACCAGATGATAACGGCACCCGATAATATCCACTGGTTTCTCGAGCGTGCGCGTTGACAACGTGCCGCCAGAACCGGGTCTGCCGGGCACCGGGTTTGTCGTCCCCAGATGAACCAGGCCGTCAATGCGAGTAGCCCTGCCGAGAGTCCGAACATCCAGCCTTCATAGTCAGAGAGTGTGACCAGCAGGGGATAGCGGCTGGTCAATGCGGCTACCACAGATCCGAAACCCAGTGTCACCAGCAGGATAGGCAAGGCGCAACAAATCAGGGTGCCGGTGGAGGCAAGAAAAGCCAGCCAGCCAAGTCCCGATGGTCCTGTTACAGACTGTTTATCCACAACACCCTCCATCCTTGCCTGCCAAACGCGCCTCCTGAATCGGCGGGCAGGGCACCGTGCCGTAAGAGCAATAGACACAGCAGTCGCCCTGCAGCGGTTTGAGCAAGGCACCGCACCCCTTGCATTCATAGAAATGCTGACAATTGTCCGTGGGCATCGTCTTCATGGACTTGTGTCCGCATTCCGGGCAGGTCAGTTCTGAGTCCAGCACGATGTTTTCCATTATCTGCTCCAATTTTGCTACCCATGTACTAATATAAGACCTGTAGTAACTACAGGTTCAAGGGGTTATTGATGACAATCGGGCAAAAGACAGCTTTTTCTGTGGGTGATCTGGCCACCCGGAGCGGGTGCAAGGTCGAGACGGTACGTTATTACGAAAAGACAGGATTGATGCCTGATCCACCGCGCACCGAAGGTGGTCACCGCATCTATTCACTGGATCATCTAAAACGCCTGTTTTTTATCCGTCGCAGCCGTGAACTGGGTTTTTCAATTGAACAGGTCAAAGAGTTGCTGCGTTTTGTTGATGAACCCGACCATACCTGTGGCGAGGTCAGGGGGATGGCGATGCTGCAGGCGCGGGCAGTGCAGGACAAGATCGATGACCTGAAACGATTGCAAAAGGCATTGAATGAAATGGCGGCCCGCTGCAAGGGTGCGCGTTACAAGATTGAGTACTGCCCGATTGTTGATGCGTTGTTTGAAGGTATAGATAGAGTGTGAAGCCGGGATGATTCATTGCGGCCCATTCGTTCCCGATTAAACCCCGGCAGCATTTGAAAGGATTTATTGTAGCCTGAATGTGAGACCAGGTGTCTCATGGTGCCTCCGACATGACCGTAAGGTTTGCAAAAGAGGCGCGACGTGAACAAAGAGTATTCATCGAAACACGGGAAGTATTACACCGATGCCGAGATCGCCGGGTTACTGGGAATTACGCTTGGGCGGTTGCGCAACAAGCTTTGTGCTGGCAGTCCGCTGCCGCCACGTATTCAGCCGCCCGGTTGCCGCAACCGACTGTGGCCCTGCCAGGCAGTGCATGACTGGCTGGAACAGTTCACCGTTACCGTAGCCGATCCTGCCATGCAGGATTCGGAGCCCCGGCGTCGTGGGCGCCCGACCAAGCAGGAGGCGCGCGCAAGGCGGTGAGTATCGCAGCGATGAACTGGGCCTGGCAGCAAAAGCTTTCGCCCACCCCGAAACTGATTCTGATGGCGCTGGCCGATGCCGCCAATGACTTCGGTGGGTGCTAGCCTCGGTAGCACATGCTCAAGTGAGCTTTGGAGGCTTACTCATTGATTTCCCTGAACCCCCACATTTCATGCCGATAAAGCGCTGGGGTTTTCTCAGTTACCGATTCACACGCTGAACCGAGCATTGACTTTAAGATCGCAATATAACTGCTTGAATGTTGGTCCGTGCTCCGGGGTACAAGTGAAATGCCGATTTCCCCGGGAAACCGGCAAGCAACTTTAACGTGATCATGTAACTGGCTGAAAGTTGTTGTCTGCGTTGAGTAAACACCGAGTTCGAATATCGACACCTGCTCACCAGGTGAGCACACCATTGGCTTCATGATTGTGGCGTAACTGATTGAAAGGCAGTAGCAACTCACTGTTCCCGAATTTCGATAGCTGTTGCCCCGGGCAACACCCCATTGACTTTAAGATTGTCACGTAACCAATTGAATTCCTGTTACGTCACACCATGACCAAATATTGGTCATGGTGCTGACACTGATATCACTCCTGGACTGTGCAAAGGCGGTCCGAGCCTCCAAATGCAGCCGATGTGACAGGCGAATGCCTGGGGCATGGGTTGCCTGATCCGAAGGCGCCCACGTCACTACTAAGCGCAGCGGGGGTAGTGACGTGGGCGGCAATCCCATTAACGGCGCGGGTTTGCGATTGGATTTCAGGGTTACAGCTGGGTTACGTGTTATTACACTGCCACCCTCGATCGATTTAACCGTGGCCACTGCGTGTACAGTGGCAATTGAGCGCATTCGGTTTCTTTGACGCGCTGCGGCTATTTGCCGTGGATCCATCTTCCAAACTGAACCGATCACAGGATCGGCTCATTCTCGCAGGCAACCGCCTGCAATTACTCGACGAGCAGAGACGCCCGCCCCTGGCGGTGCCGTTGATGTTCATTTTCTAACACTGCGGATGTATTCCGCACATTTAAAAGGGGGTGTTTTATGAAGTCCCCTGAAAGAAGGCCCGCGAGGGCCAAGTTGGCCAGCGCTGGGCCATTACCCAAAAGGGAAAACAGCGTTGCCTGAGACCAGGCATATTCAGGTCGTATGGGAGTGGTGTCCTACGGTCGTATCGCGCAAGCGGGCCTCGGTAGTTTTGGCTGCCAGGTGACCACTAACACTTACCAACCGGAGATAACACCGTGAGAGACCTGAAATACCAACTCAAACTACTTTGCGACTGCAATCGGGATGGCAGTTGTGCAACAAAAGCCAAGCGGATGCTGTTTGACCGGGTGGAAATGCAGGGCAGCAGTTGGGCGCGAAGCCAAGCCCCTGACTCCGGAACAACGTGAGCTTGATCGCCAAGCATGAATAACTACCAGTCAAGAACCTGGACATGAGAGCGAACAGGTTACTGCCACCTGGGGCGATGAAAATTAATCATCAAAGGCGTTACGGCGTTTATGAGAAGCACAATAAACAAGAAAAACCTTTAGAATCTAGACAATCGGTAATCTTATTGGTGTCGTCGCGTCCATGGCAAGATGCACCAGGTAGGCACCGCCTACAGCCATACACGCAATCCGAAGCCATTCCTGTGTTTTGGATTCCGGTTTCCATTGCCAGATCTTGTAGACGCCATGGCCCACCATGCCGGCAAAAGCCAGACTATGGAAAAACTGGCGGTGATTGGGATGACAGGCCGGTTCCAGAATATCGGGTAACGTTCCAGTCAGAAAGGCGAGGCCGCCAGCAATCAAAGGCTTCGCTGTGGGCTCTTCCTGCTTATTCTCAGCGGCCAGGGCAATCCCACCCACACAAACAACGGCTCCAAGTCTATGTGCAGCAGCATTGGCCATCCTATTTCTCCTTCCGAACGCCCTTGAACGGCTTGGGATCTGCTTTCTGGTCCATGAAACGGCCGGTGCCGGTATCCCGTTTTACCCAGCGATTGGTTTTCGGGTTACGGGTTTGCGAGCGGCCACGGACCGCGCCACTGCGGTGACCGTCGCCAGTAGGGGGATTAGTAGCCATAGTTAATAACCTCATGAAAGTATTTAATAAACTGTTAATATGTCGCTTGACTGCAGCGATCACATGAACTAAAGTTTACAAAAAATACGACAATAGCCAAGTTATGTAAACCTTCAGGGAACAGCGCAATGATTGGAGAGCGGATCAAGCGGGCACGTAAAGCAGCAGGACTCAACCAGCGCGAGTTGGCGGAGCTGGCTAACGTCAGCGCAATGGCGATTTCCAAGTATGAGCGGGAAGAGAACACCCCGTCCTCCAGCGTATTACTGGCGTTGTCCAGGGCGTTGGGTGTGCGGACGGAATTTTTCTTTCGCCAGGTGGACGTCAGTCTTGGCGAAGTCGAATACCGCGAGCACGACAAGCTGCCCGCGAAAGAAGAGGCCAAGGTGCTGGCCGATGTGACCGAGCAGGTTGAGCGCTGGATCGCACTGGAAGAATTCGTACCCACACCCTGGTCGACTCCGTTTGAACTGCCAGACAATCTGCCTGAGAAAATCGCGTCGCTGGACGAGATCGAATCGCTTTGCGAGTCACTGCGCCACGCGTGGAACCTTGGCCTGAATCCCATTCCGGATCTGATCGATACGCTGGAGTCAAAAGGCGTCAAAGTATTCATAACCCGCTATGATGGCCACAAGAATTTCAACGGGCTTTCGACGGTCGTCAACGGTTCGCCCTTGGTTGTCGTCGGCAAGCATTGGCCCGGCGACCGGCAGAGATTTACGCTGGCACATGAACTGGGGCATCTGGTATTAAAGGATCGACTGACTAAAAATCTGGAATCCAAAGAGGAAGCCGCCTGTCACCGTTTTGCCGGGGCTTTTCTGGCTCCCGCATTAATGGTGCACAAAGCCCTCGGCGAGCATCGAACCTGGCTGGAACCCCAGGAGCTTAAATTACTGAAAGATGAGTTTGGCCTCAGCATGGGCGCATGGACCTATCGTGCCTTTGATCTGGGTATACTGCGCAAGCAGACCATGCAGTCAATCTGGCGTCATTTCCGTGCAAAAGGCTGGAAAGAAAAGGAGCCTGATCCGCAATATCCTCAGGAACAGCCACGGCTATTTACGCAAATGGTCTATCGTGCCCTGGCTGAAGACCTGATTGGAGAATCGAAGGCAGCGGAGTTGCTCGGCATGTCCGTGATGGACCTGCATGCCTGCCGGAATATGGAATGTCCCGATGAAGTTGTTAATCAGTGATGCCAATATCTTCATCGACGTCAAGGTAGGTAAGCTGATTGAAGTCATGTTTCAGTTACCGGAAAGCTTTGCGGTTCCCAATATCCTGTATGAGGAAGAGTTGCTGGAAAGGCATCCGGAACTGCCAAGCTATGGACTGCAGGTGCTGGAGATTGAAGAATCCTTTATGCAGGAGGCTTACCGTTTGCGTGGAGTCTATTCGCATCCAGGCCAGAATGACCTGTTCGCCCTGGCATTGGCCAAACAGGAGCAGTGTCCGCTGTTGACCGGTGATAAAAAGTTGCGGGCTGTTGCAAAGGCAGAGGATGTGGTTGTACGCGGTACCTTATGGTTGATAGAGCGACTGTATCAGGAGCGGAAAATAACCATAACGGCCGTGGAACAGGCCTATGCCAGGATGAAAGAAGAGGGGCGACGTCTGCCCTGGAAGCAAGTGGACGCGCAAATCAGGAAATTCAGGAAACAATAAAGGAACAGGTATGGCCGCACGAGCCAAAAAGAAAACAGTGACCCGGAAAAAAGCAGTCAAAAAAACGGCCGCCGCAAATAAGGAACAGGACAAATCCATCGAATCCTGGATCTGGGATGCAGCCTGTTCCATTCGCGGGGCCAAGGACGCGCCCAAGTACAAGGACTTCATCCTGCCACTCATCTTCACCAAGCGCCTGTGTGATGTATTCGATGACGAACTGAACCGCATCGCAAAGGAAGTCGGCTCGCGCAAAAAAGCCTTCCAGCTGGCGAAGGCCGACCACAAGCTGGTCCGTTTCTACCTGCCGCTGGTGCCGGGGGTATCCGACTTACATGATCTGGGACGATCACGAGATCAGTGATGACTGGGGTTCTTTCCTGCTGGGTGGCAAGAAAGATGAACTTGACGAGCGCTTTCCGGAGCGTAGCAAGAAACGATTGAGGCGCAAGGACTGTCTGGAGCTGCGGGACCGCATGCGGTCGGCCGCACTTCAGGTCTACAGGGAATACCAGCATTCCCATAATCCGGACAGCCCGGAAAGTGGCCGGGCTGAGGCATTTGATTATCATTTTACTGCCCAGGGCGCTGCGTTTTATGTCCTTGATGGTCGTGGTTATCGCGACGTCAACCGGCGCTCACGCAGGGTACTTGGGACGGCGCAATTCAATCGCTTTAAGGCCTGGCTTGAAGCACTGGATCCGGTACAAACGCCATTTCTGTTCCTGGTTTCCGCCGTGCCGGTGCTCCACATGCGGGGGTGGGAGCAATGAGAAATAAGAGATTCCAGTTTAGCGACAGGCGGCATAACGAAGACATGCCCAGGGTTCCATTCAAGGACAGTAACGGGGCAACAATAAAGGAATGTCGCAGGAAGATACCAGACCGACGGATAAGCAACATACAAGTCGAGTGGATTGATGAGATCGTGATTGGCTGAGTCCTGCTCACTGTAGCAGGGTTTTCTTACTTCCAGATCAGAATATTCCTAATTCGCGCACTCAAGGCAGCTATTGTCATGCTTCTGGAATCCTGGCGCGATTCTCCACTATTCTCTGATTTGCGGTCGTTGTCAGAGCCGCCACATTCCGGGCAACGCCATGTACGACCGTATACCATGTGGCCACAGTTTGGGCAGGTAATGAGAACTGAGTTTTTCATGATTAGATTGTCGGCCTGAGACTTAGATAATTAAGAGGTGCTTGGTTTGTCCACGTCCTGGCTCCCCATGCGGTATGTGGGCGCCGGGAGGCGAAGGCGGATGCACTGACTATCCGAGTTCTTCTATATATCGGCGTTGAACCTTGGCATAATCGTGTTTCGGTTACAGTCCGAGGGCCGCGCCCCGTTGACCGCTGTAATCGGTCTACTCCTGCCGTGGGGCGCGCTGACTCTGTATTTTTACGACATGATAGGCCGCCGCCAAAAGATGGATGGTGTGGCACTGGTTTGCCGTGAGGACATAACTGAATTGCTAGAGTCTGCCAAGGAGATGAAGTTATGCTTGACTATGTAATTGGATGTATACAAATAGTGATTTTTATTGCAGTGTGGCTCATTCTCTTTTACTTTTCCGAGAAAATAATATCCCCAGACCAGAACGATCGTGGTGCAGGTTCTGCAGCTAGACAAACATGGGAGACCCCCCAGCTCTGCTGGGGAGGCATTAACAGTTTGACAGTAACGAAAATCTCATAGTAACTCCCCAGCGTG
>JBDLJX010000096.1:0-9589 GCA_039714155.1 Pseudomonadota bacterium | reverse complement strand
CACCCTGGTAAACCAGTGATTCGATGTAGCGAATCATCAGGGCGTCCATGACCGGCCTGGAGTCCGGTTCGTATATGTAGTCCCAGTGCATTTCCAGCTTTTCGTCGGCCTCACCGGTTACCGGAATCAGCTGCTTCAGTACCGGATTCTGGGACATGGTGTTCTCGAACTCGTTATGCGCAATGTACAGGCGATCAATGCCGCCCGCTTCATAGGCATCCAGCATGACCTTGACCGTACCGATCAGTTCGATAATCGACGGTGCATCACCCAGATGACTGGCAGTCGCGGTGATATTGCCGCCGAGACGCTTGAAAAAGGCATTGCTCTTGGTACCAATCAGGGTCAGATCGATATCCAGGCCGGCCTCATCCCATTCCTTCATGGTATTGATCACTGACTTGAACAGGTTGATATTCAGCCCGCCGCACAGACCGCGATCAGTGGAAATAATAATCAGGCCAACACGCTTTGCCTCCCGCTTTATCAGGTAGGGATGGTGATATTCCGGATGCGCATGCGACAGGTGCGCCACCACGTTCTGGATCTTGTCGGCATAGGGGCGCGTGGCCAGCATGCGTTCCTGCGCCCTGCGCATCTTGCTCGCTGCCACCATCTCCATCGCCTTGGTGATCTTCTGCGTATTCTTGATGCTCGCAATCTTGGTGCGGATTTCCTTCGCGCCTGCCATTTTATTACCTTGTTGCCATTAATAAGAAAGCGGTAGCCCGGATGGAGGCCGCATGGCCGGAATCCGGGAAATTGCTACCATTTTCCCGGATTAGTCTACGCTTCATCCGGGCTACGGTTGTGAGTCCCGTTACCACGTTCCCGTGGCCTTGAAATCCTCGACCGCGGCACGCAGCCCGGCCTCGATCTCGTCATTGTAGTCGCCGGAGGCGTTGATCCTGTCCATCAGTTCCACCTGGCTGGCGCGCATGTAACCGTGCAGCGCGTGTTCGAAATCGACGATCTTGTCCTGCTCGACGTCATCGAGATAGCCCTGGTCCGCGGCAAACAGCGATACCGCCATCTCGGCAACCGACAACGGTGAATACTGCTTTTGCTTCATCAGTTCGGTGACGCGCTGACCACGTTCCAGCTGCTTGCGGGTGGCCTCGTCAAGGTCGGAAGCAAACTGGGAAAAGGCCGCCAGTTCGCGGTACTGTGCCAGCGCCAGGCGCACGCCGCCGCCAAGTTTCTTGATGATCTTGGTCTGGGCCGCACCACCAACACGCGAGACCGACAGGCCGGCGTTGATGGCCGGGCGGATACCGGCATTGAACAGGTCGGACTCCAGGAAGATCTGGCCATCCGTAATGGAAATCACGTTGGTGGGCACGAAGGCCGACACGTCACCCGCCTGGGTCTCGATGATCGGCAGTGCCGTCAGGGAACCGGTCCTGCCCTTCACCGCGCCATTGGTGCGTTTTTCAACATCATCGGCATTGATGCGTGCGGCGCGTTCCAGCAGGCGCGAGTGCAGATAGAACACGTCACCGGGATAGGCCTCGCGGCCCGGCGGGCGCCGCAGCAGCAGGGAGACCTGGCGATAGGCCCAAGCCTGCTTGGTCAGGTCATCATAGATAATCAGGGCATCCTCGCCCCGGTCGCGGAAATACTCGCCCATGGAACAGCCGGAATACGGTGCAATGTACTGCATGGCCGCCGATTCGGCCGCGGCCGCGGCCACGATTATGGTGTGCTCCATGGCGCCGAATTCTTCCAGCTTGCGCACCACGGTCGCAATGGAGGAGTTTTTCTGGCCAACGGCGACATAGATACACTTCACGCCGGTGCCCTTCTGGTTGATGATGGTGTCGATGGCCACTGCGGACTTGCCGGTCTGGCGGTCGCCGATGATCAGCTCGCGCTGGCCACGGCCGATCGGCACCATGGAGTCAATGGATTTCAGCCCCGTCTGGACCGGCTCATCCACCGACTGGCGGGCAATCACGCCCGGGGCAATCTTTTCAATCGGCGAGGTCTCGGCGGCATCGATCGGACCCTTGCCGTCAACGGGGTTACCGAGTGAATCCACCACGCGTCCCAGCAATGCCTCGCCCACCGGCACCTCGAGGATGCGACCGGTACACTTGACGCTGTCGCCTTCCGTAATGTTCTTGTATTCACCGAGGATCACCGCACCGACGGAATCCCGTTCCAGGTTGAGCGCCATACCGAAGATATTGCCGGGGAACTCCAGCATTTCTCCCTGCATCACATCGGCCAGCCCATGAATACGTGCGATACCGTCAGTCAGGCTGACCACCGTACCCTCGGTGCGTGCCTCGGACACGACCTCGAATTGCTCGATGCGGCTCTTGATCAGTTCGCTGATTTCAGTCGGATTGAGTTGCATAGTGTTTACCTTGAATAAGCTTTTATCTTGATAAGTGAAGTATTCAGTGTGCCGCTAGTGATTCAGTGCCGTTCCCAGGCGTTCCAGTTTGCCGCGCACGGAGCCATCGATGACCAGGTCACCGGCACGGATAATGGCACCGCCGATCAGGTCGGCATCGGTTGAACAGCTCAGTTCGACCTCGCGGCCGAGGCGCTTGCGCAGACTGGCGATCACTTCGGCCTGCTGTGTATCGCTGGCAGGAAAGGCCGTGACCAGTTCCGCACGCACGGTGCCCTCGGCAGCGCGGCGCTGGATCTCGAACAGTGCGGCAATCTCGGGCAGCAGCTTCAGGCGCCCGTTGGCAGCCAGTACGCGGACAAAATTGGCACCCTTCCCGTCGAGCCGCTCGCCGGCCACCTGGATAAACAGGTCGGCCAGCTGTTTTTCTGTCAGGTGCGGGCTGTCGATCAGCTCATGCATGCCTGCATCGTCGGCAATCGCCGCCAGCAGTGACAACATATCCGACCAGTCTTTCAACGTGTGATGCTCGCTCGCAAACAGGAAGGCTGCCTGCGCATAGGGACGTGCCACGGTAATTGTTTCAGCCATCTGCGATTACCTAGATTTCAGCCGCCAGCTTGTTCAACAGCTCGGCGTGGGCGCCTTCGTCCACTTCGCGCTCCAGCACCTTGCCGGCGCCTGCCAGTGCGATGCTGACTACCTGCCCGCGCAGATCTTCCTTCACGCGGTTGACCTCCTGTTCGATTTCAGCCTGGGCGGCTGTCATCAGACGATCACCTTCTGCCCTGGCGTCGTCCTTGGCCTCATCAACAATTTCCGCTGCACGCTTGTCGGCACGGGTAATGATGTCACCGGCCTGCTCCTTGGCCTCACGCAGCAGTTCCTTGGCGCGTTCCTCGGCCAGTACCTGCTCGTGCCTGCCATGTTCGGCTGCAGCCAGGCCATCGGCGATCTTTTTCTTGCGTTCTTCCAGCGCATGCAGGATCGGTGGCCACACATACTTCATGCAGAACACGACGAACAGGAAAAAGGCAATTGCCTGGCCAATCAGGGTGGCATTGATATTCATATCAGGACCTCTGCGTCTTGATCAGTGGCTTGTATCAGCCGCCAACCACTGCAAACAGGATGTAGAGTGCAATACCCACGGCGATCATCGGCACGGCGTCGACCAGTCCCATGACGATAAAGAACTGGGTGCGCAGCATCGGGATCAGTTCCGGCTGACGGGCAGCGCCTTCCAGAAAGCGGCCACCCAGGATGCCAATACCCACAGCGGCACCCAGTGCACCGAGGCCCATCATCAATGCGCCTGCGATATAGAGTAATGCGTCTGCCATTTCCATGTTTCTCTCCTAAATAAAAATTAACGTGCTGTTCAATTGTAAAAAATCAGTGGTGTTCCTGATGCGCCATGTCCAGGTACACAATGGTCAGTGTCATGAAGATGAACGCCTGCAGGGTAATAATAAGGATGTGGAAGATCGCCCAGCCAATCTGCAGCAGCCCGCCGAAAGCGCCAAGGACCAGCCCACCGCTGTACATAATGGCGATCAGGATAAAGATCATTTCACCGGCATACATGTTGCCGAACAGACGCAGTGCCAGTGATATCGGCTTGGCGATCAGGTTGACGCCTTCCAGCAGCAGGTTAACGGGCATGCCCAGCTTGCCAAAGGGCTGGAACGCCAGCTCGCCGAAAAAGCCAACCGGGCCCTTGATCTTGAAGCTGTAGTACAGGATCAGGAAGAACACCCCGAAGGCCATGCCGAAAGTGGCATTGGGGTCCGTCGTCGGGACCACCTTGAGATAGGGTATACCGATCATCCCCGCCAGATGCGGCAGAAAATCAACCGCGATCAGGTCCATGAAGTTCATCAGGAAGATCCAGATGAAGATCGTGAATGCCAGCGGAGCAACGAGGGGATTGCGACCGCTGAAGGAGCCTTTCACGCTGCCCTCAATAAAATCAACGATCCATTCGGCGAAATTCTGCATCCCACCTGGCACCCCGGCGGTGGCCTGCCTGGCAACACGATGGAAAATATACAAAAACAGCACGCCCAGTCCGATGGAAAACCCCAGGGTATCGATGTGGAAGGCCCAGAAGCCCATCTCTTTGGCTTCCGCGACGCCATGGGCAATGCCCCAGGTGCCGTCCGGGTGCTGACCAAAGGTCAGGTTCTGCAGATGGTGCCTGATATATTCGGCTGAGGTGTGTACTTCGCCCGACATAATTATTCCGTTTTTTTTAGTCCCGCAACAAGGGCCACCTGGCCCGCAATAAATCCCGCAATCAACGCCAGCGGATCCAGCTGCAATACGCCCAGCGCCAGCGCAAACAACAGGGCAACCAGCGCAAATCGCTCCAGTGCCGTGCGGTACAGCAGCCGGAGGCTTTCTCCTGCACTCAGGGCGCGGCCCTTGTCAGCACGCCCGCGCCGCCACTGCAGCAACAGGGTATGGGCCATGGCGATCACTCCGCCCCCCCAGACTGATCCAGCCTGAAAGCCGCCGTAGCATACGTAAAACACGGCTGAGGTGGCGGCCAGCAGTAGTAACTGAAGCATGGCAAGCTTGCGTGCACCCCTTGCTAAACTCGCCATAATCATTGTTAAATCAGGGTGTTACGAGCATGCCAAGGGTGGACTACCAAGTCTCGCCAACCCGTGGAGCACAACCCGGCCACCACAGAGAGCCGGGAATTATAATGAGTCTCTATACAAGGGGTCAATGAACTAACACGCTTTTCTCGCGGGGTGGCGAGATGATGACAAGAAATTACCGCGTTATGGTTGTACTGCTGTCGGCGGTAACAGGTCCTGCAGCTTTTTCGTGTAGCGACTGGCGGCCCCGGTATTGCCCTGGTCCCGGTTGAAGGCAACCAGGGCACCGAGAATATCCACATTGTTCGGGAAACGCTTATGTGCCCCCTGCAACACCAGCAGTGCCTCATCCGGCTTGCCGGTCGAATTCAGTGCCACGGCATACACATAGACATAGCGGGCACTGTCAGGATTCAGGGTGGCGGCCTGATGCAATTCGGTGACCGCCGCCTCCGCCTGCTGCTGCCTGATCAGCGACAGTCCCAGCGCATAATGCAGGTCTGCCACACCCGGCATGCCGGCGATGGCATCACGCAGGGTCTTTTCAGCCGCGGCTTCATCCTGACGGCCACGGTAAAAATCTGCAAGATTCACCCAGGCCGGTATATATGCCGGGTTCAATTCGATGGCCGTGCGGTAGGCGTGCTCTGCCTGTTGCAGTTGTCCCCGCTGGGCGTACAGGTTGCCCAGATTGGTCTGCGCCTCGGGACGCTCGGCACTGGCCAGCTGTGAATCGACGTATTCCCGGACACCCTTTTCCAGCAACTCCCGCTGTTTGTCATCGAGATCACCCGCCGGTACCGAGGCAAGTACCCGTGCCGCTTCAATACGCACCGCACGCACATCGTCTTCCAGAAACGGAAACGCCAGTTGTACCCGCAATCCGGCGGGCAGCTGTTCCAGCATGCCCGTCGTGGCGGCACGCACGCCCGGGTCGTTATCCCACAGACCCTGTGTCAGCACATCCAGGGATTGTGCGTTCAGATAGGGACCGACCTGCGACAGCGCAGTTGCCCGCGCAATCGCCGGTGTCCCGGTATCCCGTATCAGCTGCAACAGTGACTCGCCTGCACCCGGATCACCATCACGGGTGGCCGCAAAGGTATTGGCATACGTCTGCAAGCCCTGCGGCACATGGCCGTACCAGTCCTGCACCCGTTCTGCTGCCCACTGCGCACTCTTGTCCGTGTGGCACACGTTACAGGCATTCGGTGTACCCAGTGTGACCGACTCATCCGGTCGCGGGACGCGGAAGCTGTGGTCATGACGCGGATCCACCACCATGTAATCGCGCGGCGGCATGTGGCATTCGACACAGCTCGCGCCTGCTGAATCCGGTTTGTGGAAGTGGTGTGCCGCGGTTGCGAATTTGTCTGCTGCATGGCACTGCAGGCACACACCGCTGCCGGGCTGGCGCAACTGCAGGCTGTGCGGCTCATGGCAATCGCTGCAGGTGACCCCGGCCTGATGCATCCTGCTCTGCAGGAACGAGCCATAGACATATACCTCGTCCTCGATCTGGCCATCGGGGTAATACATGCCGGCATCCAGCAGCCGCGGCAGGTAATGTTCCAGCAACGGTTCACCGTGTACATAACCATCGGAGATCACACTGCGGCGTGCATGGCAGCGGGCACACATGCCGATTTCCGTGGCGCTCTCGCGGGACTTGTTGCGCCGCGCCGTACCCGTGTTGGCATCCGGCTGCCAGTGCACGCCCCGGCGTTCATCGAGCACAATGACCAGCCCCTTGCTGCCGACCTGTTTTTCCCAGCCGGGTTTTTTGTTTGCCCAGTCGACGTGCAGCGCACCGGGCCCGTGGCAGGCCTCGCAGGAGACATCGATTTCCGACCAGCGCGTGTCGAAGCTTTTCTGCAGCGGGTCGTAGTTTTTTTGCAGCTGTGTCGAGTGACACTCGGCACACATGCCGTTCCAGTTCTGGCTCAGCCTGGTCCAGTGCAGTTCATCATCATGGTCAATCTGCTCATCGGGGTAGAGGTGAAACCAGCGCTGCCCGCCCTGCGCCTGCGATCGTGCATCCCAGGCAATACTCAGGGCCTGCAACCGGCCGCCGGGGAATGCAATCAGGTACTGCTGCAGCGGCGCAACGCCAAAGGTGTATTTGATCTCGTAATCAGTCAGCTTGCCATCCGGCCCGTCGGTGCGCACCATGAAACGCTCGTCTTTCCTGAAGAAGCGGCTGGTTGTCCCGGCATGGGTAAATTCCCTGTCATTAAAATCGCCCAGCACGGTTGCAGCCGTTGCCTCCTGCATGGCGAGGTCATGGTGGGATTCCTGCCAGAGCTTTTCCTGCGCCGCATGGCAGCTAGCACAAACCTGCCGTCCGACAAAATCCGGGCGACTGTCCGCATCTCCGGCAACGGCTGACCACGAGATGAAGAACAATAGAATAAATGGAAGTGTATGCATGGTCCGGATTCGCATAATCGGGAATGCCGAAAGGCACAGTAGTGAGTAGGACGGGTAAAGCGCAGCGTACCCGTCGGTACAAGACATTGTATTTGATGGGTACGTCGCTACGCTCCTTTACCCATCCTACAGGTTTGGCTGCTCCTGCAAGTGGATCAGGAACACCGGAACCCGATCATTCGGCCGGGTATATCTGTTTCCAGTCCCGCTGCATGTCCACCACCGTCCAGCCATGCTTGCCGGCCTCTGCCAGTGCCTTGTCCAGGCGGCCCACATGCGAATCGCGATCATAGGCCCATTCCCGTTCGGCATCGGTATGGTGCACGATCAGCATGAACCGGGGTCCGTCACCGGCCGCGGTCCATTGCAGCATCTGCAGGTCACCGTCGGAGTTTCCGAAGGCGGCAATGGGTCGCCGTCCGATGTGCTCATTGATACCGACCGGCTTGCCCGCCTTGTCATCAATGAAATGAACCTCGGGCAGGCGTACCAGTACCGGTACCCCGTCACGGATCTCGAACTGCGTCTTGATACTGCTGCCGACCACCTGCTCCGGCGGGATGCCATAGACCGCCTCGACCCAGGGGCGCATGAACTCGATACCGCCACCGGAGACGATAAAGGTCTTGAAGCCATTGGCACGCAGATAGTCCAGCAGTTCCAGCATGGGTTGAAATACCAGTTCCGTATAGGGACGCTTGAAACGCGGGTGGCGAGCCGTCGCCAGCCAGTCCGTGACAATTTGTGAAAACTCCACCGTGGTATTGCCGGCATGCGACGCCATCACCAGTTGCAGCAGACCCTTCTCACCCGCATCGGCAAGTGCATCCATGTCGTTCTCCAGCACGGCCCTGAACGGCTGCTGTGTCTTCCATTCCGGGTGCTGCGGTGCCAGTGCCTTGATACGTTCGATGGCGAACAGCAACTGGAAATAGACAGGCTTCTCGGACCAGAGGGTGCCGTCGTTATCAAAGACCGCAATACGCTCGGCGGGTGGTACGTAACCAGGACCGGTCGCATCGGTCACCGCACTCACGAAGTTAATAATGCCTGTCTTTACCGGACCGGCCTTCCAGGACGGCAGCGGGGCAGGTTCGCCGGCTGCCATGACTTGCGCTGCACCCTGCACCCACAGGAACACTGCCAGCATGACTGCGCCGGGCAATTTGTTATTGAACATCATTATTCTCCTCTAAATTAAGGTGTTTATTTATTGAACACGATAGCGATGGAGTACACAGATCATGCGGCCATGGCCGTATGGACAGGAGGGTTAGCGCACCGGGACAGACTCCGAGCCCGCGGGCCTTCTTTTGACGGTTTCCTCTTTTTCCAGGTACGGGATACCAGCAAAGCGCTTCACGGTCACCCGGGTATTGTGGTCCTTGTAGTAGCTCTCGGTAGAGCAACCGGCCACCACCAGTACGGCCGCCAGCAGACAGGATTTCATGTGATGCATCACCGCTATGCCATGTAATTAGTGTCCGCCGGGTGTGCTACCCGGCAGACACTGTATTACCGACTAGCCACCCGGTGGTGACAACTTCTCCATCACCTGGTCGAGGCTGAAACTGGCCGCCTTCTGGCGTGGCGGATAGTCCTTGAAGGTCGCCAGGAACTTCGCCACATAGGCCTGTGCCGGCACCAGCATGTAGGCGCGATCAAGGAACCAGTCATCATAGGTGTTGGAGGTTACCAGCCCGCGCTCATAGGGGTCACGGCGCAGATTCTCCAGCAGCGGGATACGTAGCGGTATGAAGGGTTCGCGCCACGCCTGGAAGGTTGCCTCGGCGCGCTGCTCCATGAAGATCAGCTTCCAGTCCTGATAGCGCAGCGCGGTCAGGTCGCCGTCATCAGAGAAATAGAAGATTTCCTTGCGCGGTCCCTGCTCGGTCTTGCCGGTCAGGTGCGGCAGGAAGTTGTAACCATCGAGATGCACCTTGTAGTTACGGCCGATCGCCTTGTGACCGGTCAGCAGCTTCTGCTTGACGTCCGGTTCACCCGCGGCGGCCAGGAAGGTCGGCAGCCAGTCCATGTGATGCATGATCTCGTTGGACCAGGTGCCGGCCTTGATGTTGCCGGGCCAGCGCACCATGGAGGGCACCCGCCAGCCGCCTTCCCAGTTGGTGTTCTTCTCGCCGCGGAACGGCGTTGCGGCAGCATCCGGCCAAGTGTTGTAGTGTGGGCC
>JBDLJX010000095.1:0-9981 GCA_039714155.1 Pseudomonadota bacterium | reverse complement strand
TTTTGCTTCGCGGCCTGTTCAGCCTTGCGTTTCTGTTCCGACTCGAGCTTGCGCTTTTCCGCCAGTGCCTGCTGGCGCTTGGCCTCCTCGAGCTTGCGCTGCTCGGCCTGCTTGCGCTCCGCATTGGCATCCAGCTGATGCTGGTCAATCAGCTTTGCCTCGATCGGTATCTTCTGTCCCGCCGGCCGGGTGATCTTCGGGGTCCAGTCAAGACTGAAGACCAGCAACACCAGCAGCAGCAGGTGCATCAGCACCGCGTACATCACCGCGCGCGGGTTCTCGCGAATCAGGTCCCACATCGTCTAGCGTTCTGTTTCCGGGGACTCTGTCACCAGACCGACACCCTCGATGCCCGCCTGTTGCAGCAAAACCATGGCTGCTATCACGCTGCCGTAGTCGGCCGAGTGATCGCCACGCACCATGACCGGTTTGCCCGGCTGGCGACGCAATACCGCTGACACCCGCTGCACCAGGGCATCACCATCGATGGGTTTGTCCGGCGCATCGCCAATATTCAGGTACAGCTCGCCGCCGGCATCGATGCTCACCACCAGCGGTTCCTGGTCTTGCGGGTCCATCGGTTCGGCACTGGCCTGCGGCAGCTCGACGCTGACACCCTGAGTCAGCAATGGTGCTGTCACCATGAAGATCACCAGCATGACCAGCATGACGTCGATATATGGCACGACGTTGATCTCTGCCATGGGCTTCTTGCGGATACGTTGTTTGGCCATATTCGTTTATGCCTGCCCGAACTGACCCGTAGCCCGGATGAAGCGTAGCGGAATCCGGGAATAATATGGATTTCCCCGGGTTCCGGCCCTGCGGGCCTGCACCCGGGCTACATCAAGAAATATACCGGCCATTTCGTGGCGTTCAGGCATGCGCCTGGCGTTGCAGGATGGTGGAAAACTCTTCCAGGAAGTTGTCGTAGCGATTGATCAGTCGCTCGACATCATTGGAATAACGGTTGTAGGCAATCACCGCCGGAATGGCGGCGAACAGGCCCATGGCCGTGGCAATCAGGGCCTCGGCAATGCCGGGCGCCACCATGGCCAGTGTCGCCTGCTGGGCGTTACCCAGCCCGCGGAAGGCATTCATAATGCCCCAGACGGTTCCAAACAGGCCGACATAGGGGCTGGTCGAACCGACCGTGGCCAGAAATGACAGGTGCGTCTCCAGTAAATCCATCTCGCGCGACAGCACCACGCGCATAACACGCTGGGCACCCTCGACCACTGCACGCGGCTCGATGCCCGACTGGTTGCGCAGCCGCGCAAACTCGTTGAAGCCGGACTGAAAAATACCGGCCATGCCAATGGTGCTTTCCTGTGAAGATACCTCCCGAAACAAGGTCGACAAATCCCCACCGGACCAAAAGCGATCCTCGAACTCATTAGCGGCCTCACGCGCCTCCTGCAGTGCAGCCCGGCGGCGGAAGATCATGGTCCAGGACACGACTGACACCACCAGCAATAACAGCATCACCAGCTGTACGACAAAGCTGGCACCTGTGATCAGGTGAAAAAATGACAGGTCAGCCGACATCCGGTATCTCCTTTAGTATTTGTGCAGGTATGGGCTGCGGCGCCAGGGTGTCCACGGTCAGGCAGGCAATGCGGACGCTGCCGCTGCACAACGGCCCGCCATCATCACCGGCACGCTGGATCGCCTGATCGAATACCAGGCTCGCCCGGCGTCGCTCCGCCAGTTGCACGCTGACCAGCAACAGGTCATTGAAACGGGCCGGTCGCCGGTATTCCAGGCTGACCGATTTGACCGCAAACAGGATGCCTTCATCGTGGATCAGAGCGTCCTGCTCAATGCCAAGTGTACGCAACCATTCGGTACGCGCACGTTCCATGAATCGCAGATAATTGGCGTAATATACCACTCCGCCAGTGTCCGTATCCTCATAATAGACACGTACCGGCCACTCGAACTCAGCCACCCGCAGATCGCTCCCATGCAGAGACCGCAGTAAACACAATTAATTCCCGACGCATGCCGGAAAAATACCTGCGATTAATTGAGGTACAATAACGCGGCGTCATGTCTGACGCGAGTGGTCTTCTTCACTGCCCCCGGCAAACAACTCGAACGGCCCCGAGGCCCGGGATGCCGACGGTGGCGTCAGGCCGCAATGCAACCAGGCATTGCGTGTCGCCATGCGGCCGCGCGGGGTGCGCATCAGGAAACCCTGCTGGATCAGGTACGGCTCGAGCACATCCTCGATGGTGCCACGTTCCTCACCAATGGCCGCCGACAGGCTGTCGACTCCAACCGGGCCACCATCAAACTTCTCGATAATGGTCAACAACAGCTTGCGATCCTGCGAGTCGAAACCTTCCCGGTCGACCTGCAACATGTCCATGGCGGCAGCAGCCACCCCGGCGGTGACCCGGCCATCGGCCTTCACTTCGGCGTAATCACGCACCCGCCGCAGCAGGCGGTTGGCAATGCGCGGTGTACCCCGCGAACGACGCGCCAGTTCCTCGGCACCAGCCGTATCGATGGCAATGCTGAGGATGCCGGCGGCACGAGACAGGATAGTGGCAAGGTCCTGGCTGGAATAGAACTCCAGCCGCTGCACGATACCGAAGCGATCGCGCAACGGGGACGTCAACAAACCGGCACGCGTGGTGGCGCCGACCAGGGTAAAGGGTGGCAGGTCAAGCTTGATAGAGCGCGCCGCCGGTCCCTCACCGATCATGATATCCAGCTGAAAGTCCTCCAGCGCCGGATACAGGATCTCTTCGACCACCGGGCTGAGCCGGTGGATCTCGTCGACAAACAGCACGTCATTAGCTTCCAGGTTGGTCAGCAACGCCGCCAGATCACCGGCCCGCTCCAGTACCGGGCCAGAGGTGTGACGCAGGTTGACGCCCATCTCGTTGGCGACGATATGCGCCAGCGTCGTTTTACCCAGGCCCGGCGGGCCAAAAATCAGGGTGTGGTCCAGGGCATCTCCGCGCTGGCGTGCCGCCTGGATGAAAATCTCCATTTGTTCAGAGACTTGCGGCTGACCTACATAATCGCTGAGGGACTGCGGACGGACCGTGCGGTCCAGGGCGTCATCATCCCGGGAGCCCTTGGGTGTCAGCAGGCGATCGGCTTCAATCATGGCTGGCTAGTGTCGGTGCAATGCCGGCGTGAATCAAGTTACTGCACCGTGGCCTGCAACGCCTGGCGGATAATTTCCTCGGAACTCAGCTCGGCGGCCTCGACACTGCGCACCATGCGGCTGGCCTCCTGCGGTTTGTAACCGAGTCCGACCAGGGCATTGACGGCGTCCTCAACCGGGCTGCCGTGCGTTGCGGCATTCGCGCCGGTTGCTGCCGGCATCGAGTCATCAGCCGCCGGCATGCTGTCCAGCCGGTCACGCAGTTCGATAATCAGCCGTTCCGCGGTCTTTTTGCCGACCCCCGGTAGCCGCACCAGGGTGGCACTGTCGCTTGCCTGTACACAACGCGCAAATGCAGGTGCATCCATGCCGGAAAGAATGGTCAGGGCCAGTTTCGCACCGACGCCGTTGACACGCAGCAGATTGCGGAACAAGGCACGATCAGACAGCTTCGCAAAGGCATACAGGGTATGCGCATCCTCGCGTACCGCCAGATGGGTAAACAGGGTGATCTCGGCACCGACGGCCGGCAGGTCATAGAAGGTCGTCATGGGGGCTTCCAGTTCGTAACCCACGCCCTGCACATCCAGCAGCAACTGCGGCGGCTGCTTGCTGAGAATAATGCCGCGCAGCAAGCCGATCATCCGGCGACCCGACCCATTTGCCGGACCCGCTGTTGCGTTGATTGCACGTGAGCGTGACAGATCGCCACGGCCAGCGCATCGGCGGCATCACTCGGTGGACTGCCCGGCAGTGACAGCAACACACAGACCATGTGCTGTACCTGGTCCTTGGCTGCCCCGCCCTTGCCGACCACGGCCTGCTTGATTTCCCGCGGCGCATATTCCGCTACCGGCAACGCTCGCGTCACGGCCGCACAAATGGCGGCACCGCGCGCCTGCCCGAGTTTCAGGGCAGAATCGGCATTCTTGTTCATGAAGACCTGCTCCACTGCGATCTGGTCCGGCCGGTATTCATCCAGCACAGTGCCGATCCCGGAAAATATAATGCCGAGACGCTCCGGAAACGAGCGGCTGTCGGTACGAATACAACCGCTGGCGATATAGGAAATGCTCTGACCGTCCTGATCAACGATCCCGTAACCCGTGACACGGGAACCGGGATCGATGCCGAATATCCGGGTCATCGGGGTAAACGACCCGCACAGTTATCAGCCAAGCTGCGCAAGGACAGCCTCGCTGATATCGGCATTGGAATAGACATTCTGGACATCATCAAGGTCTTCAAGTGTATCCAGCAAGCGTACCATCTTCTCGGCATCCTTGAACTCGAGCGGGGTGGAATTCGCCGCCCGCATGGACACTTCTGCCTGCTCGGGCTCCAGACCTGTACTGGTCATGGCCGCCTTGATGTCGACAAACCGGTCCGGTTCGGTCAGCACGTCGATGGAACCGTCATCGTTGGTCACAATGTCCTCGGCACCGGCTTCAAGCGCCGCTTCCATGATGGTGTCCTCGTCACTGCCGGGGGGATAACTGATAATACCGGCCTTGGTGAACTGGTAGGCGACCGAGCCATCGGTTCCCAGGTTGCCGCCCGCCTTGGTAAAGGCGTGCCGGACTTCGGCAACGGTGCGATTGCGATTGTCAGTCACACAATCAACCATCACGGCAATACCACCCGGGCCGTAGCCCTCGTAACGGACCTCTTCATAGTTGTCGCCTTCCTGGGCACCGGAGCCGCGCTTGATGGCGCGCTCGATGGTGTCCTTGGTCATATTGCCGGCCAGTGCCTTGTCCACCGCCAGCCGCAGGCGCGGGTTGGCATTCGGATCCGGATCGCCCATGCGTGCCGCAACCGTGATCTCCCGGATCAGCTTGGTAAACAGTTTGCCGCGCTTGGCGTCCTGGGCATTCTTGCGATGCTGGATATTCGCCCATTTACTGTGTCCTGCCATACGTACTTACCTCGAATTCTTGTAGTGACGGCATTTTAGCATTGCCACGACGCCCTGCTAACCCGCACGGGGCATGATCTCAAAGCGTCCCTGCTGCAGGAATGCACAGACCTGACGGGCCGCCTGCTGCGAAAATATCAGTGACGTATGGCTGGCCTTTACGACAACCGCGTCGGTTGCACCTGCCACCCGGGTCTCGGCCAGGCTGACCGTGCCATCATGGGTACCGGACAAACCACCGAAGGCGAAGCCGACACCGACCGGCATGCCACCGGCTATCACGCCAATCTCGCGACCGTAGACGCAGTCCGGCATCGGTTCCAGCAACCCGCCCTCGGCAGACTCCCCCAGCAACCAGCGCCCCGGACGATACTGACAGAGTCCCTGTGCCACCCGGCTGCCCTGCACCGGCGATCCCATCAGTACCACCCGCCCCGGTGGCAGATTCGGTTTGTCCTGCAAGGCCCGCAGGATCAGCATGCCGCCCATACTGTGACCCACCAGGTGTACCCGGCTCGCCTTGAGGTTACGCACAAACTGCGCCAACGCACGCGCGTTATCGCTCACGCAACGGCGACGTGTCGGGTAATCAAAGATCAGTGCACGGAAGCCGCAGCGCTGCAGCCGCCGGGCGAGCACCGACATGACCTTGCCGGGCATGAGTACACCGTGAACGAGAACAACCGTTTGCTGCATGGGAGAAATGGTAAAGGAAAATCAGGCCGGTTTCCTCGTATAACTCACGTTGCAGCAGGAGGACTTTAGCAGCCGTCGTATAGACCACGACCAGGGTCGATTCGGGACGTTTATAATCTGTACTATTCAACCTCGGGTGGCTTGCGCACATGAATACCCAGTTCCAGCAGCTGGCCGGTCTCGACTACCGATGGCGCATGGGTCAGCGGACAAGCCGCGGTCTGCGTCTTCGGGAAGGCCATGACTTCACGGATCGAACTGGCCCCGGTCATCAACATCACCAGCCGGTCCAGACCAAAGGCGATGCCGCCGTGCGGCGGGCAACCGAATTTGAGCGCATCCAGCAGGAAACCGAACTTCTCACGCGCCTCCTGTTCACTGATACCCAGCAGTTTAAGTACCGCCTGTTGCATATCGGTGCGGTGGATACGGATGGAGCCGCCACCCAGCTCGGTTCCATTCAGCACCATGTCATAGGCGCGCGACAGCGTTTCACCGGGATTGGCCTCCAGCGCGGCGGGATCATCTGTGTTCGGGGCGGTAAACGGATGATGCAACGCCATCCAGCGACTGGTTTTTTCATCCCGTTCAAACATCGGGAAGTCCACCACCCACAACGGTTCCCATTCACCCTGCAGCAGGCCACGATCATGGCCGAGTTTCACACGCAACGCGCCGAGTGACTCGTTGACGACCGTGGCACGATCAGCGCCAAAAAAGATCAGGTCACCATTTGCCGCAGCCGTGCGTGACAGGATGGCCTCGACCACCGCATCCGGCAGAAACTTCAGGATCGGCGACTGCAGGCCGTCACGTCCGGCAGCGGTATCATTGACCTTTATATAGGCAAGGCCCCTGGCACCGTACTTGCTGACGTATTTAGTGTAGTCATCAATGTCCTTGCGACTGATTTCGCTGCCGCCGGGCACACACAGTGCGGCAATACGTCCTTGCGGATCATTGGCCGGGCCGGCAAAGACCTTGAACTCGACATCTTTCATGACGTCACCAAGGTCGACCAGCTGCAGCGGGATACGCAGGTCCGGCCGGTCGGTACCAAAACGCTGCATGGCCTCATGCCAGCTCAGCCGCGGGAAGGGATCCGGCAGTTTGACCCCGATGACGTCATCAAAGAGGTCACGCATCATGGTTTCCATCAAGTCCATGATGGTATCTTCATCCAGGAAGGCGGTTTCGATATCCAGCTGGGTGAATTCCGGCTGGCGGTCGGCGCGCAGGTCCTCGTCACGGAAACAGCGCGCCACCTGGTAATAGCGGTCCATGCCGGCCATCATCAGCAGCTGCTTGAACAGCTGCGGTGACTGCGGCAAGGCAAAGAACTCACCGGCATGCGTACGGCTCGGCACCAGGTAATCACGGGCACCCTCCGGTGTCGAACGCGTCAGGATTGGCGTTTCAACATCGATAAAACCATGCGCATCGAGGTAATTCCTGAGTTGCCGGATGATCCGTGCGCGCAGGCGGATTTTCTCCTGCATGGCCGGACGACGCAGGTCGATATAACGGAAGCGCAGCTTGTTCTCTTCGGCAACGTCCTCATCATCGATCTGGAATGGCGGCGTCTCGGCAGCGTTCAGCACCTCGAGCTGCAGACCCAGCACCTCGACCTCACCGGTAGGCAGGTCCGGGTTTACCGTGCCCTCGGGGCGATGCCGTACCCGCCCGGTCACCTGCAGGACAAATTCGTTACGGATACGCTCGGCGGTAGCAAAGATGTCGGGGGTATCCGGGTCGAACACCACCTGCACAAGCCCGGTATGGTCACGCAAGTCGACAAAGATTACTCCGCCATGGTCGCGGCGACGGTGCACCCAGCCACACAGGGTGACCTGCTGATCGAGACGGGCGGTATTCAATTCGCCACAATAAAGACTGCGCATGCGTTATTACCGGTTGATTTATCTACGAAACGCGAAATGGTACGGACTCGGGGCAGGGAGCGCAATATAGCGCTAACCGGTAGATTTTTTTGTGCTGGCAGTACCGCCTGACTTGTCCTTGCCGGTTGATTTAGCTTCGGATTTGGCCTTTTTATCTGCCTGGGCAACATTTTTCCTGTTACCGGTCTTGAAATCGGTCTCATACCAGCCACCGCCCTTGAGCCGGAACGCCGCGGCCGAGACCAGTTTCTTCATGGCCGGCTTGCCACACTTGTGGCAGTCCGTCAGCGGTGGATCACTGATTTTTTGCAGGGTTTCGAGGTAATGCCCGCAGGCTTCACACTGGTATTCGTAGATTGGCATGGCTGTTGTCTGGTCCCGGTCGAACTTGCACGCCTTGCAGCGCACTGGCAAAAACGGCCGCTATTATAGCGCCACGGCCACGCCAGTGGGAACGAACACACCTGTGCGGTTTTACGATCACCCCGATTCTGTGACAATAGCCCCGACACGATAAACACCACAACCCTCAGCCGATGCATACACGCCCGACCTCACTCCCGGAGACCGACACTGACCTGAAAACCCTGCGAGCGCTATTGCCGTTCCTGTGGGCCTGGCGCGGGCGGGTGTTCTTTGCCCTTGCCTTCCTGGTGTTTGCCAAGGTCGCCAATGTCGGCGTACCGCTGGTACTGAAAAATATCGTCGACAGCCTGGATGTGAGCGAAGGTATCGCGCTGGTACTGCCACTGGCATTCCTGCTTGCCTACGGCGCCCTGCGCCTGGCCAGTTCCCTGTTCAACGAACTGCGCGATGCGGTGTTCGCACGTGTGCGTCACGGCGCCACCCGCAGCATCTCGGTCAAGGTACTGGAACACCTGCACCGCTTGTCGCTGCGCTACCACCTCGAGCGCAAGACCGGTGGACTGTCCCGTGATATCGACCGTGGCACCCGCAGCGTCAGCTCAATCCTGAACTACATGGTGTTCAACCTGCTGCCAACGCTGGTCGAAATCACCCTGATTGCCGGCATCCTGCTGAGCCGCTACAACCTGTGGTTTACCGTGATTACGGTAATCTCGGTCGTTGTCTATATCACGTTTACCATGAAAATTACCGAGTGGCGCATGCAATACCGTGTGGCCATGAACGCCATGGACTCACGCGCCAACACCCAGGCCATTGACAGCCTGTTGAACTACGAAACGGTGAAATATTTTGGCAACGAGGCCCATGAACTGCAGCGCTATGACGAATCCCTGCGCAACTGGGAGTCCGCGGCCGTCAAGAGCCAGACCTCGCTGTCAGCACTGAATTTCGGCCAGGCCGCCATTATCGCGGTTGCTGTCACACTGATCATGATACTGGCGGCCCGGGGCGTGGTTAATGGCAGCATGACACTTGGCGACCTGGTACTGGTGAATGCCTTTCTGCTGCAATTGTTTATCCCGCTGAATTTTCTCGGCATCATCTACAGCCAGCTCAAACATGCGCTCGCCGATATGCAGCTGATGCTGGATGTACTGCAGCGTGACCCTGAAATCACCGACCGTCCCGATGCGAGGGAACTGGCAATCACCGATGCCGAAGTGCGTTTTGAAAACGTCTCCTTTGCCTATGACCCGGACCGGCCGATCCTGCATGACATCAGCTTCAGCATTGCACCCGGCCAGAAGATTGCCATCGTCGGGCCGAGTGGCGCCGGCAAATCCACACTGGCACGCCTGCTGTTCCGCTTCTATGACGTAAACAGCGGCCGCATCCTGATCAATGGCCAGGATATCAGGGAGGTTACCCAGGACAGTCTGCGCCGCACGATCGGTATCGTGCCGCAGGACACAGTGCTGTTTAACGAGACCCTGTATTACAACATCGCCTATGCCCGTCCCGGCGCCAGCAATGACGAAATCAGACAGGCCGCACAACTTGCCAGCATCCATGACTTCATCATGTCGCTGCCAAAGGATTATGACACTGTGGTTGGCGAGCGCGGCCTGAAACTGTCCGGCGGCGAAAAACAGCGCGTTGCCATCGCCCGCGCCATACTCAAGCGACCGCATATCCTGGTATTTGACGAGGCAACCTCAAGCCTGGATTCACGGTCGGAGCAGCTGATACTGGAGGCACTGCGCGAGGTGGCGGCGCATCACACGACCCTGTCCATCGCCCACCGGCTGTCGACCATCACCGATGCCGACAACATCATTGTCATGGACGCCGGCAGGATCGTGGAACAGGGGACCCACCAGAACCTGCTGGCCGGCGCGGGTTTCTACACCAACATGTGGGCATTGCAGCAGCAGGAAAATCAACACGCATTGTTGTCCGATGCAGCGCTGGCA
>JBDLJX010000094.1:0-10008 GCA_039714155.1 Pseudomonadota bacterium | reverse complement strand
AGCTGGAAGATCTTTGACGTGAAAGCCGCGGGTACCAGCGCGGTGAGCTACTACCGTAACCGCTTCAGGCAGCAACTGCGTCACAGCACCCAGGCACGCAGCTACCAGTAATCCGCTATCTGGCCGGGCTGTCGGTTTTTTACTGGCGGTCCGGTCAGCTCCGGCACAGCAGTGCACTGTCTATGCTGTCGCTGAGACAACACCAACCTGATTGACTGATTCCCGCCTGCAAGTCCGGCTTGCACGCCTGGCACGCCGTAACCGGCGCACACATAACCGGGCCACGTTGGCGTTTTTTCATTTTAATACAACAAGTTACAAAATTTCTCCGCATTCGTCTCCTGCCATGTAGCCAATCTTGCGACTGGCTGTGATCTGGCACTTAAATTGTGAGCCAAAGTCGCCGTTATAGTGATAGATTCAGGCACTGATGACAGGCTCACACCGCTTCATATCTGCTTGCTGACACACACTGCTAACCGGTTTCAGCAGAACCCTATTATCCAGCCAGAGGGATAACGGCAATGACGACATATACGAATACCAAGGTCGGCCAGATCACTGAAGTCCGGCCAGGACTGTTCACGGCCACCCTGAACGTCGACAGTAATGGTGACCTGCCTACGGTGACTGTCAACGGCAAACAGGAACCGGTCGGGCAACCCGGCAGCTACGTTGCCATCACCGCGGATGATATCCGTATCCTGGCAATGGTCAGCAGCATCGTTGAATCCGAACAGACCGTGGCGGCCAACAACCTGACCGGCCGCAGTAATGCCAGGCAGATCACCATCAACATGGTACCCCTTGGCGAAGTCAGCAGCGGTGGCATCTTCGAAGGCGGCGTCAGGAACTACCCGGTGACCGGCTGCGACGTACACCCGGTCAACGAGGACGACATCAAGTCCATTTTTGTCAAGTTCCGCAACCAGGGCTACAGTGTTGGCAAGCTTTCATCCCACGCCAACCTTGATGTCTGCTTTGACCCGGCAGCACTGTTCGGCCGTCACTGTGCCATCCTCGGCCAGTCAGGCGCCGGCAAATCCTGGGCGGTAACCAACCTGTTGCAACGTGCCGTCAAGGTCATGCCGAAAGCCCATATCATCCTGCTGGATCTGCACGGCGAGTACGCCTGGCGTGATCGCGAAGGTAAACAGCATTATGCTTTTGATGAAAACGTTGTCCGTCATATTGATGCACGCGAACTGGAAATTCCCTACTGGCTGATGACGTTCTCGGAACTGGTCGACCTGTTTATAGAACGTAACGACCCTGACTCATCGACCCAGATCGCTTTTCTGCGCGACTGCATCCATGATCTGCGCAACAAGTCGAACAAGGACCTCGACATTGGCCACCTGTCGGTTGACTCGCCGGTATGGTTCTCACTGGAAGACCTGTACAACCTGTGCGATGAAGCCAACAAGATGACCCTGAATTTTGGCAAGGACAAGGCACCGCTGGCCGGCAAGTTCGACCAGTTCCTGCTGCGCCTGCAGAGTCGCATGAACGACAGGCGCTATGACTTCATGCTGCGCCCGCAGCACCGCACCTCATCAGATTCTCTCACGGACCTGTTGCGTGATTTTGTCGGTCTCGGCGAACCCAAGCGCCAGATTACGGTGATCGATCTCAGTACCGTGCCTTTCGATGTGCGACCCACGGTGTCCGCGCAGGCTGGCCGCCTGGCATTCGAGTTTAACTACTGGAATCCCCATTATCAGGACTTCCCGCTGTTGCTGGTCTGCGAGGAGGCACACGCCTATATCCCGCGCGACAACGATCCGAAATTTGAAGGTACCCGCCAGTCGATGCAGCGGATCGCCAAGGAAGGACGTAAATACGGTGTTGGCCTGACCGTGGTCAGCCAGCGACCGCATGAACTGTCGGAAACCGTTCTGGCGCAGTGCAGTACCTATCTGTGTCTGCGCCTGACCAACCCGGATGACCAGGCCTATGTCAAGGACCTGGTACCGGAGGCCGAACGCGACCTGATCGATGTACTGGCCTCACTCGGCCGTGGCGAGGTACTGGCGATGGGCGGCGCAGTACCACTGCCGACGCGCCTGCAGTTCTACAAACCGAACCCGGTACCGAACAGTTCCGACGTCGATTTCTACCAACACTGGATTTCCGGGCCGGATGATCTCGACATCGACGATATCGTCGATCGCTGGCGGCGCCAGGACCGTACCAGGTCATTCGACTAGTGCTCTATGTGCCAGTTATTTTATTAAATGGCCACGGAATCCACGAAAGGACACGGAAAAATGTCCTTTAATGCAGTTATCCTTCCGTGTTTTTCCGTGGATTCCGTGGCAATAATGTCCAGTTTTTTCAGATTGAACCAGTATTGGATCGGTCACTCAACCAGATCGAGGTTCTCGCTCGCTTCGCCCTTCCCCTCGATCAAATCATCGTACCCCAATAGATGCAGGACCTGCTCCCGGGATGCCAGTGCATCCTGGTAGCCAAGATCCATCAACTCCTGGCAATACGGCGCATCGAACAGCAGGTAGCTCATAAGTGGTCGGCCTTCCCGGGCCAGCGCACCGATCCCCATCAACAGTATGCGTAACGACAGCGGGAAATTACCGACGTAGCGCGCCACAATCTCGCGGATATCACGACTCGGCGAGATCATCAGGTATTCGATCTGGCGCAGTGACGTATCCTTGAATTCAACCCGCTTGTCGCGCGTCTCGGTCATGGTGTGGTTGATGCGGCGCATGCGCTCGAGATCCGAGTCGAGGCTATCCATAAACAGGTTGTCGAAAATATAACCGGTAATATGACCGAACGAGGGATACGGTACCCGTGCGTCATCAGCCGGTGGCAAATCCGGCTTCGGGTTGCGGACACCGATAATCAGCAGGCGGTTGGCACCCATGTGCAATGCCGGACTGAGTGGCGCCGACTCGCGCATGGATCCATCGCCGAAGTACTCGTTGCGCAACTTCACGGCCGGGAACAGTACCGGGATAGCGACCGAGGCCATCAGGTGATTCAGCGTCAGCTCGGTCGGCTGGCCGATACGGCGGGTACGCTTCCACGGCAACAGGTCACTGGTGCCTTCATAAAAGGTCACCGAGGTGCCGCTGGTATAACCGGACGATGTCACCGACACGGCACGCAAGGCGCCGCTGTCGATCGACTGGCGGATGCGGGCAAAGCGAATATGGCTTTCCAGTAACTCGCGTAGTGGCGCATTGTCCAGCACCGAGCGCGGCTGCCCCTTGACCAGCCCGGCGGTGGCAAACGTCAGCGCCCAGCGGAAGCCGCTCTTGAAAGCCGTCCAGGCGTCTGTCCGGAATACCTTGCCGACATGAAAGTTTTCCCAGATACCGCAGAGCCGGCTGATACCTTCCTGGAAACGGTTGGCACTGCTGGCCAGCAACACCGCATTCAACGCCCCGGAGGAGGTGCCGCAGATAACCTTGAAGGGATTTTCTGCATCGGCCGGCAGCATGTCGGCGATGCCTTTCAGCACGCCGGCCTGGTAGGCATTACGCGCACCGCCGCCCGGCAGGATCAGGCCGGTTACCGGCTTTTCTGCTTTCTTTTTGAATGATAACCAGTACATAGGTCTCCCGGATTATCTGCTCCCTGCAATTGTATCGGCCCGGGGAGGATATGTTTACAGGCCGTAACCCGTATTTAACAGAAATTCAGCTTGCCGGCGCATTAATCTGTATGCGGACGCGCTCAGCCAGCGTATCTGCCGACAGGTCATCCCCCGGCCCAATGCTTATCTGCTCGTCACGCTCATCCACACCGGGCAATTCCTGCGACTCCAGCTGTGCATCCAGTACCGCAATGCCGGCCTCGGACGGGTCGTTACTGGCCGCCTGCCGCGCCTGCAGCCGCTGCCGCAACACTGACTCCGGGGCACTGCAACTTAGCATAACAAAGGCAACCTGCAGATCGGCGGCCAGTTGCCGGAATCGTTCGCGTTCGGCCCGTTTCAAAAAGGCAGCATCAACAATGACGGGGTAACCGGCAGCGAGGATATGCTGTGACAACCTGGCCAGTTCCGTGTAGGTCTTGTCACTGGCACTGGTCGAATAGATACCCGACTGGATACCGGAGCCGGTATCGGCATCGGCCGCAAACCCGAACAGGCGCTTGCGCTCGACATCGGAACGGACCCGGATGGCGCCGAATTGTTCTGCCAGCCGCGCCGCATACCAGGACTTGCCGGAACCCGACACACCATTAGTAATGATCATGGCCGGTCGCCGATCCTGCGTATACTGCCGTGCGAGTTGCAGGTAGGTGTTGTATTCCTCCCGGGCCGCCTGTCCGGCGCCCGCATCCAGGCCGGCCTGGCCAAGCCGCAACACAGCAACCTTGGCACGCACCAGTGCACGGTAAACGAGGTAGTAAGGCAACAGGCGCACGCCGGCGTAATCACCGCTCTGTTGCAGATAACCGTTCAGAAAACGCCACGCAAAGCCGGCATAACCGCGGTCCTGCAGGTCCATGAACAGGAACGCAACCTCGCTCATGACATCGATCCAGGCCAGCTGCGGGTTGAACTCGATACCATCGAACGGTGTGATGCGGCCCTCTATCAGCGCCAGGTTACCGAGATGCAGATCACCGTGACATTCACGCACAAATCCGTCCCGGCGGCGCTCGTCAAGCAACGTATGCTCGTGCCCGAATTCCTGCCGGCACCAGTCCTCCAGTTGCCGCAGTTCCTGCTGCTGTTCTGCTGACACCAGCAATGGCCGGATATGCGAGAAATTTTCCATCACCCAGTGGCGCACATCATGCGGAAGACCATAGGAACTGTCCGCGCCGGCGACTGCGACCTGCACATGCATGGCAGCAACCAGCAAGGCAAGTTCGTCGATATGGGCAGTGCTCAGCGCCTGTCGCGCGGCGACTTCACTCAACAATCCGGCCTGCGGAAACTGTCGCATCCTGACGGCATACTCCAGTGGCTGGCCACTACCGCACCATTGCGGCTGTTGCCGGCTGCCGGTCAATGGCATGACCTGCAGATACAGGTCCGGAGCAAAACGGCGGTTCAGGCGCAGTTCCTCCTCGCAGTAAAAGCGCCGTTTCTGCAACGTGGAAAAATCCAGGAAACCGAAATCAACCGCCTTCTTGATCTTGTAGGCAAAGCTGCCCGTCAGAATGACCCAGGAAATATGCGTCTCCAGCACCTGGAGATTCGATACCGGGTGAGGATAGCGCGCCGGATCACGCAGTGCCGCAATCAGCTCTGCCTGTTCGGCGAGCGCGGAATCCCTGTCTGCATCGGTGTGCTGGTGTGTCAATATCCGCCGTCCCTAACCCGCATTTCTCACCACGATGACGAGTCCTTGCCCCGCGGTGAGAAGTGCGGGTTAATGCGTCTTTCGTGAGTATAGGAATAACCGGCAAATCCTGCCTGCCAGCGTATTATTTCAATCCCTCATTGGCCTGCCGTTGACCTGGATCAAGCGATTGCAGCGGCTGACTTCTATACTTGTCTGTATCCGGACTGTCCTTGCGTGCGGACAACATCCGCCACAGCGACACACACGATGTTGCAAACATAATGACCAGAGGAGATCAGCCATGAATGCCGGAGAACTCTGCAATCGGGATGTCGTCACTACCGGCCGGGATACCAGTGTACTGGAAGCCGCAAAGCTGATGCGCGATCATCATGTCGGCAGCCTGGTAATTGTTGAAACCAGCGAGGGACGCACCGAACCGGTCGGCATTCTCACCGACCGCGATATCGTCATCGAGGTAATCGCGGAAAATGTCAATGTTGCCGACGTCTGTGTCTGTGATGTCATGAGCTACGCGCTGTTGAAGGTCAACGAAAACGAAACGGTCTTTGATACCGCCCAGCGCATGCGCGCACGCGGTGTCCGCCGCGTGCCTGTTGTCAACAGCAGCTGTGAACTGGTCGGCATCCTTGCACTGGACGACATCCTGGGACTGTTGAGCGAAGAGCTGTCACTGCTGTCCCGACTCACCACCCGTGAGGCCGAACAGGAACAGAAAAAGCGCGCGTAGGCATAACCGGATGGAGTGAAACGGAATCCGGGGGTATAAAAAACCCCGGATTACGCTGTGCTTCATCCGGGCTACCTGTTTTTAACTGACATCCAGAACGGTCTGTACCACTACGAATGCCGTGGAAGCCACAAAACCGGCGGCCGGCACCCAGGCGGGCACGCAGATGACACCGGCCGGCTGTGCAGACAGGCGTTTCAGGCGCCACAGCGACAGGTTCACCAGGGCAAACACCAGCAGCAGGAAGTAACTCGTCGTCTTGGCCAGTGTCTCGATCGGCAGCCACAGGGCCATGACCAGTACCACCAGTGACACGCTGACCGTAGCGACCACTGGCGTGCGCGTAACCGCATTGACCCTGCTGAACAGCGCCGGCAACCAGTGCTTCCTGCTCATGCCATAACACACCCGCGATGCCATAATGATCTGGATCAGTGCGCCGTTGATAACCGCGAACATGCTGATCAGGGTAATGGTAACCGGGTCACGGCCGGTGAGGGCCTGGTAGAGCCAGGCCAGCGGTGCATCCGATGCCGCAAGCTGTTCACCCGGCACACTGACAACCGCGGCCAGCGCAATGAGAAAATACAGCACTGACGCCACCAGCAGGGCCAGCAGAATGGCACGCGGCAGATTGCGTTCCGGCTGCCGCACTTCCTCCGCCACATTGACCATGTCCTCAAAGCCGATAAAGGCATAAAACGCCAGGAAACTGCCGAGGAATATCCCGTACCAGATGTCGCCTGAGAGTAGCACCGTAAAATCCGGCCACGCCGGGGCAATCGTCAACATGGCCGGTGCCGCTACATACAACACCAGCAACAGGCCGGCAATCTCGATCACGGTGATAACCGCGGCAATGATCACCGATTCGGTGATACCCCAGGCCGCCAGTCCACCCAGCAACAAGACCAGCACGGCAATTGCCGGTAATTCCGATACCGGCAGAAACACCTGCAGGTAACCGATAAAACCGCGCAGTATGGCGGCCGCTGATACCGCACCGGCCAGCACAATGAGCACCCCGACCAGTGCCGCAAGTGACGGCAGGCCAATGCCTTCCCGGACATAGACGGCCTCACCGGCACTCAGCGGATAACGTGCCGACAGTTCGGCATAACTGAACGCCGACAAACAGGCCAGCAACGAGGCCAGCAAAAAAGACAGCGGCGCAAAGCCGCCTGCATGCCCCACCACCTTGCCAATCAGCACATAGATACCCGCACCGAGAATATTGCCCAGCCCGTAAAAGGTGGTCAGTGACAACGACAGGGAGCGCCGCAACGCAGGTTGCTGTGCAGCAGGGTCGGTGGACGGATCCATGACTGGCATTATGGCATGTTCGCTCCGGCGACCGGCCCGCATTGTTGCTTTCCGGCAACGACAAAAATATTACAGCTGTGACGATTTGCCGCATGCCGACCATGGAAAAATTGACTGGCATCAAGGCAGGCTGGGCCACCTGGAGCTATATATATAGTATGAATATAGTTGGTCAAAGACCAGCAGGAGTGAGTGAAATGTCAACCCGAGAGAAAACAGGCAAGGGTGAAACCCTGCCGACCCGCACCACTCCACGCACCATGAACCCGTGGGACGATATGGAGCGGTGGTTTGATGAGTTTGGCCGGCGCGGTTGGCTGCACCCGGTGAGTTGGGAGTGGCCAAAACACATGGAAGCACTGGCGCCGTTCGAAGGCAGGATGCCAAAGGTCGACATGGTTGACAGGGAACACGAGATTGTCGTGCGGGCTGAACTGCCCGGCGTCAACAAGGACGACATGGAAGTTACCCTGTCGGAACACAGTGTAACGATCGAGGCACATACAACCAGAGAGGAAAAGGTAGAGGATGAAGGCAGGTACTACCGTCGCGAGATGAGCCGTGGCGACTTCCAGCGGACACTGGCACTGCCCACCAACGTGGATGAAGAAAAGGCCACAGCAACCTTCTCCGAGGGTGTACTTGAGCTGAAATTGCCGAAACTGGAAAAGACCCCGCGAAGGACCGTGAAGGTCGAGTAGTACAGGGATGTAGGACGCCCGGCGCAAGCCGGGCGTCCTCTTTTTGCAACCGGAATACGACGATCTGCCGTGACCTGATTGCACTATAGTTATGGCTATGACGACAACCGATATAAAACAGGCACTGGAGACCGGGGTATTGCCCACCCGTTACTGGCACACCCTGGATGATGGCCGGGTCATGTGCGATGTCTGTCCGCGTGCCTGCAAGCTGCATGAAGGCCAGCGCGGCCTGTGTTTCGTGCGCGCCAACGAGAATGGCCAGATCGTACTGACCACCTACGGCCGCTCCAGCGGCTACTGCGTCGACCCGATCGAGAAAAAACCACTAAACCATTACCTGCCGGGCACACCGGTGCTGTCCTTCGGAACCGCCGGCTGCAACCTGGCCTGCAAGTTCTGCCAGAACTGGGACATCAGCAAGTCACGGGAATTCGACACGCTGGCCGACAGCGCTGCACCCGAGACCATCGCCCGGGTTGCCGGCGATCTCGGTTGCCGCAGTGTCGCCTACACTTACAACGACCCGGTTATTTTCATGGAGTACGCCATCGACTCGGCCATTGCCTGTCACGAGCACGGCATCAAGACGGTTGCCGTCACGGCCGGCTATATCTGCGATGAACCACGCCGGGAATTTTTCCACTACATCGATGCTGCCAACGTCGACCTGAAGGCATTTTCGGAAGAGTTCTACTGGAAGATCACCGGCGCCCACCTGCAGCCGGTACTCGATACCCTGGTCTATCTCAAGCAGGAAACCGCTGTCTGGTTCGAACTGACCACACTGTTGATCCCGGGCGAGAACGACTCGGATGCCGAACTCAATGAGATGACCGCCTGGGTTGTCGAAAACCTGGGCCCCGATCTCCCGATGCACTTCACGGCCTTTCACCCGGACTGGAAGATGCTGGACAAACCGTCCACCCCGGCTGCCACCCTGACCCGCGCACGCAACATCGCCATGCAGAACGGCGTGCGGTATGCCTACACGGGTAATGTCATTGATGAAAAAGGCGGGAGTACCTGGTGCCATTCCTGCGGCCAGCGCCTGATTGGCCGGGCGCAGTACATCCTCACCGAGTGGAACCTGACCGGGGATGGCTGCTGCACACAGTGCGGCACCACCTGCCCCGGTGTATTTGAGGCCGAACCCGGCAGCTGGGGCGCCAAACGCCTGCCGGTCAGACTGAAAGACTACGCCCCGGCTGCGCAGAATACTGCCTAGGAGCCTCCTGCTGTACCAGCCGGCGCTGCCGGAACCGCGGCTGGTACCGGCGGTCGTGGTGGCGGCGGCATACGACGGTGCATTGGCCTGCCGGCAGCCCACGGTGAATGCCGTGCAGCGCGGCGTTGCGGCCTTTCAGGGCGTTGTTCACGCCGCGGGAACATTTCATCGCGATGGGCGTCCATGTAATCACGCCGTTGCTGTGTCGTCATGCCTGACATGGCCTCGCGGTGGGCCGCCAGGCTGGCACGGCGTTCCTCCGCCTGCTTGCGCAATTCCTCGTGGCGGTTCGCCTCCACCTCCTCCCTGTCGAGGGCCTTGTTCAGCATCGCTTCACTGTTCTCGATCAGGTAGTTATGCCGGTCCTGGGCGCGGTTACGCATCGCCTCCTGGCGTTTTTCCATCTCTGCCTGGCGGGCTTCGCGCTGCTTCAACCAGGCATCGAGCCGCTCATTGTAGCTCTGCTCCATCACATCACTACGCTTGCGCGCCTGTTGCCATTGTAATTCACGTTGCGCATTGCGTTCTTCATATGACGCGCGATGACTACGAATACGGTCCTCAAGACCTGTTTCGGTCGTGGCTGCCTCCGTGGCAGTTTCTGCAGCGGCCTCTGTCGGCGCAGTAGCTGCCGGTGCAGATTCAGCTGACACTTCCCCGGTTGCTACCGGTGCAGATTCAGCCGACGCCCCCTCGGTTGCTAGCGGTACAGATTCAGCTGACACTTCCCCGGTT
>JBDLJX010000093.1:0-10218 GCA_039714155.1 Pseudomonadota bacterium | reverse complement strand
ATTTTCTTCAATCGGAAATACAGTCCGTATTCCGCTCCTTCAGAAAATCCGCTGTGAATCCAAATCTCTGCGCGATCATCTCGCCCCGCGGTGAGAAGTGCGGGTTAGCCGTTTCCTGATTTTCACCACCAGGGCCGTTATCAACCGGATAATATAAATGGGTGCGTTTGAATACACGGCACTCGACGCCGGCGGTCGAGAGAAGAAAGGCGTACTTGAAGGTGACGCTGCCCGCCAGGTTCGCCAGCAGCTGCGTGAGCAGGGCTGGGTGCCGCTGGATGTGCAGGAGGTTAGTCAGCGTGAGTCACGGCCAAAAGCGGGCCTGGCGTTCATGCAGCGTGGCATCAGTTCCACAGACCTCGCACTGATTACCCGGCAGCTTGCCACCCTGGTGCGTGCCGGACTGCCACTGGAAGAGTGCCTGCGTGCCGTATCGCAACAGACGGACAAGGCAAGACAGAAAAGCATGTTACTGGCGGTACGTTCGCGCGTCATGGAAGGCCACACGCTGGCGGCTGGCCTGTCCGACTTCCCCGGTGTCTTCCCCGAGTTGTATCGCACCACAGTCGAGGCCGGCGAACAGTCAGGGCATCTGGAGGGCGTGCTCGAGCGTCTGGCCGATTACACCGAGAGCCGGCAGCAGATGAGCCAGAAGATCAAGCTGGCGGTATTTTACCCGGCGATGTTGACTATCGTCGCGGTGCTGGTGGTGGGTGGCCTGATGACCTACGTGGTGCCACAGGTCGTGCAGGTGTTCGAGAATATCGGCCAGGGACTGCCACCGTTGACACGCATGCTGATCGCAACCAGTGATTTCCTGCGTGCATATGGCCTGTTAATGCTTGTATTGATCGGGCTGTCCGTTGCCGGCTTCAATTACCTGTTGCGCAACGAATCGTTTCGACGCCGCTTTCACCAGTTCCGGTTGCGGGTGCCGCTGGTCTCAAAGCTCGAACGCGGTCTGAATACCGGCCGCTTTGCACGGACCTTCAGTATCCTGACGGCCAGCGGCGTACCGGTACTGGAAGCGCTGCGAATATCGGCGCAGGTGATGTCCAATATCCCCATGCGCGAGGCGGTTGACGAGGCCTCGGCCCGGGTACGCGAGGGTGCCGGTATTGCGGCAGCCCTTGAGAAAAGCGGTTATTTCCCGCCGATGACTGTCCACCTGATCGCCAGTGGCGAGTCCAGCGGCAAGCTGGAAGAGATGCTGGAACGTGCGGCAATTAACCAGGATCGGGAAATCGAAACACTGATTGCAGCGCTGATGGGGCTGTTCGAGCCGCTGCTGATCCTGTTCATGGGCAGTGTCGTACTGGTTATTGTGCTGGCCATCCTGTTGCCGATCTTCGATCTGAACCAGCTGGTGCAGTGAGTAAACTGGATGGCGACGGAATACACGGAAAGATAAAGACAAGAAAATAGCCACGGAATCCACGGAAAACACGAAAAAATAAAAGCCTTACAAGAAATATTTCCGTGTTCTTCCGTGGATTCCGTGGCAATAAAGAATTTTATTTAATGTTTTCTTTGCGTCTTTTGTGTCTTTTCGGTCATGGCCAGATGCCGTTTTGTCTGCTAATAACCGGTGGATGCCAGATCTACACAACCCGGTAGCTCGGCGAGACGTTCAACACCGGTTTCAATGCGGCCGTCCGGATACAGCGATAACCAGCGATAACCGGGTGCTGCCGTATCGACGGCAAACTCATCACAGCCTGGCAGGAACTGGATGCAGGTCGAGGGTGTTGCCATCAGTCTGACACCCTTGCGCATGGCATCAAAATGCTGGTGTACATGTCCCCAGAGAATGCCGCGTACCTGCGGGTGACGATCGATGATGGCAAAGAATTCATCGGCATTATCAACGGCCATGGTGTCGAGCCAGCGACTGCCCATCGGTACCGGCTGATGGTGCAGGCACACCAGTGTATGCGCATCCGCTGCAGCCTCCAGCTGTTTTTCCAGCAGGTGCAGGTTGTCTGCATCAAGGTGACCGCCCTCACTGCCGGCGATGGTTGAATCCAGGAAGATAAAGTTCCAGTTACCCTGCTGCAGGTTCTGTGTGTAGCGTAGCCGCTGACTGTCGAGTGTATTCTGCAGGACATCGGCTTCATCATGGTTGCCTGGCAGGCAATACACCGGCAGGTTGAGGCTTTCAAAGTGACTGAAAACTCGTTGATAGGCGGCTACGGTTCCTTCATGTACCAGATCCCCGGTGGCCAGGACCAGGTCGGCGGATGTGTGCTTTCGCATAGCCTCGCCAATAACTGCCTGCAGTGACTGTTCCGTGTTCAGACCAAGCAGGCAGCCGCTGCTGTCGGCAAACAGGTGGGGGTCCGTGATTTGCAACACGTTGATGACCTGCCTGGATTTTGGGTGCATGGTAACGGTTGTCATACGAGTGTTTTACCTCGCTGGTAACCTGACCTGGTTCACACTTTCTCTGTCAGATGTTACGTGTGTCCGGTCCGTATTTTCATGGCATAGTATCGCCAGAGTGGTACACATGGTACTGATTAAACCACCCTGTAAAATAGCAAATATTCACAAAATGGCACCTTTTTTTATGTCAAACAAAACCTTGCCGCTTGACGAAAGACTCTACACTTACCTTTTATCGGTCTCTTTAAGGGAACCTGAAGTGTTGCGACGGCTGCGTGAGGAGACCGCGCAGGACCGCATGGCGATGAAACGTCAGGACGTGAGACGTGAGACGTGAATTCAACACCATCTCACGCTTCACGTATCACGCTTCACGCAGTACCCAGCATTTTCACGAACACCTTCGATTTGCGCTGGTAGTTATACAGGCGTTTTTTCCGTACCGGCAACCGGTCGATATTCCCCGGCTCAAAGCCGCGCTCCCGGAACCAATGGGTGGTGCGGGTTGTGAGCACGAACAGGGTCTTGATACCGGTTTGCGTGGCGCGGCTTTCAATGGCCTGCAGCAAGGCGTCTCCACGACCGGCATCACGATAATCCTCATGCACGGCCAGGCAGGCCAGTTCGGCAACGGAACTCCTGTCGGCCGGGTAGAGTGCGGCACAGGCGATGATGGTGCCGTCGCGTTCGACTACGTGAAAGTGGTCAATCTCGATTTCCAGTCGTTCCCGCGAGCGTTTCACCAGCGTGCCGTTATCTTCCAGCGGCCTGATTAACTCGAGTATGCCACCGACGTCATCGATGCTGGCCTTGCGCAACCCTTCATAGGTCTCTGTGGTAATCAGGGTGCCATTACCGTCACGGGTGAACAGTTCCAGTAACAGCGCACCATTACGGTTGCGGCTGATGATGTGGGCACGCCGCACACCGTGCCGGCAGGCATGCACGGCATGTTCAATATGACGGCTCGTGTCTTCCGGCAATTTGCGCCGTGACTGCAATAAAGCGGTAGCCTCGGTCAGTGACAGCTTGGTTATCAGTTTGCGGCGGCCGTCCCGCAGATCCGGCGCTTCAGACATCAGGATGAGTTTTTCTGCCTGCAGTTCCATTGCCGCTGTGGTGGCAATCTCCTCGGCACTGATGTTGAAGACTTCGCCGGTTGGTGAGTATCCCAGTGGTGACAGCAGCACAATGCGATGGTTGTCCAGGTGCTGGCAGATGGCAGCAGCATCGATGCGCCGTACTTCGCCGGTATGGCAGTAATCGATGCCGTCACGAATGCCGAGCGGTTTTGCCGTAACAAAATTGCCGGAGGTGGCGCCGATGCGCGCGCCGGCCATGGGTGTATTGGCAAGTCCCATGGACAGCAGTGCCTCGATCTCGACCCGCACCGTACCGGCAGCCTCCTTGACACATTCGAGTGCCGCATCGTCGGTAATGCGCAGGCCATTGGCATATTCCATCCCGGCCTTGCGTGTCTTCAGCCGGGCCTCGATCTGTGGCCGGGCACCATGTACCAGCACCAGCCGGATGCCGAGGCTGTGCAGCAGGGCAATGTCGTGCACCAGTTCCGGGAAGCGCGCATCAGCGACCGCCTCACCACCGAAGGCCAGCACCATGGTCGTGCCGCGATGGGCATGGATATAGGGTGCGGACAGCCGGAAGCCGTCAATAAAACGGGTTTGCCAGTCTTTTAATACCATGTGATCAGGATCCTGGTGCTCTATCCCTGTGATAATTGCGCTGAATCCATAATTATTACAGGGATAGAGCACTAGCAGTGTTTATAGCAAGCACCGGCATCAGGTACAAATGCTTTTGACGAGTTGCTGCAGCAGTCTGATGGTTGGCTGCAGTCGGTCCGTGGCGAGAAATTCATCCGGCTGATGGGCCTGTTCGATATCACCCGGTCCGAGTACTACCGGTTGCATACCCAGTTGCTGCAGGTACGGTGCCTCGGTCCCGAAAGCAACAGCCCCGGCGCTGTGACCGGTGAGTTGTTCGGCGAGTTGTACAATCCGCGCATCCCGGTCAGTCTCCATTGCCGGGATACCCTCGAACAGGGCCTCGAACTCGACCCGGATGCCGGAGCCCTGCAGGCTGTCCCGGACCAGCCGGTGAATGTCATGGCGCAGCTCGGAGATAGACATGCCCGGTAATGGCCGCAGGTCGAACTGCAGTTCACAGTCGGGACAGATCCGGTTGGGGTTATCGCCGCCGTGGATGTGGCCGAGGTTGAGTGTCGGCACCGGTACGGCAAACAGCGGATCCCGGTATTTCTCCTGCAGGTCATGTCGCCAGGCAAGTAGCGCGGATAGCACCGTGTGCATGGCCTCGAGGGCGCTGTTGCCGAGTGCCGGGTCGCTGGAATGGCCGGAGTGGCCATGCAGGCGGATGGCCTCCATCATGATGCCCTTGTGCATCCTGACCGGGCGCAGGCCGGTGGGTTCGCCGATCAGGGCATGGTTGGCATGCAGGGCATCGCGGTCCACCAGGGCCTGGGCGCCGGCCATGCTGCTTTCCTCGTCAGCCGTTGCCAGGATGATGACCGGTTCTCTCAGGTCCTGCGGGCGGATGTTCCGCAGTGCCTCGATTGCCAGTGCCAGGAATGCCTTCATGTCCGAGGTGCCAAGTCCGTAGAGACGATTGTCGGCTTCGGTCAGCGTGAAGGGGTCATATTGCCACTTGCCTTCATCGTAGGGCACGGTATCGGTATGACCGGACAGTACCAGCCCGCCAGGTCCCTGTCCGAGGGTGGCAATCAGGTTGGCCTTGGCCGGGTTTGAAGACAACGGCATGATCTCGACACGGAAACCGGCGTTGTCCAGCCAGTCCGCGAGGAGTTCGATTACCCCCCTGTTGCCCTGGTCGAACTCGGGGCTGACGCTGCTGACCGAGGGGCTGCGGATCAGTGCATCGATCATGGTCAGTAATGCGGGCGGGTCTGTGCTCATGCGTTTGCCTGGGAAATGTGCAGATTTAATAAGAGTACAGCCAAGCATAACGCCTGTGGGCGCAGTTGGCACCGTTGTATCGGTCGTAGCGGCGTTCGGGGGCAGGATACGTCACAGTGAAGCGTGAAACGTGATACGTGAATTCAACACCATCTCACGCATCACGCATCACGTTTCACGCCTCACGTATCACGCAGATTGCTACTTGCCAACGACAACAAGCCGTGGGCCCATGACCTGGGTATAGTCATCAAGTGATTGCGGCTGCGAGAAGGCATAGCCCTGGGCATAGTCAACACCCATATTCCTGAGTTCTGCCGCGACTTCTGCGGTTTCGACAAATTCGGCAATGGTCTCTTTGCCGAGTAGTTGCCCAAGTTCATTGATGGATCTGACCATGGCGTGATCGACGGGGTCCGATGTGATATCGCGTACAAAGGTGCCATCGATCTTCAGAAAGTCGACTGGCAGTTTTTTCAGATAGGTAAATGATGACAGGCCGCTGCCAAAATCATCCAGTGAGAAACGAAAACCACAGCCGCGTAGTGTCAGCATGAAACTCGTGGCCACGGTGATGTTGGCAATGGCCGCGGTTTCGGTTATCTCGAAGCAGACCTGTTCGGGTGCAATGCCGGTGGCCTCCATCTTGTCTATGATGAATTTCAGCATTTCCGGGTTGCCCATCGACTGGCCGGACAGGTTGATGGATATCATCAGCGGGCAGTGATTATGCGTTGATTCCAGTGCCAGCCAGCTCATGGCATTATGGATGACCCAGCGATCGATACTCGCCGCAAGGTTGTATTTTTTGGCCGCCGGCAAGAATGACCCGGGTGCCACGATTGCACCATCATCATCGATCAGACGCAGCAGGATCTCGATATGCTTGCCATTGCGTTTTGTCGATGCGCAGGGAACGATGGGCTGGAAATACAGGGTAAAGCGGTCTTCTTCCAGTGCCCTGTTGATGCGTGATACCCACTGCATCTGGCCATGGCGTTCCTGCAGGCGTTTGTCTCCCATACTGGCAATCTGCACACGGTTGCGTCCTGTTTCCTTGGCAATGTAGCAGGCCGAGTCGGCCGCACTCATGGCGCGGGCCAGGTCCGTGGTGCTGCGATCAAGTGGCACGATGCCGACACTGATGCCGAGTGTGAAGGTTTCATCATGCCAGGTGAAATGGAAGCCTTCGACTGCATGCAGCAGGTTGTTGGCGATTTCGACTGCCTTGTCGAGCGGGCAGTTCTCCAGCAACATGCCGAATTCATCACCACCGAGACGACTCAGGGTGTCACGATTACGCACCGAGCTGAGTAGTAACTGGCTGAGCTGCTGCAGCAATTCGTCACCGGCGGCATGGCCGCAGGTGTCATTGACAATCTTGAACTGGTCGAGGTCCATATACAGCAGCGCATGGGTTGCCGACTGCGCCTGTGCATGGGTAATGGCGCGGTCGGCACGTTCCTCGAATTCACGCCGATTGATCAGGCCGGTCAGTGGATCATGTGATGCCTGGTAGCTGAGCTGCTGGTTTTTCCTGGCAACGCGCAAGGTCACCATGCGCATGATCATCAGGCAGATGATAAAGGCGAGCGCAGCCAGTGTGATTAATAACTGGCGTGTTCCCACGTAATGTTCACGACTGGTTGCCAGTGCCTGTGTGGCATTCTCCTGTTCCAGCTGCACCAGCCTGTCGAGCACGTGCATGATCCTGTTCTGGCGGGTTTCGGCCAGTGCCATGGTGGCTGCGATCTCCGTATCCGGAGCATCGCCCATCAACAGATCTGCTGCATTCTCGTTCCAGGGTTGTGAATCACGCGTGAGTTCACCCAGCTGGTGATGGATGGCCCGTTCTGTGTTGTCCGTGCCGAGGTCAACGAGTGTTTTGCGTGCCAGCCGGTACTTGCCGGCATAACCGATGAAACGTTGATGCTCATCGTCACGCTCGAAGAAGTCATTTGAAAGACGCATGGCCTTGAGGCTGTTGGCCCGCTGCCGGATGGCGTCACGCATGGTATTGGCGGCCGCAGTTTTACTGTTGGTAACATGGACCAGCTTTGCCATGCTCTCATTGCCGGACTGCAGCTGGAACAGGGAGATGGCGAGCAGGGCGAACATCAATGCCAGTACGGCCAGGAAACCCACGCTGACCAGCAGCTGGATATTGTCGCAGCTGAATATATTTAACCTGGATTTCTTCGCTGTGTTCATGCCGGCTGATCCCTTATTGCAGACGCACGCAATTCGGGTCTGCGCATCAGACAGGCCATCGGCGGCGGATTGCTAATCTTTACAATCTCATACTTCAGGTAGCAGGCATGCCAAATGCCTTGATGGTAGTAGGAGCGACTTCAGTCGCGATGGGTTTTATTGATCTCAGTCATTTATCGCGAATGAATTCGCTCCTACGGCTGCAGTTTGTAAGTGTTTGGGTTTGTGTGTCAGATCGTCACTGCGGAGGATTCCGCGCCGCTCAGGCCGCAACGGAGATTGCCTGGCAGGATTTCATGCAGGGAGGCTGGCGGGTCCAGTTTCATGTCAGGGCGTGGTTGTTGTGATTAGCCGCAAGTTACTCGCATTCGTAGATGCAGGCATAGGAGCCGAGGTTATGGACCAGCATGAAGCCACAGGCATCCAGCAGGCGCTTTGCCCTGCCACTGCGCTGGCCACTGTTGCAATACAGCAGTACGGGGGTTTCCCGGTCGAGCTGTTTCAGTGCCTGCCGGATGACAGGCAGCGGGATATTGACCGAGCCAGGCAGGGCGCCACGCTGGTATTCCTGCGGGTTGCGCACGTCGATCAGTTGTGCGCCCTGTTCCAGCATGTTGCGTGCATCCGTGCAGGAAATCGTTGGTTGGTACATGTTGGTCCGCCCTTTAATTAAGTTCAGTAAATAATGAAATACTAATATTCTACCATCGGATGATCCAGATGCAAGTCTTTATGGAGTAATTCAAGTATGGCGGAAATGTCCTAACTATCTGTTTTAAAATAATTATACTGCATACTTGCTTGACAATTATTTGACACATAAAAACTGGTGTTATTTGTTCGTCCCGAGTGGATGTGGATGGGATTTCCTGCAATGGTGTTTGGGCAACAGCCTCTGTCAGGGCCGTGATTTCATATGCACACGGCGGGTCTGTACAATGACTGGCTGTTTTTCCGACTGTTCCCTAGTGCTCTGGAGTACTTGCATGACAAACCAGCTAAACCGTTACAGTTCCCGCATTACCCAACCCAGGTCGCAGGGTGCTTCCCAGGCCATGCTGCATGGAACCGGCCTGACCCGGGAGGACATGGACAAGGCACAGGTGGGTATTGCCAGTGTCTGGTATGAAGGTAATACCTGCAATATGCACCTGAACGATCTGGCGGCACGGGTCCGGGAGGGGGTGCAGGCTGCCGGACTGGTGGGTATGCGTTTCAACACCATCGGTGTCAGTGATGGTATCTCCATGGGCACAGATGGCATGAGCTATTCACTGCAGTCACGCGACCTGATCGCAGACTCGATTGAAACGGTCATGAGTGCGCAGTGGTATGACGCCAATATTTCCATCCCGGGTTGCGACAAGAATATGCCTGGTTGCCTGATCGCCATGGGCCGCCTGAACCGCCCGTCGCTGATGGTCTATGGCGGCACCATCAAGCCGGGTCACATCGATCACCAGACACTCGATATCATTTCGGCCTTTCAGAGTTATGGCGAATTTCTTGCTGGCAAGATCGATGAAGAAACCCGCAGCCAGATTGTTGCAAATTCCTGTCCGGGTGCCGGTGCCTGTGGTGGTATGTATACCGCAAACACCATGGCATCTGCGATCGAGGCGCTGGGCATGTCGTTACCGTACAGTTCATCAACGCCGGCCGTCGATCCGAAGAAGCTGGATGAATGTTTTCATGCCGGCACTGCGATCTATAACCTGCTGGAGCAAGATCTCAAGCCGCGCGACATCATGACGCGCGAGGCCTTCGAAAATGCCATGGTGCTGGTCATTGCACTCGGTGGTTCCACCAATGCCGTGCTGCACCTGATTGCAATGGCACGGTCTGTCGATGTATCGCTGACGCTGGATGACTTCCAGTCGGTCAGCAGTCGCATTCCGTTTCTTGCCGACCTCAAACCCAGTGGCAGGTATGTCATGGAAGACTTGCATAATGTTGGCGGCACACCGGCCGTCATGAAATACCTGCTGGAGCAGGGCCTGTTGGCGGGTGACTGCCTGACAGTGACCGGCAAAACCGTGGCCGGGAACCTGGCAGAAGTGCCGGGACTGACTGCCGGTCAGGATGTGTTTCATACTCTGGATGACCCGATCAAGCCGACCGGACATATCCAGATCCTCAAGGGTAATCTTGCCCCCGGTGGTTCAGTCGCCAAGATTACCGGCAAGGAGGGCCTGCAATTCAGCGGCCCGGCACGGGTGTTTGATTCCGAGGAGGAGATGCTGACCGCGCTCGAGGAGAACCGCATCGGCAAGGGTGATGTGGTGGTGATTCGTTACGAAGGCCCGAAGGGCGGTCCGGGTATGCCGGAGATGCTGACCCCGACCTCGGCCATCATGGGTACCGGCCTCGGCAAGGATGTGGCGTTACTCACCGATGGCCGTTTCTCCGGTGGTTCTCACGGTTTCATTATTGGCCATATCGTCCCCGAGGCACAGGAGGGTGGACCGATAGCGCTGGTGCGCGATGGCGATGTCATTAGCATCGATGCCGATAGTCTCAGTCTGTCAGTGGCTGTCAGTGATGAGGAAATGGCGAAGCGACGTGCCGAGTGGCAGATGCCGCCCTACAAGGCCGGGCGCGGCACGCTGTTTAAATACATCCAGTTGGTAAAGAATGCTTCCGAGGGTTGTGTAACGGACGAGTAATT
>JBDLJX010000092.1:0-10520 GCA_039714155.1 Pseudomonadota bacterium | reverse complement strand
ATTTCACGGCATTCAGTCTGCCGCTATATGCCCGTGGCTCAGACGCAGAATCCGGTCGGCCGCCTGTGCAACACGTGTGCTATGCGTTACCAGCAGCATGGTCGTTCCCTGCCTCCTGGCCAGGCCGGTGAGCAACTCGATGATCCGGCCTGCGGTATCCTCATCCAGGTTGCCGGTGGGCTCGTCGGCCAGCAACAGGGCGGGCCGGTGCACCATTGCGCGAGCTATGGCGGCACGTTGCTGTTCACCGCCCGACAGTGTTTCCGGAAAACGATGCTCCAGACCGTCGAGTCCGACATCTTCCATCAGATCGGCAGCGCGTTGTTGCGCGGCGGGATTGTCATCACCCAGCAGTTCAAGTGGCAGGGCAATATTTTCACCCACCGTCAGGGTCTGGATAAGGTTGAAAAACTGAAACACAAAACCGATACGCCGTCGCCGCAACAGGGTGCGTTCGGGCTCCGCCAGTGCGTGTACATCGACACCGTCCAGTGACACGTTACCGCTGTCCGGGCTGTCGATACCGCTGATCAGGTTGAGCAGGGTCGTCTTGCCACTGCCACTGGCGCCCAACAAGGCGACCGTTTCACCTTTCTTGACGCTGAACGTCAGCCTGTCGAACACCACTTGTCGCGTGCTGCCGGACCAGTACACCTTGGCTAAATTGTCGACACCTACCATGCTCACCTGGATACTGCCCGTGTCGCCAAACAATTGTGTTGACATCATACACTGCTACACGCCATGCATTTACCCAGTGTATGGCGAATTGTTATTCAGGCGGCAGCAGGCAGCTGAAATAGTTCGCGGCAATGAGATCGCCACTGAAAATTGTTGAGATCAGCACGGCGGATGACGGTTTCGCTGGTGATTTCTGAGGGTGTATCGCCATCAAGTGAAGAGTGCACACGATGAGTGTTGTAATACTGCCGGAATGTTTCCAGCTTTCTTTCCAGGTCGGTAGCGTTCCAGAATAAAGTGTGGTCCAGGAATTCTCGACGAATGGTCCCGATCAACCGTTCGACGAAGGGATGCGATAGCGGTGTATACGGGACAGTTTTGATCTCGTCAGTACCCGGAATTCTCAGGTTTGCCTGCCATTGGTGATACAGGAAGAGTGGATCGTTATCAGAGCTGAGATATTCTGGTGCGCCCTGGGATGAGATGGCGGTGTTGAACATTCGGCACAGGGCGAATTGCTGCTGTGACAGCCCGGTCTTCTTGCGGATGGCCTGCACGTCTACACTGCCGAGGTCATGCTGGCGACCCGGCCCGGCCTTGCCACGCTTGATTTGCCCGGCTTCCTGGATGCTGGTGACCAGCTCATCAAATTCTGTCTTGCCTCAAGCCAGCGCTTCTAGGCCATGCGCATCGACCAGATTCAGCAGCTTTAGTGATGGACCATTCGGCTTCTTCTGGCCCTGTTCCCACTTTTGCACAGTTGAGGGACTGGTATTCAGGAAGGCCGCGAACACTGCCTGACTGGCCTTATAGCGGGTGCGCAGGCGTTTGATCTGTGTAGGCGTATAGGTCTTTACTGGCGGCAGGCACAGTGCATCGAACTCGCGCATGGTCATAGCATCCATGGTGCCTGCCTTGTGCAGGCCCTTCGCGGTTTCATGCACTGTTTTCAGAATTGACTTAGCCATCTTCATGTACCTCGATTAATTCGCCGGCTTTGATTGCTTTGAGCAACGCCGGTTTGGTATAGCTCAGTAACTCGGTTGCCAGCAGTTTGAGCGCTTTCAACTCCTTCTCACTGATATTCGCCCGTTCATTCTTTGCAAAACCATAGACAAAAAATGCCTTATCAGCTTGCTGGTATACCACCAAGGTGCGGGAACCGCCTCGTTTGCCGCGTCCCGGCAGTGCCGCTCGTTTCTTGACCACATGCCCACCCAGCCTGGCATCGATCAGGCCGCTTTCCATCTCTTCGACTGCCGTCAGCAGGGCCTCATCATCCAATCCTTCACCAGTGGCCCATTTCTGGAACCACTTGTTTTTAAAGATCCGCATTCGGCTATCCCTGTGGTCTTAACAAGTATAGCACTAAGTGCTATATACTATCGACCTCTGATTTTGAGGCTTTAGGAGTTGGGAGTTCAGGCAGCCCAGGGCAAAACCGTGCGGGACTTTTGCGGGACCTGTCTTTATCACCTCGTCCCGCAACGAAGCGGATAAATGGGCTTCTTCACGGCCATTGAATCCGGTAACAAGGCATCATTTATTCCGGCAACAGATGGCAAGCATGGCTCCCGTGCCTTGTGGAAAAAATATTCGGACAGCTATGCCTGCCGGGATGCGGTACAGGCCTTTCTTGAGCGGTATTTCCCGGTCAGGAAGTAATCATTTATCCATGCTAATAAAAAAGGGCCGGAGATTCCGGCCCTTCTTGTCCTGATTAAAGACGTGATGATTATTTGGTGAAATACATCAGGTCCTTGTCCAGTGAATAGGTCCAGGGCAGTCCGGAGTTCTTCCAGCCATTCACGGTACGCTTGCCCTTGTTGTCACCTTCCTTGGCCTTGTCCCCCTCATAACCGTCAACAACGCTGTATGCCCTGGTAAACCCGGCATCGGCCAGCTTGTTGACCGCTGATGCACTGCGCTTGCCGGAACGGCATGTCAGGATAACCGTGTCATCCTTTGTCAAGCCCTTGCCCTTGAGCTGTGCTTCAACATCGGCCACGAAATTCTTGTTATCCGCACGCAGGTAGCGGTGCTTTTTGTCATTCCAGCCGGTCGTATCCATGAAGACAAACGGCACATGCGCATCCATCACGGTAGTAGCCCCCAGGTAATTCAGTTCTGAAGGTGTTCGTATATCAATGAACAGGGTTTTGTCCATGTTATCCATCGTATGCTTGTAGGCCTGCTCGGCTGTCATGTAAAGTCCGAGCTTGGTTTGTTTCTTTGCATGCAGTTTTGACCAGTCATCAGCCAGCGCATTCCCGGATATGGCGAATACTGCAGAAACGGTAATCAGTGCTGTAACGAGATTTCTGATTGATTGAATAATACTCATGGGTAGATCCTCCAGTTGATTTACATTAAACACTATGCCTGTCAGGACATATAGAAATCGTTTTCGGGCACGCATCGGCAGGTAATATTCGTCTTGCTGTCCCAATCATTGTCCATTGGATGGAACCAGGTTCGACGACTGCGCTCATACGGTGGAATAAAATAATCCAGCATGCTGCATGACTTGCTGCGCGCCCGTAGTGCATGGATATTTCCGCGGTCGGGCGACAGGACCGCGATATCACCAGGCTGCATGACACGATGTGTAACACGCTCCAGTACAGCCTGATTGTCTGTCTCGGCAGCTGCCACCGTCACGGACCGGTCGAATTGCCAGACCTCGACTTCGCCCGTCAATACACGCACCATGCCGGTGGCGTCCGGATGGTCATGCAAGGGCACATCCTGGCCCTGTTCAATATTGAGGATGCCGCCCTTGATGCCGCTGTATTTCGTGAGGCGCTGCCACAGCCAGAACCGGTTGCCCGACTCATGGGACGCGTGAACCGCGGCCTGAAAGTCATTGTCAGATGTATCCAGCTGTTGCAACAGTTGCACGCCCCGGGCTGCCGTATCACGTTGCGTTATGGCCCTGTTTGCATAGGCCGACGCCAGTTGCTTCATCTCATGCTGAAAGCCCACCCATGAAAGTGGTTTATCTGCACGCGTGCTGGCTGTTACTGCACCCGGCATCAATGCAGTAGCAAGCGATGCCAGCATAAAGTTGCGGCGGTTGAGCACGTCAGGCGCCCTCGGTCATTGCACCAGCCAACCCGGGTTTGCCGGTTGCCTTCTCACGTCTTTCGTCTTCATCACCGTAAGTCTTCGTATAGCGCTCGAAGTACTTGATCGTCAGTTCGTCGTTGGCATGCGTCATTAATTCCCGGAAAGAGAACCCGGTTAGCCGCATACCACGCTTGACACTCCAGACCAGCAAACCGACAACCAGAACGCCGTATGCCAGCCCGACCAGCGCCTGTATCACCGGATCATGACTGAACAAATCCGGCACATGCTTGATTTTTGAAATGGTCGTTTCACGCGCCAGGTCTTCCCAGTAATCCGTGTTCAGCGTGTAGGGCAGGTAGCCGAGCAGGAAGCCGGGGAAAGCGGCAACGGCTGTCATGTAACCCAGGCCGAGGCGCATGTAGGTACGGATTTCGCAGCCGATCATAGCCACCGAGCCAAAGCCCTGGCAGGCTGCGCCCAGCAGCAGTACCCAGGTCGGGTTCATGCCCAAGGGCAGCTTGATATCAAAGAACTGCCAGCCGATCATAATGGCGCCCCACAGCAGCAGGATTTCGATGAAGATGGCCGTGAACGGTGACATGGAGCGGAACATCACCCGCGTTGAACCTGGTATCAGCCACTTTTTCTCGAAGAAACTGCCCTTGTGTTCCAGACCCATCGAGATTTCCGGCGTCATGAAGGCGCACTCGGTGCCAAAGCCGGTCTTGGCCATGCCGATACCGGCAACCAGGCCCACCAGCAGCAACCAGACAGCAAGACCCCAGCCAATGGAGCTGATCGCATAGTTCCAGCCAAACAGTCCATCCTCCGTGCCGTAGATGAAGGAGCCGACAATGGCGTTCATGAAAAAGGCAAACATCAGCACCAGAATGGAGATGCGCAGCCAGTCACGCCGCGGGTTGTAGTTGCGACTGTTCTCGCAGGCCAGCCCGTCAAGCCCCATCTTGCCGCCCTTGTGGCAACCGTATTCCGAGGTTGCGCGGTTTTCCTGCCCTTTGAAGACATAGCCGATTTTCATTTTGGCCATCAGGTAAAAGGTCAGAAAGCCGGCCGGCAGGATGGTCGTCAGGTACAGCAGGGAGGCGGTCGACATGGATGGCAGGCCGCCGAGGAAGTGGTGCGTGGTACAACCATGCGCCAGTCGCGTGCCAAAACTGAAGACGAAGCCACCGACAAAGGCGAGTACCAGTTCCCTGGCCGGGTATTTTACCCAGCCGCGTGATTCACGTTCTGCACGTGCCACCAGCCAGGCGCCGATAACCACACCGATGATGATCCAGTGCACATTGGGATCATAGGCACGTGACCACCAGTCAATCCCCGGCGCAACGGATTGTTCAAAAGCAGCCGTCATCTCCACCAGTCCTGTAGTCAGTCCGATCGGCTTCTCGAGAACGATGTAATTCATAATCTCGGCGATGCCGACAAAAACACCACTGACCCAGAATGGCCATTGGTTACGCAAGTTCAACATGTGAAAGCTCCCTCCGCCCTGTCAACCAGGTATTGTCAGCAACCGCCTTCTTCGGAAATACGCACGACAATTTTCTCGAACTTCCGCCATGCGTCCTTGTTTTCCACATCAAACTTGATGGCACTACGGTAGGCTTCGAGCGCAAGGGAAAGCTTGCGTTTCTTGGTGAGTTTGTCGCCCTTGGTCATGCAGTCATCAAGTGACGAGCAATCGACCTTGAATTCTACTGCATGCGAAGGCAGTGACCAGGCAGAGGAAAAAGCGAGCAGGGATACCAGCACAATCAGTCGGGAGAGTTTCATAATCAGGGCTCCGGAATATTGGAAGTTGTTAACTACCCATAACAGACTTCCCTATCCAGATAATCCTGGCATCCCTGTTCAGGCTCTTGCAAAAGAATTGGCATTACACCAGTACAAATGAGAATGATAATTGATACAGATCAAGAACACCCGATATTCTTTTTACGTCAGTGCTGCAAAATCCTACACAAATAAACGGGATAGGTCGTTGTTATCCACAACGTTGTACGCACAACAGAAATTCGTGGGTATAAATTTAAGGTATATACAACTGTCTGCCAGTAAGCGGCTGGATAATGGTAAACACTCCCCGCTGTCTCCCGTCCTTTAACGAAATCTTATATAAGAAATTCCTGTAGGACCGAGTACGGCCTATTGTGTTGAAAAACTCTCATATGATGTAAAGGACTCATTTTCAGGGTATCGAAACGCATTACCTGTACAGAGAAAATCGCCTAGAACCGATTACAGAAGGTCAAATTATTACTGATCCGTACTCGACTAGAAAATACCGGGTTTTTCAACAGTATCGGCCAGAAGTTGCCATTCATCGTGTCTGCGTTTGATGTCTGTTTGAAGATATAAAGCGGTCATTCATTTCCCAAGGGCTCTACTGCCGCTCGCCACCCATATCGAGTTGCTCAGGATTCATGCTGGCAACAAGCAAGAGTCCAGCGATCAGCCGAGATATGCGCTGCGTCCACGCTTGAGTAATCCATCTGAGGATGCGCTGGAGGGTATGAACCTATGTGAATAGTTGCTTCAGTAAATATCAGAAATTTCCCTATATGTCCCGTGTTCATGGTTTGTTATTGTTAAACAGTTATCAGTCTATTTGGTCGCCTGCCAGCAAGGCTCGATATCAAGAGCGATCAGGGACGGGCTGTTTGAATGAGGACAAGGTGTCCTTTTATATCAAACAAGCACAATAACCATGGAGATATAGGCTAATGAAAAATAAATTATCTATCACCGCTGCATCCATTCTTTCGCTGTTGTTGTTCAGTGGTGCAGCGTTATCAAAAGATCTGGTTCCGCTGGCCGATAGTGATTTCCACGATAATGGCGCCCCGGGCGAGACCAAGGTGGAGCTGGGCAGATTTCTCATGTTCGACAAGATCCTCAGTGGCAACCAGAACATTTCCTGCGCCACCTGCCACCATTCGCTGACCAACACCGGTGACGGACTGTCGCTGCCGATTGGTGAGGGTGCCCGCGGTCTGGGCGTGACCCGTGATACCGGTTCGGGTGCGGACGCCGTGGTTGAACGTGTACCGCGTAATTCACCGCACGTGTGGAACGAAGGCGCCAAGGAATTCACCGCTATGTTCCACGATGGTCGTGTCGAGTTAAATGATGCGTTCCCGAGTGGCTGCAAGACACCGGCCGGCACCGATCTGCCGGATAATCTGGAGAACGTCTTGGCTTGTCAGGCCATGTTCCCGGTGACCTCAGCGACTGAAATGGCCGGTCAGGCGGGTGAAAACTCTGTTGCCGATGCAGCCGACGCCGGTAATATCGCCGGCACCGGTGGCGTCTGGGAGCAACTGGCCGGACGTTTGCAGGGCATTCCTGAGTACGTGAACCTGTTCATCGCAGCCTTTGACGATATCGATATTGCTTCTGACATCACCTACGGACACGCGGCCAATGCCATTTCGGCCTTCGAGCGTGTCTTCTGGCGTGCCGACAACAGCCCCTTCGACCACTATCTGCGCGGTGACAAGAAGGCCATGAGCAAGAATGCCATCGAAGGCATGAAACTGTTCTACAAGGGTAGAAAAGGCACTGCTTGTGCGGATTGTCACAGCGGTGTGCTCCAGACCGACCATGCGTTCCACTCGAATGCTATGCCTCAGATCGGTGCGGGTCGCGGTGATGGCTTTGACGGGCACGAAGACTTCGGGCGCGAGCAGGTCACCGGTGATCCGGCCGACCGTTACAAGTTCCGTACCCCTTCGCTGCGCAACGTAGCACTAAATGCACCATACGGTCATACTGGACCGTACAACACACTGCGTGCAGTGGTGGAACATCACATCGATACAGTGAAGGGAATCAGCAACTATGATCAGAGCCAAGCCAAATTACCTTCGCGCCATGATCTGGACGAACTGGACTTTATTGTGATGGATGATCCTGCCCGTGTTGCGGAGATCGCAGCACACACCGAACTGCCTAGTGCGATGGAGTACAGCCCCAAAGATGTCGATCAGATCATCGACTTCCTTAACGCTCTGACGGATCAGAGCAGTGTCGATAATCGTGACGATGTGCCGGCGAGAGTGCCCAGTGGTCTGACGCTGGCTGAGTAAAACAAACAGTTCTGGCTTTTGTTTGGAGGCTGACCCTTGGTGGGGTCGGCCTTTTTCATTCCTGATGGTTTCTGCAAAACGTGCTAGCCGATTGAATTTGACCGTTGAATTTTGCACATAGTGTCAGTTCGTTGGCTGAAACCGAAGGTCTGCTTACGTTGCGTAGTTGCCGTTGAGAGATCGTACCTGTATGACGGGATTGGGCCGTTCTCGGAAGTACACCAGTCGCTAATATTAGAAATCGCTAAACGGGGAGAACCGACCCAGACAAGAAGTTCAGCGTCTGAGATTGAATGTCTGCGATAAATGGAAAAAGGACGGAGAGAAAGTCGCTATTATTCATCTTGAATTTTTCGTTATACCGCTTTCCACCCATATCCACCTCCGCTACAGTTACATTGTAACGCTCGTAAGTGTCTACAGAACCAGGGCGATTCATATGTTAATACGTATACTCGCTATCTTATTGTTTGCTCTTTCCATGTCTTCATGGGCGTATGATCTGAATGATGGGCATATTCATTATAATCAGGATGTCTGGAATGATCTGCCAGCCGAAGGTGCACTCCGCTTATTAACTGAAAATGGTATTCAACGTGCAATTGTTTCCAGTACGCCGACAGCTGGCACAGAAAAACTTTACCGGTTATCGCCAGAACGTATTATTCCTTTTTTAAGACCTTACCGCATTTATCGTGACCGTTATACCTGGCATTCTGGTCCGGCGATTATCGATTACATAAAACAACAATTGGCGACTGGAATCTATCAGGGTTTTGGCGAGTTTCATTTATTTAAGACACATAAGGATTCACCTGTTGTGCAACAGCTAATGCAGATTGTTGCCGATCATCAACTGATGGTGAGTGCCCATTCAGATGCTGAAACCATTGAGGCATTGATTAACATGCAGCCAAATGTGACCCTGATCTGGGCTCATTGTGGTATGGATCATCCGGTTGATGATGTGCGTCGATTACTTGAGCTGTATCCATCATTAAATTGCGAACTGTCTTTTCGCTATAACATGATGGATGAGGAAGATAAACTTTTGACTGAATGGAAAACATTACTGGAGCAATATCCGGAACGCTTTATGTTGGGTATGGATACCTATATTCCCACACGCTGGGCAAGTTTGTCCGAACATGCGCAATACGCACAACACTGGCTCGGCCAGTTAAATTCGACATCTGCACAATTAATTGCCAAAGGCAATATTGATCGTTTGTTTCCGCTTAAGAGATAGAAGCATAAACTGATTTGTCTGAGGGGTATTTCGTTATGGCACTCGACCGCCGACGATTTCTTCAATGGTTAACGGGGCTTGGCGCAGCGCTTGTGTTTCGCCAGGGGCAAGCCGTGCCATCTTCAAAGCAATATACCCGCATTATACCATCCAGTGGTGAACGCATTTTTCGGGTCGCCGTTTTCTCATAGGACTGAATGACCGGTTGTGGCCGGACTTCCCCGTTTACAAGAATGTGGTGGTGTAGCTCCGCCCAGGTTATGAACGGCAAGTTTGCGGTGGACACCGGTAATTCAAGGGCCAAGTCGCTGTAATTCCTGCTAAACGGGGACTATCGACCCGTTGTAGACCTTCGAATTAAATGCCGGACCGGCAGAAACGTAGCGTATACCAGACATTCACATCCAGGTATTAGACCTCGACTGTCGGCCATTTCGGGCTATTCACGAAACCATGACGGGTGAGGTGCTGGTGTGAAGGGCCAGCGGAACAACAGTAACAGTCACTCACCACCCGATTGATACTCAGAGAGGCCTTCTCCCGCGATTTTAGGTTTGGGAGGTATACTCCCTTATTACTGCGGGATCGCCACAAACCAGTATGGCGTCCGGAACACTACCACTGATGACTGGAAAAAAGCAGTGGATTTACTATACTTTGACAAGGTTGCCAACAACAGGTAGGAGGAGCCATGAAATACATTATTACGACGATTTTCACCTGTGTCGCCAGCACCTTGATTATAGGAAGTTTCCTCATCTCCCACAACGCGATCGCCGCAGAGAAAGCCAAGACACCTCTGGAACAAGGCAAAGAACTGACCATCAATCTATGCCAGGCGTGTCATCAGTTTGAGGGGACCAACCAGGCAGGTACGGTCGGACCACCCTTGCTGGCGATGAAAGCACGATTTCCGGACAGCAAAAGGCTCTACGAGATCATCTACGATCCCCATGTCGCGATCAAACCGGATGCCATGATGCCGCCCTTCGGGCGTAATGGGCTTGTTGATGATAATCAGACTCAGCTGATTATCGACTTTCTTTACACACTTTAGAAATTCACCTCGTGTATAGGTTTAGTGTTCAGAGCTTTCCTGCCAGGAGCAAGAATCGAAATTATCTCATCTATCACGTGCCGTTGAACCCTTAGGAGTATGAGCCTTGGTTTCATACAGAACATCGGGAGAAAGAGTCAAGTGACCGGGCGTATGCAGGTAAAACTCAATATATATTGATGGAGGATGACGAGATGAAAAACATGCTAGTGGCGGTAATGAGTTTGATGCTACTGGGAATGGGAGCAATGTCCGTTCTTGCGGGAGTATCTCCCGATACCGATCTCGAGATTTATCAGGACTACTTCAAAAAGCGGTTTCCAGACTTCAAAGCCGAGAACTACAGCTT
>JBDLJX010000091.1:0-10741 GCA_039714155.1 Pseudomonadota bacterium | reverse complement strand
CCCATGGGGGGGCTGCCGTTACTCACCCCGGAATCAGCCACCTAGCAGTGCCGCCCTCTCCCCACCCTGACCGGAACGCGAGTGCCGATGCTGCGGCTTCGCCGGGGTGTCGCTGGACTTGCGCCGGACATGCTTGTGTGCGGGTTTCGACGCAGCACGCTTCCCCCCTGATCCGGTCGATGCGGACGCGTTCCGGGCACCCGCTGATTTTTTGGCTGTCGATCTGCCCCGGCCGTTGACCTGATTCCGTGGCTGGGAACGACCCCTGCCGTTGCGTCCATTCTGAATGGGTTCTGCCTTGATGTTGGGATCGGGTTGGTAACCTTCCAGAACGTTCCTGGGAATTTCGCTTTTCAGCAATCGTTCGATGTCCCGCAACAGTTTGAGTTCATCCACGCACACCAGGGAAACCGCCTCACCCTCGTTGCCAGCGCGGCCGGTGCGGCCAATACGGTGCACATAGTCCTCCGGCACGTTGGGCAGTTCGTAGTTCACGACGTGGGGCAGCTGATCGATATCCAGGCCGCGGGCCGCGATATCGGTAGCTACCAGTATCCGCACTTCACCACTCTTGAAGCCGGCCAATGCCCGGGTACGGGCGCCCTGACTCTTGTTGCCATGAATGGCGACGGCGCTCAGACCGTCCTTCTCCAGTTGCTGGGCCAGACGGTTGGCGCCGTGTTTGGTGCGGGTGAACACCAGTACCTGACGCCAGTTTTGCGAACCGATCAGGTGGCTCAGCAATTCCCGCTTGCGCTGCCTGTCCACCGGGTGAACCACCTGCCTGATCCGTTCAGCGGTGGCGTTGCAGCGTGGCACCTCGATCAGTTCGGGGCGGTTGAGCAGACGGTCGGCAAGCTGTTTGATCTCGCCAGAGAAGGTGGCGGAGAACAGCAGGTTCTGACGGGCACCGTTTTTGGGCAGCAGGGCAAGCACCTTGCGGATATCATGAATAAAGCCCATATCCAGCATGCGGTCGGCTTCGTCCAGTACCAGGATTTCGACCTGCGACAGATCCACCGTCCTCTGACCGGCGTGATCCAGTAACCGGCCCGGTGTCGCCACCAGGATATCGACGCCGCGCCGCAGTTTTTCGATCTGCGGATTGATCTTGACCCCACCGAAGACTACTGCCGATTTTAGTGGCAGGTGACGGCCGTAGGTATCCACGCTGGCACCGACCTGGGCCGCCAACTCCCGGGTCGGGGTGAGGACCAGGGCCCGAACCGGGCGCCGTCCGTTGTTGACGGGATTTGCGTTTAGTCGCTGCAGCAACGGCAACGTGAAGCCGGCCGTTTTGCCGGTGCCGGTCTGGGCGCCGGCCATCACATCCTTGCCTTCCAGAATGACGGGGATCGCCTTGCGCTGGACAGGGGTGGGTTCACTGTAGCCCTGCTCGCCGATGGCGCGCAGGAGTCCGGCCGACAGGCCGAGGGTATCGAATGACATTGGGGTATACTCCAGTCTTGCCCTCCCTGCGGCAGTATTCACTGGCGGGAGCCGGTCCGGGCTGGATAAGGGATTCTTTAAAAGCGGGAGGCCCTGACTAATACTAGGTGAGGCAAACAGCTCAAGAGTGTTTCCGGCGACCTCAAGATCGCGAAGGGTGCTAACCGGTCAAGCACCCGGAAGCGGCGTACTATACCAGAAATTTATCCAGTGCTCTTTCGTTTTTTCGCCTTATGCCCGCCTTTTTTCTTTTTTCCGGGCTGACCCAGCTGTGAGATATCCATGCGTTGACCGCACACCCGGGCCTTCCTGAGATCCTGGAACACCTCTTTCGGCATGCCGATGGGCAGATCGACCAGGCTGAATTCCGTGTGAATATCGATATGCCCGATGTGCTGGGCATCCAGCCCCGCCTCATTGGCAATGGCGCCGACGATATTGCCGGGCTTGACCTCGTGCTGATGCCCCACCTCGATGCGGAACCGCTCCATGCCCCTGGGAGGCCGGGTCCGGGCCCTGGACTTGGGCTGATTTGGCTTGCCCTGGCGCTTGTCACCCCGTTCCTTGCGCCGCCCTGGCCCAGCCCCTGATTCAGCCTTTGACTCAGCCGGGCGACGCGCCGGTTTCTTTTTTTCCGGAGCCAGCAACAATGGTTTATCACCAATGGAGAGCTTGGCCAGTGCCGCAGCAATCTCCAGCGCCGGTACATCGTGCTCCTGCTGATACTGTTCCAGCAGGCTCTGCATGAAATCCAGTTCACCGGCGGCGAGGGTATCGCTGATGGTTTGCTTGAAAGCGGCGATCCGTTTGCTGTTGACCATCTCGGTCGAGGGCAACTTCAGCGGCTCGATCTTGTGCCGGGTCGCCTTTTCAATGGCATTGAGCATCCGCCGTTCCCGGGGGGCGACAAACAGGATGGCATCGCCCTGGCGTCCTGCCCGGCCGGTGCGGCCGATGCGATGGATATAGGCCTCGGTGTCATAGGGAATGTCGTAGTTAATCACATGGCTGATGCGCTCCACATCCAGACCGCGTGCGGCGACATCGGTGGCAACCAGAATATCCAGTGAGCCCCGTTTCAGGCGTTCGACCATCTGCTCGCGGTGTTTTTGCGCCATGTCGCCGTTCAGCGCCGCGGCCGCGTAACCCCGGGCCTCCAGCCGCTCGGCCAACTCCGTCGTGGCGATCTTTGTACGCACAAACATGAGCAGGGCATCGAAGGGCTCCACCTCCAGAATCCGGGTCAGCGCATCCAGCTTGTGCAGACCGCTGACCAGCCAGTAGCGCTGACGGATGGTTTCGGCAGTGGCGGTGCGAGCCTTGATGGCAATCTCACGCGGGTCGTGCAGATAACGCCGGGCGATGCGCTGGATCTCTTTCGGCATGGTCGCGGAAAACAGTGCCATCTGGCGCTGCTCGGGTATCTGCTCCAGGACCCATTCGACATCATCGATGAAACCCATGCGCAGCATCTCGTCCGCTTCATCCAGCACCAGCGCCTGCAGGCCACCCAGCTTGAGCGTACCCTTGCGCATGTGATCCATCACCCTGCCCGGGGTACCGACCACCACATGCACGCCCCGCTTCAGCTGCCGTATCTGCCCTGCATAAGCCTGACCGCCATAAATTGGCAACACGTGAAAACCCCTGATGTGGGAGGCATAACGCTGCCAGGCCTCAGCCACCTGGATGGCCAGTTCGCGGGTTGGTGTGAGCACCATCACCTGTACCTGCTTTTGGTCGATGTCGAGTCGCGACAGTAGCGGCAAGGCAAAAGCAGCCGTCTTGCCGGTGCCGGTGGGGGCGTGTCCCAGCAGATCCAGACCCTCCAGCAAATGGGGAATGGCCTGGGCCTGGATCGGGGTGGGGGTTTCGTAGCCAACCTCATCGAGCACGCTCAACAACGGGGCCGGCAGATTCAGGTCGCGGAAGCTGGAGACAGGGGCATCGGACATCGGGGGTACCGGGTGAGGGGGAAACGTAGTCAATGTATGGCCGGGCGGCGCAGTATAATCCCCTGCCCGGTGATTACAATATGATGATGAACTCAAAACAGATCTGGGTCGATGCCGATGCCTGCCCGAAAGTGATCAAGGAGATCCTGTACCGGGCCGCGGACAGAGTGGGCGTGCCGCTGACCCTGGTTGCCAACCAACCTCTGCAGGTCCCCCGGTCCCGCCATATCCAATCGATTCAGGTGGCAGCCGGCTTTGATGTTGCAGACAACCACATCGTACAGCAGGCGAAAGCGGGTGACCTGGTGATAACCGCGGATATCCCGTTGGCCGCCGAGGTTATCGCCAAAGGCTGCCTGGCCCTGAACCCGCGCGGTGATCTCTACACCGAAGACAATATCCGCCAGCGCCTGAGCATGCGGGATTTCATGGACACCCTGCGCAGCAGCGGTGTGGATACCGGGGGGCCGGCATCGTTCAGCCAGGCCAACCGTCAGGCCTTCGCCAACCAGCTGGACCGGTTGCTGATCAAAATAAGAGGTTGAAAACTGCTTACTAAAGTTAGTAGCAAGGAATAGCCCACGCCTTCTCCGCCTTGATTTGTCAGTTAGTGACACAAGCGATCACGATGGCATGTGGATATCTACTTAGATCATTCAGCAACTCGTCATACCTGCGCTCGCCAGTGAAGGGGACAAACCTGGGCCTGCCTTTGTGTTGTGCTTTCCCGAGGGCAATGAGTCGATTCTTGATTGTCCGTTCACTCATGCAACGCCCAGCCCTGGCTTTCGAGGATGTCATCAATCGTCCGGCCGGTATCCGGATCACGATATTTGTCCGCTACACCCAGTGATTTTTCAGCAAGGCCAGCTGCCGCGCGCTCGAACAGGGCGACCGAGGCACCGGTTGTCAGGTGACGTGGCAGGTAGATTATGCCGTCCGGTTTGTTTCTGAGATTATGGACCCAGCCGGACCACTGTTGCGGGACGCTGTAGTCTGGCATGGTGCAGATATTGGCATCGAGACTCAGCACCGACAGCCCCTCACCATAGAACATCGCCAGTTGCAGTTCCTGTTGCACGGTGAATTCATAAATGTCACGTTTCTTGAGGCTGTCATGACTGATGACCTTGTTTGTATCCAGCGAATGTTTGGTGACACCATGCCCATAGGTTTCCGCAAAGGCCGTATCTACATCCCGGCTGGCATATAACACCCCATAGGAATGATTCGGTGCATCCCAGCGATAATCACCGGTCTTGCCGAAAAACAGTCCCGATTTCTTGCCTGCCGGATTAAAACGGTAGAGTACATCGCCAGCCGAGAGTGTGATGATTAGTGGTGTTACACGCTCATGGGCCGGCGGCCCGGGGTAGTCGTCCGTCACCGGGCACCCTGCTGGCCAAACTGCCTTGCCTTGCGTTGGATCAGCTCAAGCTGGTCGGGTGATGTGGAGAGCGCCTCGATCGGTGATTGCCCCAGGTCCGCATCCGGTGTGAGGAAAAAGCGACATTGATCGACGTAGTGATCGTCTTCCAGTAACTGCAGCACGGTCTCGAAGTTTGGTACCGTACCATCCGAGCTGAATTGCCAAACCGGATATACAAAGTGTTCACCCTGACGGACCGCGATTAGCTTTCTGGCGCTGGCCCGCTTCCGAATGGCGTCCTCGGTAATGCCGAGCAGGTCACTGACTTCGGCGGCGGTATACACACCACCGGCCTCTTTGAGCATGTCCCGGAATCGCAAGCGGCCCTGCAGGCGCAGTCGCGCGCGTTTCGAGATCCCCAGCGGCTCGCGCTCCAGTACATGTTCCGCCACCAGGCCAAGCAACTCGGCGTCATTGGCATGCAACATGCGCCGCGCCTTGGGTACGCTCAAGCGCTTGCCCTGGCTGAGCGACAGGATGGTCTCGACACTCCGCTTGATGACGGCCATTGCATCCTCGCTCTGCGATTCAGCAATTGTCTGCTCGACATCGTGCAGCAACTCGGTATCCGATAATGTGGCCATAATTCACACCGCTTCGTTGTTTTCCATAGTAGTTATATATATGGAATATAACGAATAGTCAAGGCTGGCCGGGGGTTGGGAAAGGCCGATGGATATGTATTTTCTATTCATAACAGATGCTTAAATCCACTATAGTAATATCATTACTGCTGAAAATAAGGGCGTGGTTGGCGCGGGGGCGACTTATGTTCGGTAGAACCACTGCTGTACGGGGGCTCACTGTGGCAGCCGCCTGCCGAGCGCGGCCGCGCCGGGCAAGGCCATGCGAGGCGGTGGCGGTCTGGAGGGACGGAGTATGTTGGGACTGCGGAGGCCGTTGCGAGGCTGGCGGAGCGGCGAGCGCAGCGTGGGGCGAAGCCGGACCGAGTAGCGGCCGGGGTCGGGTTGCGGTGGATCAACGCGCCTTTTGACTATTCGAGTTAATTTGCATTGTTATATTAATTTGATTTTAACCAATCTATGACACTTTCCTGGCCTGTGATGTTGTATCTGCTCAAATGTGGCAGGCCAGCCACATAAATAGGCTGATTATCTATTTCAGTTTCAAAGCCTCTTATTCTCCAGTTTCCATGCCCAGAGGGAGGGGTATTATCTTCTTCAGTACCACCAAACATCCTATACAAATATCTGTAAGGCGATACCTTTGAATTACCAAATGCAAGTATTAATTTAGGTTTTACTATTTTCATAATGGCCTCATGAACAGGCCAGCATTGTTCAGCTAATCTATAGTTAATTCCTTTTGCATCTCGACTCCGAAGAAAGATTAAATTACTTGCGCAAACTTCTCGTGGTTCAAAGCCAAGCCTTTCAAGCAGCCAACATACTCTCTTTTGTAATGGCGCTTCGCCTTTTTTCCATGAAGCATTTCTATTTCCCCAACACTCATCCAGGTAAGCATTGGCTTGATTCTCGAGTAGTTGATCAATGCTGCTCGATAATGTATTTCCACCCTCACCGCCTGGATTAAATCCCAGCAGATACACATCATTAGGCTTTAATGTTTCATGACTACTGTAAAGAATACTGCCAGATTCATTTAATAGACAAGCAAGGTTCTTTCTTGCAATTCCCGGTATTTCGTCCTTGTTCATATGCACTTTTCCTCAATGGGTTATATTTAAAATGACATTGCCGAACAGGAAACCAAGAATATCTCAGTATCTCTCTATCAACTACAGGCTGAATAACTAACCATTACACTATTGCATGGTGATAAGTATCATCATAATCCATAAATAATGCATATTCTGGCTTGAAGGCCAATATTCGTATACCAGCAGGGCCATTGGCTTGCTTTGCTATGATTATCTCCGCGGTTCCTTTAGCGGGACTGTCTTCCTCATACACTTCATCCCTGTACAAAAACAATATTGTATCCGCAAGCCTCTCGATAGCGCTGGATCCATAAATATCAGAAAGCATCGGTCTTTTATCGGACCGGCGCTCAAGACTTCGATTCAGCCTGGAAAGTGCTAACACCGGTATATCCAGGTCCTTTGCCAGTATTTTCAGCGCAGCTAATAACTCTCTTGAATGGTCTTCGCTACCATGTGTGAGTCCGGGGATTCGAAGCCCTTCAAGATCATCAATTATCAGTAAGCCCAGGCCTTTCTCCCTGCAAAGCGCTCTTGCCCGAACCGACAACTCACTGATTGTTACGTTGGCGGCATCAGAAATAAACAGAGGCGCCTGACTTAGCTCCGATACTATAGTTTCCAGTTTTAACCTGTCCTCTTCCTGCAAGGCACCGGTCCTGATGTCCGATTGATCGATGCGTCCCAGGGCGGATAACATGCGTCGAACCAGGAGTGTTGCTGAACCTGTCGAGAAAAATATTGCGGTCGGTACATTATTCTTTACTGCGGAATGGAGAACTATATTTAATGCCAGTGTGGTTTTTCCCATCGAAGGTCGACCTGCAAGCACGACAAGTTCAGATCCCCGTAATCCGCCAGTAAGATCATCGATATCCGTGAACCCGGTTGATACACCCGTCATACCAGCATCCTTACCGCATTGCTTTTCGATACGGTCAACCTCATCTAACACGAGGTCCTTGACCTCAATGAGTGCAGATGTTTGCTGTGAGCCAGATTTCTTCATACTGTCAATCAGGTAGGCAGCTTCATTCATTACGCAAAATAATCTGGCTGCGTTTCCAGCCGCTGCATTGCGTTTAAACTGTTCTCCAATATTCATTAGTTGGCGCTGCGCAGATAACTTCAATACAGTGTTTATTGCTGAATCCAGCCTGGCTGCATCGCTGAAATCCGCGATCAATACCGAGATGTAAGATACGATCCCGGCATGTGAACGCAGTTGTGTACGAAGCCGTTCCATCAGCGCAGCTGCGTCAGGATATGTGGCATCATGACGTTGATATTTGCATAACTTTCTGAATATCTGTCGGTTGATCTTTGAGAGAAAGTCTCCTGTGGCTATGCGCGAAGCAATTTCATCCCTCCTCTCAGTATGGCTCAGGTATGTGCCTAGAATTATTTTCTCGTCTTCCTCAGGCGCCAGGGGTCGTATCTGGCTGGATATTGTTTGCATCAGTTCAGAGCCTTCTCATCTGTTTGGACACAGGCCCTATAATATTCACACCTGCGACATATAATGTCGCATACGTGAGCTATCATTGATTTGTCTTCGGAAACACCCGGGTGGACATACCGATGGAAGCTATAGATCCGTTTGAATGCATTGATGAACCAATTAGCCGGCACACTACCTATACCGATAACTACATCATCCACATGTATTATCTGACCAATAATGGACGCGATGCCCCGCTCTCGGAATGTCCCGGGGTTTCTGCAGATACAGGGAAGGAAAGCCTGCATTTGTTTATTTACAGGAACCGGACATACCAGCTCAGGCTGGATGGGAGCATGAAGGGCAAGGCACTGGCCGGGAAGGCCCGCTGCCACGTACCGCTGGAAGTGTTAGTACAAGTACGACTGGTATTTCAGGACCTCATGCCTGTAACTGATGGCATCATTACCTGGGCGCCATATTCGCTGCAGTTTCACTTTTACTCGCGCATAGTCCAGAACAAGTCCATTCTTACTCATCAGGTGTTTGACACCTAAAGCCCGCAAGGACATGCCTCGAGCGGCCTATTGATAGTTTTCCACCTGTCGTAATGCAGCGTCTGCAAATATCCTGCGGAGCTTTTTGGGCGCGACAATCTCAACGAGTTCACCAAATCCTTGTAACCACCAGTGTAGTTCACCGGTATTCAAGACAGTCGCCTCCAACAGGACACGCCCATCCGGCTGCTCGGTTAACCGCTGATTTTCGCTGATTGAGAGTTCAAACAAGTGTTGTGCGGCCCCTGGATCAAACAACGCCTTGAACCGGATAGCCCGTATCGGGCCGGGATCACCGGGGAAACCGAAGGCCCCGGATTGTATATAGCTTTCGAGGTCAAAGTCCCCTGGTACCGTCGAAGGGCAATCCATACTCTTGGCGGCACGCATGCGATGGAGTACCAGCAGCCGGATATCCTCATATTCCCACAGTGTACAAACCAGGTACGTGACTGAATTTCTCAACACCAGACCGAGCGGATTGACCTCGAAGTCTTGTCTTTCTTCACAATTTCGCGCCAGATAGTCGACCTCAAAGCGACGCCCCTGGAGAAGCGCGTCATACACCACGTCCAGCACCTTTTGATTAATCTCTGGAGGCAGCAACGGTTGCCCATTTGGTACCACCCGCACCTTTTTTGGCCACTGGCTCAACGGGACCGTCGATGATTCTTTCAACACCCTGGAAGCCAGCCGGATATGAGGGGTCAGGTACCTTAGCGTAGAGTGCGGCAGCAAAGGCTCCATAAACTGTTGCACAAGGACGAAGGTCAATGCGGTCTGGGGATCCATTCCGGGCAGGTGTTCTACAGCAGCCGATTTTCCCCAGTACCACCCAAAGGGTTTACTCCGCTCGTCGCACTCGAGCGGAAACAGTCCCGACAGTTTCTGCAGGTCACGCTGAATTGTGCGAATATCAGTAGGAAAGCCTTGTACATCGAGGCGTTCCAAGATGGATTTGGCATCTATCTTTCGTGGTGCACGCGGTATCAGACGCAACATCGCCCATTGGCGCAAGAATACCTGAGACATTTGTGCCGACCTTATGTGGCTAACGAATTACTAAAGACAGTATAGCTTTGTTGCGACAGATATTGTCGCATTATCCATCTGTATTTTTGGAAATCATGTCTCACTGTGGCAGCCGCCTGCCAAGCGCAGCGTGGGGCAAAGCCGGGCCGAGTAGCAGCCGGGGGTCGGGTTACGGTGATGTATCCGGGAGTGATCCGCCAGGGTGCGATTAACTCATGAGAATAAACCCGGTAGTTGCATAAATCCCGGCCTGAAAGCTGGTTTCGCCACATAAATTACAGGATGAAATGAATATTTCATATTTCATTTTGATTCTGGAATCCACAGCTGGTGACGTTCTGATTCAGTCCTGCAGGAGCGGCTCCAGCCGCGATCACTGCCAGGGCGACCCTCCTCATCGCGAATGAATTCGCTCCTACGAGAGATGGATAGATGTAGCGTAGGAGCGGCTTCAGCCGCGATTGGATGCATTATTAATCACACCATCGCGGCTGAAGCCGCTCCTACAGTAAGAATTTTTACAATGATTGGATAAAGAAGTCAGGCGACATACTTATCCGTGGGTGTCGGCAGCATGGACGCTGCCGTCAAGCCTACAGGGACGTATTTACGGCGTCCCACGGATGAGCATGTCGCCTGACTTGCCTTCTCCTGGTAAGTGCCATTCCGGGGTCGGGATCTAAAACGGGATGTCGTCATCAAATTCCGGAACCGGAGCCGCACCAGCGCCTGCCGCTGCCACCTGTTGTGCCGGCGCCTTCGCCGGTTCACTATTGAAGCCGGTACTGCCGCCACGACCACCCAGCATCTGCATTTCATTGGCAACAATTTCCGTGGTGTAACGATCATTGCCGCTCTTGTCCTGCCACTTGCGGGTCTGCAACTTGCCTTCGATGTACACCTGGGAACCTTTTTTCAGGTATTCACCGGCAATCTCGCCAAGACGGCGGAACATTACCACCCGGTGCCATTCGGTACGTTCCTGCTTCTCGCCCGTCTGTTTGTCTTTCCAGGATTCTGTTGTCGCCACGCTGATGTTAGCGACCGCCTCGCCATTGGGCATATATCGTACATCCGGGTCATTACCCAGGTTGCCCACCAGTATTACCTTGTTTACTCCTCGTGCCATTACGCTCTCCTATATCTATGTTCCACTGTCCCTGTCATCGCCCCGATCGTTCCAGGTTGTATCCAGGT
>JBDLJX010000090.1:0-10749 GCA_039714155.1 Pseudomonadota bacterium | reverse complement strand
ACCGGCGGTACTTTTACCGACTTCGTGCTGTTTGACGGCAGCTCGCTGCGCGTGCACAAGGTACTGTCGACACCACAGGCGCCGGAGCAGGCGATCCTGCAGGGTGTGAAGGACCTCGGGGTCGGGCTGGACGGTTTGCAGGTGGTGCACGGCTCGACCGTTGCCACCAACGCGGTACTGGAACGCAAGGGAGTGCGCACCGCCTATATCACCAATCACGGCCTGCGCGATGTCCTCACCATCGGCCGGCAGGCGCGCCGGGAACTGTACAACCTGCAGCCGGAACCGCTGCCGCCGCCGGTGCCACGCGAACTGTGCCTGGAAGTGGGTGCCCGGCTCGGGGCTGATGGCGAGCGCGTCAGTGCACTGACTGATGCCGATCGTACAGCACTGCTGGCGCAACTGGCAGAGCTCAAGCCCGAGGCCGTCGCCATCAACCTGCTGTTTTCGTTTCTCGATGATGCCGATGAACGCGAGATCGCATCCTGGCTGCCGGCCGATGTGTTTGTGTCGCGATCTTCCGAAGTGCTGCCGGAATACAAGGAGTACGAGCGCGGCATCGCCACCTGGCTGAATGCCTGGGTCGGGCCGCTGGTGCATGGCTACCTGCAGCGGCTGGGCGAGCGGCTGCAACCGGCGGCGGTCACTACCATGCAAAGTTCCGGCGGTACCGTCAGTGCGGCTCAGGCCGGCAAGCGTGCCGTGCGCCTGTTGCTGTCGGGGCCGGCCGGCGGACTGATGGGGGCGCGTTTCATTGGCCGGCAGGCCGGCGATACGCAGTTGCTGACATTTGATATGGGTGGGACTTCTACAGATGTCGCACTGATCGACGGCGATATCCAGTTGACCTCGGAAGGCAGGATTGGCGACTGGCCGGTGGCCGTACCGATGGTGGACATGCACACCATCGGCGCCGGCGGCGGTTCCATTGCCTGGCTCGATGCCGGCGGCATGTTGCAGGTCGGGCCGGAGTCCGCCGGCGCCGAGCCGGGACCGGCCTGTTACGGCCAGGGAGGAGAGCGGCCAACGGTGACCGATGCCAACCTGGTGCTGGGGCGCTTGCTGCCGGATGCCTTTCTTGGCGGTGCCATGTCGCTGGATGTCGAGGCGGCGCAACAGGTCATCGCAACCGTGGCGACACCGCTTGGCCTGACAGTTGAGGCTGCCGCGCAGGGCATTATCGAGATCGCCAACGAGCGCATGGCGCAGGCACTGCGGGTGATCTCGGTACAGCGCGGCGTCGATCCACGTGAGCATGTACTGGTGTCGTTTGGCGGTGCCGGCGGCTTGCATGTGTGTGCACTGGCCGAGGCACTGGCTATGGCGCGGGCGCTGGTGCCGGTGCATGCCGGGGTGCTGTCGGCGCTCGGTATGCTGGCGGCGCCGCGCGCAAGACAATTATCGCACACCCGTACCGGTGCGCTGCTGGCATTTGCCGAGGCCGAACTGGAGCGGGCCTTGCAGGCGCTTGCCGACCGGGGTGTGGCGGCGATGCAGGAAGAGGGCATTCCGGCGTCGGATCTCGAGCGTGATTTCAGTCTGGACCTGCGCTATCAGGGGCAGTCGTACACGCTGAACCTGCCGTGGCAGGGGCTGGCCGCCACCGGGCAGGCGTTTCACCGGGCACACCACCAGCGTTACGGCCATCAGCTCACCACGCCGGTGGAACTGGTTAATATTCGCTGCAATCTGCATGGAAGGCCGCCCGCGATTCACCTGCCTCAGGTTGCTATCGATACGACAGACCGGGTTGCGCCACGCACGGTGGCGATCACTGGTTACAGTGACACAGTGCCGGTATGGCCACGCGAACAGTTGACTGCCGGGCAATCATTTGCCGGCCCGGCACTGGTCACAGAGACCGTGGCAACAACCTGGTTACCGGACGGCTGGGAGTGTCGGGTGGACCCGCTGGGTAATTTGCTATTGACGCGGGTTGTCGGCGATTAAACCCAATCATTGCAAAAAATCGTACTGTAGGCGTCTCGTCGCGATTCGCGCCGGGGAAGCTTCCGCGTCCTGCTCACGCCCCTCACCTACATCCCTGTAGGCGACGGCGCTCCTGCAGGACTGAACCAGAACCTCACCAGCGGTGAATTCCAGAATCAAAATGAAATATACATTTCATCCTGTAAATCATGTGGCGAAACCAGCTTTCAGGCTGAGATTTATGCAACTACCGGGTAAATTCTCACCGCAAAGGCGCAAAGGACGTAAAGAAAACATAAAATAAAATTCTTTTTTTGCCACGGAAGCGCACGGTATTACACGGAATAAAGATAAAACACATTTTTACCGGAAGTGAGGGCGCAGCATCGGTATGACACTTTCATGATAGACTTCCCGCAAGTCTTATCTCTTATGAAGGTCCTGTTCGATGATTAATTTCCTGCTTGAATTCCTGGGTGGCGGCGGTCTCGCCGGGTTGTCTGTTGCTGCGCTGGTGCTGGTTGGTGTAGTGGCCACACACATCACCATTGCCGGCGTCACGATCTACCTGCATCGTCACCAGGCGCATCGCGCCCTCGATCTGCACCCGCTGGTCAGTCATTTTTTCCGCTTCTGGTTGTGGCTGACAACCGGCATGGTGACGAAGGAATGGGTGGCGGTGCACCGCAAGCACCACGCCAAATGTGAAACCCCGGATGACCCGCACAGCCCGCAGGTGCTGGGGATACGCAAGGTATTGTGGCAGGGCGCGGAGTTGTACCGGCGGGAATCGGTAAAGCCGGAAACGCTGCAAAACTATGGCCATTTAACGCCGGATGACTGGCTGGAGCGCAATGTCTACGGGCGTTTCCCCACGCTTGGTGTGGCCACGTTACTGGTAGTGAATCTCATGCTGTTCGGTGCGGCCGGGCTGGTGCTGTGGGCTGTGCAGATGGTGTGGATCCCGTTCTGGGCGGCAGGTGTTATCAACGGTATCGGCCACTGGTGGGGTTATCGTAATTACGAAACCCGCGACGCTTCACGCAACATCGTACCCTTCGGTTTCATCATCGGTGGCGAGGAACTGCATTCGAACCATCACGCCTTCCCGGCGTCGGCGCGGTTTTCCAGTCGCTGGTGGGAGCTGGATCTCGGCTGGAACTACATCCGGTTACTGGCACTGCTGGGGCTGGCAAAAGTGAAAAAGGTTGCACCACGGCCGCTGCTGCTGGCCGGCAAGGACCGTGTCGACATGGATACCGTGCGCGCTGTGGCCATGAATCGCATGCATGTGATGGCGGATTATGCACGTGCCGTTATCCGGCCGGTATTGCGCGAGGAGCGTAACCAGGCGGAAGGTTCCTGCAGGCGATTGTTGCGGCATGCCCGCCGTCTGCTGACGCGCGAGCTGTCGCTGATTGACGGCCGTGGCCGTGGCCGGCTGGAGCAGATCCTGGAACAGTTTACCAACCTGCGCGTTGTTTATGAACACCGTCAGCGGCTGCAGTCGGTATGGTCCAGCAAGGCCGCCAGCCAGGAGAGCCTGTTGACGGCGCTGCAGGAGTGGTGCCGCGCGGCCGAAGCAACCGGCATCCGGGCGTTGCAGGAGTTTGCGCAGAATCTGCGGCGCTACAGCCTGCAACCGGCTTGATACTGAATACCGTTTAACAAGACTCGCACAATAAAAAACCCGGCAGCGCCGGGTTTTTTATTGGTTTTCAGTCAGCCGCCGGTTACTTGATCTTCGCTTCCTTGTACATCACGTGCTTGCGGACCACCGGGTCGAACTTCTTCATTTCCATCTTCTCGGGCATGGTGCGTTTGTTCTTGGTGGTGGTGTAGTAGTGGCCGGTACCGGCGCTGGACACGAGCTTGATTTTTTCACGCATGGCGATATCTCCTGGTTCTAGACACTTTCGCCGCGGGCGCGGATCTCGGACAGCACGGCGTCGATGCCTTTCTTGTCGATGATGCGCAGGCCCTTGGTGGAAACGCGCAGTTTCACCCAGCGCTTTTCATTTGCCACCCAGAAACGGTGCTCATGCAGATTCGGCAGAAAACGCCGGCGCGTTTTGTTGTTGGCGTGGGAAACGTTATTGCCGCTTTGCGGGCGCTTTCCCGTGACCTGGCATACTCTGGACATTGCTGATTCCTGTAATTAACCCGCATTTCTCACCACGATGACGAGCCCTCGCTTGATCTTTGAATCCACAGCGCATTTTCTTCAGTCGGAAATACAGTCCGTATTCCGCTCCTTCAGAAAATCCGCTGTGCATCCAAATCTCTGCGCGATCATCTCGCCCCGCGGTGAGAAGTGCGGGTTAACGCTGTTGTCGCTACTCAAATTGGCCCGCCTTTATAGCAGGTTGGACGTTACGGGGCAAGTGACGGTTTGCCGGGCATGCCGGGGGGTTGTCAGGTGAATATTCTGTATTTTATTGTTTTTAAAAGAGAATATTGTTAGCATACTGTCTTGTCCATGAACCAGTCAACGACTACAGGGGTCGGTGCCGCAAAGCCGGCCGGTGAGCGGCGCTTGCACGTGGTGCTGATCAGTGTGCACGGCCTGATTCGCGGGCAGGATCTCGAGCTCGGGCGCGATGCCGATACCGGCGGCCAGACTCGCTATGTGATCGAGCTGGCACGGGTGCTGGGTGAACATCCCGAAATCGACCGGGTGGACCTGCTGACCCGGCGGGTGCTCGATTCCGCGGTCAGTGCGGATTATGCACGCCATGAGGAGGCGCTGTCCGACCGCGTACGCATTATTCGACTCGACTGTGGCGAGGATGCCTATATTCCCAAGGAGCAACTTTGGGACTGCCTGGATGTGTTTGCCGACAACGCACTGCTCTGGCTGCGTGATCAGGAACTGAATCCCGATGTCATCCACAGCCATTACGCTGATGCCGGTTATGTCGGCACTCGCCTGTCCGGGCACCTGGGTGTGCCACTGGTGCATACCGGACACTCGCTGGGGCGGGTCAAGCGCCGCCGCCTGCTGGCACGCGGACTGAAGCGCGATGTCATCGAGGCGCGCTACAACATGTCACGCCGGATCGAGGCCGAGGAGGATATCCTCGGTGCCGCGGAGCTGGTGATTACCAGTACCAACCAGGAGATCGAGCAGCAGTATGGTCTCTACGACCACTATCAGCCTGACAAAATGCAGGTCATTCCCCCTGGTACCGCACTGGAGGATTTTCATCCAGCCGACGGCACTGAACGCGACAGTGCGATTCACCGGGAACTGGGCCGCTTCCTGCTGAATCCGGATCGTCCGATCGTGCTGGCACTGTCGCGCCCGGATACCCGCAAGAACATCACCACACTGCTGGAGGCCTATGGGGAATCCGAAGCGCTGCAGGCGGCGGCCAACCTGGTGATCATTGCCGGCAACCGCGACGATATTCGCGACATGGAAAGCGAGGTCCAGGAGGTGCTGACCGACATTCTACTGACGATTGACCAGTACGACCTGTACGGCAAGGTCGCCTATCCGAAATCCCACCAGCCGAATGATGTCCCGGTTCTCTACCGGTTGGCGGCGATCTCGCTGGGTGTGTTCATCAATCCGGCCTTGACCGAACCGTTCGGCCTGACGCTGATCGAGGCGGCCGCCAGCGGCTTGCCCATTGTTGCCACCGAGGACGGCGGACCGCGTGACATCACCGCGAACTGCAACAATGGCTACCTGATCGACCCGCTGGACAAGCAGGATATCATCAAGACCCTGCTGAAGATTCTGAGCGATGCCAATGCCTGGCGGGAACTTTCGACTCAAGGCCTGCAGGGTGTGAAACAGCACTATTCATGGCCGGCACACACACAGGCCTATGTGTCCGCGGTGCATGCGCTGCTGGCGTCGGCCAAGACCACGCCAGCAATTACCCCGCGGCGGCGTGCAGGTCTGTACAACGACCGGGCGATATTCACCGACCTGGACCAGAATCTGCTCGGTGACGCGGAATCACTGGCCAATTTACTTGATGTAATGAAGGTATACCGCAAGTGCACCACCTTCGGCATTGCCACCGGCCGGCGCCTGGATTCAGCATTGCGCATGATGAAACGCTACGGCATTCCGCAACCGGATATCCTGATCACCAGTCTGGGTACCGAGATCTGTTATGCACCCCGCCTGACCCGGGATCGCGCCTGGGCCGAACACCTCGATCACCTCTGGAAGCCGAAGGCCATAACCCGCGTGCTGGCTGACCTGCCGGGCATCAAGCTGCAACCCAAGATGGAACTCAGCCGTTTCAAGATCAGTTACTACATTGATCCCGAACGGGCGCCCGGTCTGGACGAGATCAACAGCCTGTTGCACCAGCAGGAACTCACTGCCAATACCTTTCTGTCTTTCGGCCAGTTTCTGGATTTCGTGCCGGTGCGGGCATCCAAGGGTTTCGCCTTGCGCTGGTGCGCCGACCAGTGGGACATCCCGCTGGAGAACATCCTGGTCGCAGGGGGTTCAGGTGCTGACGAAGACATGATGCGCGGCAATACCATGGCCGTGGTCGTGGCCAACCGTCACCACGAGGAGCTCTCGGGGCTGGTGGATGTCGAGAATATCTACTTCGCCACCCAACCCTGTGCGGCCGGTATACTCCAGGCCATCGCGCACTACAATTTCCTTGGCAGCTGCGACCTGTCAGAATCGTGAGTATGCAACTGCTGCTATGTACAGACCTTGACCGCACCGTCCTGCCAAACGGATCACAACCGGAGTCGGCGGGTGCGCGCAGCCGCTTTGCCACACTCGCGGCCCGCCCGGAGGTGACGCTGGCCTATGTAACAGGGCGTGACCGGCAGCTGGTCAGAAAGGCCATCAACAACTACTGCCTGCCACAGCCTGATTATGTCATCAGTGATGTCGGCACTACCATCTACGAGACCGATGGCGATAGCTGGCAACTCTGGCACGAGTGGCAGCAGGAAATTGCCACGGACTGGATGGGGCTGGAGCAGAGTGATATCAGAAAACTGCTGCTGGATATCATGGACCTGCAACTGCAGGAAGCGGCAAAGCAAAACATCTACAAGTCCAGTTTTTATGTACCTCTGTACGCCGACACGGACACCCTGTCAGTCAATATCCATCAACGTCTGGAGGCCAGCGGCATCAGGGCCAATCTCGTTTGGAGCATCGATGAACCGCGCGAAGTGGGTTTACTGGATGTACTGCCGGCACGCGCCAGTAAAAAACATGCGGTGTTCTTTTTGATGCGGCGCAATGGTTTTGCGCTTGACGATACCGTGTTCGCTGGCGACAGCGGCAATGATCTGCCGGTACTGGCCAGCGAGATTCCCGCCGTGCTGGTCGCCAATGCCAGCGCCGAGGTACACCGCGAGGCACTGGCCCAGGCCGCTACAAGGGGGCATGCCAATGCCCTGTATATCGCACAGGGTGACTTCATGGGCATGAATGGCAATTACACGGCCGGCGTGCTGGAAGGCGTCGTGCATTACCAGCCGGAGGTCCGCAACTGGCTGGAGGAAACTAATGAGGCGCATGTCAATGGTTGACATCGAACGGCCGATTATCTTCGGTGAGGTCTTGTATGACTGCTTCCCGGATGGTCAGGCTGTACTCGGCGGTGCACCCTTCAACGTGGCCTGGCATCTGCAAGGTTTTGGTCTCGCCCCGCTATTCATCTCCAGGGTTGGCGACGACCCGCTCGGTCATCGCGTCAGGGATGCCATGCACAACCATGGGATGGACGCCTCCGGATTGCAGCTGGATTCGGCACACCCGACCGGCAAGGTCACCATCACCATGTCCGGCAACAGCCACAGTTTCGAGATCATTCCTGACCAGGCCTATGACTACATTGACCGGGACTCGCTGCCGCCACTGCCGGAAACTGCGCTGTTCTACCATGGCAGCCTGGCAGCCAGGAGCCCGGTTTCTGCGCAGACGCTGGCATTCCTGCGCAGCCGTTATGCTGACAGGCGCCTGGTCGACGTCAATCTGCGCGATCCGTGGTGGCAACGGCAGCAAGTGCTGGAGCTGATCGACGGTGCCTGGCTGGCCAAGCTCAACGACGAGGAACTGCTGCAGCTGGCACCGGATGCGGAAGATGATGCAAGCCGGTTGCAGCGACTGATCGGGAATGCCGGGCTGCAACTGCTGTTGATCACCCGCGGTGCGGCGGGCGCGGAATTGCTGACGGCCGGTGGTGACAGTTTCCGGGTGCAGCCGGATGCCGTGACTGCTGTGGTGGATACGGTTGGTGCCGGTGACGCCATGACCAGTATTCTCATGGCGGGTGTGTTGCAGGGCTGGCCATACCGGCAGACACTGGAACGTGCACAGGCCTTCGCCTCTGCCATCGTCGGCCGCCGTGGCGCGACGGTCGAGGAACCGGGTTTTTACCAGCAGTTTATCGAGGCATGGGGGCTGTCATGACGCTGGAACAGGAATTCCTTGAATCCCTGCAGCGCTACTTCAGGGAAGAGCGCAACACTGCCCATCTGGTGCTCCACCAGTTGCATGGTCTTGGCAAACCCCTGTTGTTGCGTGGTGAAGTGCAGGATGCCTTTGCGCTGTTATGTGAATCCACCAAAGGCGACTGCCTTGCCGGAACACCGGTAGAGCGGATGCTGCAAGTGACCCAGGAAGCGGTCGTCGAGGCCGACTGGCTTTATTTTGCCTTGCGTAGCCGGGTCGGACGCTGGGGTTATCTGCGGCTTAACAGCAACATGATGTCGGTCGAGGAAATACCGGTAAGCGAATTTCTGTACATCAAGGAACGTCTGGTTGACGGTCAGCAGGATGGTTCGGACCAAATACTGGAAATCGACCTCGAGCCGTTCCTGCGCGGTTTTCCGAAAATGCACGAGACCCGCTCGATCGGACGTGGTGTGGAATTTCTCAACCGGCGTTTATCCAGCCAGTTGTTCGAGGACAGTGGCAAGGGCAATCGCCTGTTGCTCGATTTTCTGCGTGTGCATCGTTACCAGCAGCAAACACTGATGCTCAACGAGGCGGTGGATGATATCAGGACGTTGCGTTCGGCATTGCGCCAGGCGGATGAGTTGTTGCAGTCGGTGCCGGCCGATACACCATGGAAGGAACTGGCACCACGTCTGCGTGCGCTGGGCTTCGAGCCCGGTTGGGGCAAGGATGCCGCGCGAATCAGGGGCTACATGGAACTGCTGCTGGATATCCTCGAGGCGCCGTCGCCTGCCAGCCTGGAACAGTTCCTGCAGAACATCCCGATGATTTTTTCCATTGCGATTCTGTCGCCGCATGGCTGGTTCGGGCAGAGTGATGTCCTCGGTCGTCCCGATACCGGTGGCCAGGTGGTCTATATCCTTGATCAGGTGCGGGCACTGGAGCGCGCCATGCACAGCAGCCTGTTGGAGCAGGGACTGGATATCGACCCGCGTATCCTGGTGGTAACACGGCTGATACCCGAGGCCGAAGGCACAACCTGTGATCAGCCCATTGAAGCCATTGCCGGAACGCGCAATGCCCGGATACTGCGCGTGCCTTTTCTGGACACAAGCGGTCAGGTGGTATCACACTGGCTATCACGTTTTGAAATCTGGCCTTACCTCGAACGCTTCAGTCACGAGGCCGAGCGCGAATTGCTGGCTGATCTGGGCGGCCGGCCTGATTTCATCATCGGCAACTATTCCGACGGCAACCTGGTGGCGTCGCTGCTGTCACAGCGGCTGGGCGTGACACAGTGCAACATCGCACATGCCCTGGAGAAGACCAAATACCTGTATTCCGACCTGTACTGGCGCGATAACGAGGCGCACTACCACTTCTCCTGCCAGTTCACCGCCGACCTGATTGCCATGAATACGGCCGATTTCATCATTACCTCCACCTACCAGGAGATTGCCGGCACGGGTGACAGTGTCGGGCAGTATGAGGCCCATGGCGCCTACACCATGCCCGGTTTGTATCGCGTGGTGCACGGCATCGATGTGTTCGATCCCAAGTTCAATATTGTCTCGCCCGGCGCAGATGAGGAAATCTATTTTCCGTACAGCGAGACCGGGAGGCGTCTTACGCACTATGATGAAGATATAAACAATCTGCTGTTCGGTAGCGACGACGGCGACAAGCGAGGTGTGTTGTTTGATACCGGCAAGCCGTTGCTGTTCACCATGGCGCGCATGGACAAGATCAAGAACATTACCGGGCTGGTGGAATGGTACGGTGCATGTCCGGAACTTCGTGAGGAAGCGAACCTGGTCGTGGTTGGCGGCCATGTCGATCCGGCATGCTCGAGTAACGAAGAGGAATACGAACAGATTCTGCACATGCACCGGCTGCTGGATGAGTACAACCTGGACGGCCAGGTCCGCTGGCTGGGTATGTACCTCGACAAGGCGTTTGCCGGCGAACTGTACCGCGTCATTGCCGACTATCGTGGCGCCTTTGTGCAGCCGGCCCTGTTCGAGGCCTTTGGCCTGACCGTAATCGAGGCGATGAATACCGGCCTGCCGACCTTCGCCACCAGTTTTGGCGGACCGCTGGAGATTATCGAGGAGGATGTCTCCGGTTTCCATATCAATCCCAACCACGGCGCGGTGGCGGCGCAGCGCATGGCAGACTTCCTTGCTCGCTGCCGGGAGGACCCGGCGGAATGGCAGCGTATCTCGAAGGGAGCGCTGGCGCGGGTCAGTGCACGTTACACCTGGAAGGGCTATGCCGAACGTCTGATGACACTGTCGCGCGTGTACGGGTTCTGGCATTACGTCACCAACCTGGAACGTGACGAACTGCGATGCTACCTCGAAATGTTCTACAGCCTGCAATACCGGCCACTGGCGCGGGCCATGCAGGCGTAGCCCGGA
>JBDLJX010000089.1:0-10892 GCA_039714155.1 Pseudomonadota bacterium | reverse complement strand
TCCTGCCTCCCGCGACACTTATACATCCCTGTATGTCGTACGCTCAACGGTTTCGTCCCTGAAACCGATGTCCCTGACAAGGGGGCCGTCGGGACACTGGAATGCCGGGGTCAGGGTGGCTACTCAAGACCGTTGGCCGCAGGGACGCGGCCATCGAGCTTACAGGGACGTACTTGCAGCGTGTCTTGAGAAGCCACCCTGGCCCCTGTGCATGCCGACCCACCCGATCAGGAGAAGAGCCTATTTCCTGATACGCCCTTTCTAATGTGAGCACAAAAAAGCGTAGAAAATAAATCCCTTTTTCCTGTGGTTTCGGGTTTTCACCGGGAACAAAAATGATATGCCTGTTGTTCATTAGCTGCGCGGATTCCTGCATCCATCCAGGGCTTCGGCCAGCAGCTGATCGAGGTGCAGGACGTTACTGGAGTGGGGGATGGCATCCGTGCTCCAGATGTGACTGACCCCCGCCCGGCGCAACCGCTCCTGCGCGTCACCCACGAACAAGGCATGGGTGACCAGTACCGAGATACTGGCGGGTTCAAAACGTGCCAGACCCAGCGTTGCTGCTTCGAGTGTGCGACCGGTACTGGCAACGTCATCAATCAGCACGATGTGCCGGTTCCGGCAGGCTGCCTTTGGCAGACTGACACGTACCTGCCGATCACCGAAACGTTGCTTGCGCGCGACGCAGTAATCGAAGTCTCTGTCACGGGCAATGGCCGCGACCCATTGTTCGGATTCCTCATCCGGCCCTACCAGGAAGGGGTTATCCATCTGTTTCCCCAGAAACGCGGACATGACGGCGGTGGCGCTCAGGTTGATTGCCGGGTTGACGGGAACCGCATCTTGCAGTTGGTGCACCCGGTGCAGGTGAGCGTCCACGGTAATCAGTGCGTCGATCCATTGGGACAGCAGGGTGCCGACAATGCGCTGGCTAACCGCCTCACCGGGCTGAAAGGCCTTGTCCTGACGCATATAGCAAAGGTAAGGAGCAATCAGTGTAATGTGCTTTGCGCCCAGCTCCCGGGCGGTTGCCGCGGCCAGGACCAGTTCCACCAGCCTGCTGTTGGGATGGTCCAGTGTCCGGCAGAAAATGACATGCCCGGGGAGCGGTTCGGGCAGCCGCAAACGGGTTTCGCCATCCGGGAAATGATGGATCAGTGCATCCGCATAGGGAATGCCTGCTGCCCTGGCCAGCCGTTGCGCCGCTTCCCGGTAATCGGGAAAGCCAATTAACAGGCCGCTATTGTTCAGTGGTGCAGACAAACCGGCAGCCTTATTCCCGGGTTGGTTCGGCAGCGCCAATCCGGTAGCCGCTTTCCTTCGCTGCCGCCTCGCAGGCAAAGCGGAAATCCGCGGCAAACTCGGCATGAATGGTATACAGGGGTTCGCCCTGTTCGACCGGCTCACCGAGCTTGCGGTGCAGATCGACACCGGCGCCCGGGTCCATGGGCGCACCGGCCAGGCGTGCGATGTGTGCCATTTGCAGGTTATCGATGCCGGTAATCGTCCCGGACGCACTGGCCAGCACCGGCTGTTGCAAGTTGCCCGGCACGGGCGTCTCGGGGTTGTCACCCTGTGCCTTGATGATGGCTTCCATCTTGGCCAGTGCGCGGCCGGAGTCCAGAATGTCGCGGGCAATTACATAGCCCTGTCCACCACGCACATCGGGATCGAACTCCAGGATTCTTCCGGCCAGTTGCAGTGCCTTCTCGCGCAGGTCAGCAGGCGCGTCAGGCTGGTTGTTCAGGATCTGCATGACATCCCGTGCCTCCAGTACCGGACCGATACCCCGGCCGATTGGCTGGCGGCCGTCGGTAATGATGACTTCGAGCTGCAGTCCCAGGTGATCCCCGGTGTATTCAAACAACTTGCGCAACCGCAGGGCGGCAGACCGGCTGCGAATCTTTGCCGTTGGACCGACCGGGATGTCAATCAACAGGTGAGTGGAGCCGGCGGCAATTTTTTTTGCCAGAATGGAAGCCACCATCTGACCGGGTGAATCCAGGGACAAGGGCCGTTCAACCGAAATCAGGATGTCATCCACCGGGGCAAGCCGGGCCTTGCCACCCCAGGCAAGACAGGCGCGTTCCCGGCGAACGATTTTGTGCAGCTGATCCGGTGATAATTCCACGTGCGCCAGCACTCCCATGGTATCGGCAGTACCCGCCGGCGAAGTGATGGCGCGGCTGGAGGTCTTGGGGATGAGCATGCCGTGTGCGGCGACGACAGGCACGATCAGCATGCTGGTGCGGTTGCCCGGGATGCCGCCAATGCAATGCTTGTCGACCACCAGGGGTTCACTCCAGTCCAGGCGCTTGCCGGTCTCGACCATGGCGCGGGTCAGAGACAACACCTCATCCCGTTCCATACCAGTCTCGGAACAACTGACCAGAAACGCGGCGATTTCAATTTTTGAATAGCGATTGCCCTTGATGTCCCGGGTGATCACCCGGTATTCATCGAGCGACAGTCGCTCACCCGCGATCTTCCTGTGAACGGCCTTTAGCGAGACCGGGGGGCGGGCGTGCTCCACCCGTACAGCAGTTCCAGCAGACAGATTCAGTTGTGCGAAGGCCTGTTCACTGAGTCCCAGTTCATCCTGGGCCAGGATGTTTTCGTCATTCACTACGTTAAGTACGGCGATCACGGGTGCTCCATTGTCGGCCTTGTGTATCTCGATCTTGCTCAGGGCCTGAAAGCCTTCACTGCGATAGACCGGGCAGTCACGGTGTAAATAGACGACGTTTTCCCGGTAGGTATCAATGCAGATTTTGCGAAGCTTTAGCGTTTCCATAGGTGGAGTTTATAGGCAAGTGTCAGCGATTGCTTCGTATGCGGGTTAAAAAAGCCGAATCAAACAACAGGTGTAACTCGGGGTAAAAATAGTGATCCATTGCAGGTGCCTTATGCCAGTGATGCAAAAAATGGATGTCGCCGCGAGATCATCACGATTGTCTCTTCGGCGATTTTTTATCCAGGCTGGCAGCGCTCAACAGGATGACTTCAATCTCTTCGATAATCTCTTCCTGACGCAATGCATTGCTTTGGTGCAGCAGGTTTGCTGACTTGTCGTCCAGGTGTTGCACGGCGCCCTCCAGATGCCGTACCCGCCGCAGGTTCTCCGCCATCAATGACACGTACATCATCTCGTGCAGACCCGTCACGATTAACCGCGGGGTGTCGAGGCGGTATTCCCGAACATGGGATTCCAGTCGCCTCAGTAGCGTTTCGTTAAAGTCACCACAGAAACCACGCTCCGAGCCGAGCAGCAGGCAGACCGGTGTCGCTTGCCCCGATCGTGGCAGCGCCCTGGGGTAGAAGCCGAGGAAATCGGCCGCCATGGTCTCGATGTGGGCAACCACCGCACGCTGGGCATCGATGAAGCGTCCCAGTTTGCGGCTTTCTGTATACGCCAGGGTCTTCATGGAGTTCATGATGCTACGGATCTCGCCGAGGGTATGGCGGCGCTGCTCCAGCTCGCGACGACGGGTCATGGCCGCTATTTCCGGGGTTGCAGCCAGCCGGACACGGCTTCGCTCCATTGCTCCCGGGGGTTGTCCAGCGTGAGCCCCGAGCGATTGACCTGCTTTTCCAGTGTTGCCAGCCGGGTGCGAATATTCGCGGGGTCAGTGTCATCGAACCGGCCATCATTGTAGGCCACCAACCAGGCCATCTGGAATTCGATGGACAGGGGTGTCAGGCGGTCCTGCTTGAGGACCTCGCGCAGCACCCGGCCGCGCCGGATGGCAACCTCCATGGCGGCCTCGAGACGCGCACCGAAACGGGTGAAAACCTCCAGCTCCAGGAACTGCAGATAATCCAGCTTCATGCGTCCGGCCTCGTCCCTGATGCGGGAATGCTGGGCCTGGCCGCCAATGCGGGAAACGGATCTGGCGATGTCGATGGCGGGACGAAATCCGCCAACGAAAAGAGTATGGTCAAGATAGACCTGTCCGTCCGTGATGGAAATAAGGTTGGTGGGGATATAGGCGGCAATCTCCCCCAGCTTTGTCTCCACGATGGGCAGGGCCGTCATGCTGCCGCCGCCATGAGCTGCGTTGAAGCACGTGGCACGTTCCAGCAGACGGGCATGGACGGAAAAGATATCGCCGGGATAGGCCTCCCGTCCGGGTGGGCGGTGTAGCAGTAGTGAGAGTTCGCGGTAGGTCTTCGCATGGGTGGCAAGATCGTCGTAGACCACCAGGGTATCGCGCCCCTGCTGCATCCAGTACTCCGCGACGGCGCAGCCGGCGAAGGGCGCCAGGTGCTGCAGGCCGGGCAGGGCGCTGGCCTCGGCGACCAGCACCGTGCTGTATTCCAGTGCACCATAGCTACGCAGGGTCTCGATGGTGTTGATGACGGTGGAGCGCTTCTGGCCGATGAGCACATACACGTTACCTGCTGCGAACGGGATCAGGTTGGACCAACCCGAGCCACTGAGATTGTCCCGCGTAAATTCTATACGCCGGATCAGATCTATCAGGAGGTGGAGAAACATCTCGTACAGACCCGGGAAAAGGGTGATCGTGTTGACTATCTGACCTTTGTCCCGGACGGTGAACCCACACTGGACTCGCGGTTTGAATTTTATAATTGTAAGCCTGTCAGGCATACAAAAAACTGCGGTCAACGAAGTAATCCGAATGCTGTCGAGAGCCTCAACCAGCATTTAAATACATTTGCCTCGAATAACGTATTAGATTGTTTGTACAGAGCGTTTGTGGATTATCTGTAAACAGGTTCTGGAATATTACTCAGTAACCATCTTCTGGGGGCGTTGTCCTCGATTGGCTACAATAACCTGTAATGCTCGACTGGTAGCGCCCGTCTTTAGATTTTGCACTGACATTTTGCTGCCGGCCGGAACCAGCAGGACTTCTCCGGGTTCAACAATCGTCTTGTTACCATCCACTTCCACAGAGAGCAGACCCTCGGTCACCAGGAGAACCTCTTGACCAGGATGCGTGTGCTCACCGATAACAGCACCTGGTGCAAAATCAAGTTGCCAGACAAAGAGTTCATGGGTCTGCAGGCTGGGCAGTTTCGCCCTCAGGAGCAGGAACTTATCATGACTGCTTTCGCTTTTGTCTTGAGCGAAAACGATCTCCGCACTGGCGCCAAATAATATGCAGCCCAAGAAAATGATTCTTAGTATATTCATACTAATCTGCCTCCGGATTTGAGTTGATTACGTTGCAGGTATTTTCCTGACTTTACTATATCCAGGACGGAGGTAGTTGATATGAATCAAGATAAGGCGAAGACACCCAGCACAATACTCTGTGAGAAGTGTCCACTCATGCCCCGGGATATCTCACAATATTATGTGAAATAGACTTTGGAGTTATGCGGGATCGGGGTTATACGACTGGATACGAATATCTATTTCGCTACACAAACAGTGGATAGACTCAAGTATCGGGTGCCTGGTGTGCTGTATCAGCAAGACCAAGTCTGATTCTGATTGCCAGAATATTTTAATCCTGGTCAATTCCACATGGTAACCTTTAATGTATTACGCATAACCAAAAGCATGGTCGCAAGGCCAATAGAACTTTGATACTCTCCGACTAATTAAGTGAACACGATCTTAGGTGTTTATTATGAAAAAATATTCGTTGGTTCTGTTTGCTTTATCATTCCTGGGTATGTGGCATGGAACAGCCACCGCTGCTTGCTGGGAATTGACTGATAAGGATGGCGGGAAAATTCTGGTCAGCGATATCTGGCACGTGCGAAGCAGGCTGACTAAAGTAAGTGCGCTGATGGGCAAACTGGATGGGGAGGATACGTCAATACTGGTCGATGATATCAATACCATTACGCTTGAACCTGCAAAACAAGGTGTCATGTCATTTATGGGCGGTGACTCCATGAGTGGCAATATTTCATTTACCAATGGCAGCACAGGCAAGTTTGAATCAGACCAGAGCCTCTTTTATCTAAAGGATGGTGAAAAACACAGTATGCCGCTATCCGATTTACGTTCGATGGCCCGTTGTGATGAGGATACCGCCAGGATGATGGCTGACAGCACCGGGGAGACGACAGCCGCACCGGTGCCTGCCAAGCAACCCCCTGAAAGTGATGTGGACCGCGTTATTTTACGCAACGGCGATATCCTCTCGGGTACGATCACAACGACGGACTTTCACTGGAAAGCCCCGTATGCCTCACTCTCATTCAAGCGCGACCAGATTCGAGCAATCACCCTGTCGCGTGACAGCGGAGAAAGTGGAATTATTGAACTGTATTCCGGAGACAGGATCAGCGGCGTCCTCGAGAATACCAGTGTCGAGATGACACTCGAGTACGGGCAGCGCGTCCCGCTTGCCACCGGGATGCTTGAGTCAATTCGTTTCCGGGCAATCAAGCCCTGACAGCCACTTAATATATCCCTCGGAAAAACACCTGCCTGATTGCCTGTGTATGCGCTTTTATGTTGCATATAAGCAACAGTTCTGAGAAATAACTTTATTTTCAAGGCTGTTTCTGTTGACTTAAATCAACAAAAGTGTTGCTTCCATGGCGCAGATAGGGTAATTAGGTAAAAAAATAATCGATTTTGTCTTTCGTTCTTAATTATCACGAGGAGGAATGTCATGAACAAGGGGATTATCACATCGTTACTGGCGCTGGCGCTGACGGCAGCCGCCACATCCGCACAGGCCGTTCCGGCATTTGCCCGAAAATATGATGCCGACTGCGGCAAGTGCCACAATGCGTTCCCACAGCTCAACACTGCGGGACGTAAATTCAAGGAAGCAGGCTATCGTTTTCCCAAGCTCAAGGGTGAGGAAACCATCTCGGATTTTCTGCAGTTTGATGAGTATTTCCCGGCCTCGGCCATATTCGTGTCCCGGCCCTATGACAAAAAAGATAATGGCGATGACAAGGTCAGGGCGATTCACGAATTGGAATTGATGGTCGCGGGGAGATTCTACAAAAATGTGTCCGGATTCTTCGAAATGGAAGCAGAGGATGAAGACACCAACTCGCGAGGATTCGAAGTTGGAATCCCGGCTGCCTGGCTGACCTACACCTACAGTGATGCCATCAAGGCCCAGGCGACCTGGGGCGAATTGCTGGCCACGGACCCCTACGACACCTATGCAGGGGGACGTCGCTTGACCCGTGGTACCCAGGCAGTGATCGACAAGTCATTCGGCGGGGCCGACGATGGCGGCAAGCTGGGTGATTCACGCCAGTCGCTGTCCATTTTCGGCAGACCCATCAAGCAGCTGTTCTACAGCGTGGGCTACGGTGGTAACGCCGATGACTCCGAGGGTGTGAATCCCAATACACTTTACGGCCGCCTGGCGTGGGACGTGATGCCGAATATCATGATCGGCGCTCTTTACGTGGACGGTGAATGTGAAGACTGCATGGTTGATCCGGCCGACCCTGAGGAAGACCGCGACTACACCCGCTATGGCGTGGATGCCCAGGCAGACATCGGCGATGCCCGCGTGATGGGTGTGTGGTTAACAGCCGAGGATGATGACCCGACGGGGAATGATGACGAGGAAAATGACGCCTGGTATCTGCAGGGTGAGTATGTGTTCAAGCAGGACGGACGGCCCACCATCGTACCCCTGGTCCGTGTCGACAGCTGGCAGGAGGACGACGGCAACGATGACTTCAAGACGGTCACCCTGAACCTGGGTTATTACTTTACCCAGAACATCAAGGGCTATATCGAGTATTGGAACGAATTTGATACTCCTTCAGACCATAATGATGACTCACGCCTGACAGTACAGATCGTGGCCGGTTTTTAAGTCGGCGAGTAGTACGATGCAACAGTGCAGAGGGCGGGGTTGGCTTCAACCTCGCCCTTTTCTGTTTTATGATGAAAAGGCCGGTATCTTCAATTGATGACAGGAAGCAATGATGAATAACAGCCGTCAGGTACAGCATAAGTACTGGCAGTGGGCCCTTGCCCTTGTTATTGCCGGGAACCTGCTGGCCACTGTTCAGGAAAATGTGCTGGCCGCGGAGCCTCAAGGGAAAAAGATCATGGAAGATAAATGCACGCTGTGCCATGACCTGCCTGAACCTGGCAAGCTGTCAAAAGAACAATGGGTCGTGACTCTGAAAGAAATGGCGGCCAATGCCGGACTGAGTAAGCGTGAAAAAAAGGTGGTACTGGATTATGTAACTTCACATGAAAAAAAGGCACTTATCGCTGTTTCCATGGCTAAAGAAAGGGAGCTTTTTGAACAGAAGTGCAGCCTCTGTCATACCACAGCCAGAGTATTTCTAATGCCCCTGACCTCTAAATCCCGTCGCCATATTGTGTTGCGGATGCAGAAACGTGCACCGGATTTTATTACTTCTAATGAAGCTCACCAGATCCTGGAATACCTGAACGCTGGAGCACCGGGAGCAGATAAGCCGCCGGCTCGTGCGCCGGCCGACGGAAGCCCGGCTGCAATATTCCGTAATCGCTGTACCGTCTGCCATACTGCTGAACGTGTGTATCTGGAATTGCAGGAGAGTGATAAGAAAGGAGCAACTGTCGTATGGGGGCATGTTATCAAACGCATGCGTGAGAAGGTTCCTGACTGGATTACCGAAAAGGAGGCGAAGCAGATATTGCAATACCTGAGTTCACTCAAGCCGGTGAAAGAAGAATAAATCAGCATGCCCGCCATAGGGACTGCAACTTTAGCCCGCATTTCTCACGGGATGGCGAGATGATCGCGCAGGGATTTGGATGGATGAAATACATCCCTGTATTTCACCCCTTCGGGGCCGCTACGCGGTCCAAATCCGTTCCAGACGGATTTGTCACAAGGCATTTTCTGAAGAAGTGGAATAACCATGTGTATTTCCGACGATGTACAGGGAAGTACAAGTGTCGCGGGAGGCAGGACGATGTGCATGGATGCACAAGTGCCGCGGCAGACAGGATGTCGAGAGCGGCCGCCGGGAGCGACCTGAAGAAAATGTGCTGTGGATTCAAAGATCAAGCGAGGGCTCGTCATCGTGGTGAGAAATGCGGGCTAGCTTATCCGTTTGACCTGGATCAATGCAGTGCATGCCTGGCACTACCCCCACCGATCGTATAACTTATCCCTGGTGGACACCCGTGTCCACAATGTGGCCCGCATCACGCGGTATCACGTCATACGCTATGGGTCTGTGCACTGGCATGACCCAATCAGTCAATCCGGACAGGAGCAAGACATATGTACTGCTTTTCTATCAACCTGAAAGACAGTTTTGAAGACGCCATAACCCGGGTCACGGAGGCCCTGAAGGAAGAGGGCTTCGGCGTCCTGACGGAGATCGACGTCAAGGCAACCCTCAAGGCCAGGATCGACATCGACCGCTTGCCTTACACCATCCTCGGTGCCTGCAACCCGCCGCTGGCGCACCAGGCCCTGGAGGCGGACCCGGATATCGGCCTGTTGCTGCCGTGCAACGTCGTAGTGCGCCAGGAGGAGGATGGCTCGGTGACGGTTGCCTTCATGGATCCGGTGGCGGTGCTGGGACTGGTGGATCAACCTGGCGTTGAGGCGCTGGCCAGCGAGGTACGCGGCAGACTGGAGCGGGTACGCGACGCGCTCCAGGAGGGTTAGTCCACCCCCCCCCCCCCGGTATTTTTTCAATAAAACCCTGACCTGTATCCAGGGCACAGCTTGCAGGCTTGGTTTGAAGATTAACCTTGTACTACATTTAACTTGTTAGCAAAGAAATCTCTGGAGACAAAAATGAACGTCATGATTATTGCGACCAAAGATTGCAGCCATTACACAAACCTGGCAAGGGAGCTGGATGGTCTTGGCGTTGAATACCGGCTGGTCTATGCCGAAGACGAGCCGGAACTGGTGCAGAAATATGGTATCCGGCATTCACCGAACCTGATCGTGGATGATGAAGTTAAATTCCGCCGGCAGCCGACAGAACAGGAACTACGTGAGTGCCTGAACTGTTAATCATACGGCATGAACCCATGCCATCATTGAGGAGGTTACGTCATGAAACGGGAAAGTAAATGGGTGTGGATTGTGCTGGGTGCCCTGGTTCTTTGGACCTCTGCAGCATGTTGAAGCGGAGTTGCAGACTTTAGGTCCGGGGCCGGGCAAGTAGCAGACAGGGGTTATTGTATGTCGAACCACACCAATGAGAATGCCGGATCAGTGCTGACAGACCCTGTCTGCGGTATGCAGGTCGAGGCAGACAGCGAACACCGGCATACGCATGATGGCAGCGAATATCTGTTTTGCAGCAGCTCCTGCCACGACAAGTTCGTGGCCGCCCCGGGCAAATACCTGTATCCGGAATCAACGGCACCCGCTACCGGCGATGCGGGATACTGCGAGGACGACACCTGCAAGACAGACACCTCCCTCTATACCTGCCCCATGCATCCGGAGGTACAACAGACGGGGCCGGGGAGTTGTCCCAGGTGTGGTATGGCGCTGGAGCCCATGGGCGTACCGGTGGCGGCCACGAAAACTGAATATACCTGTCCCATGCACCCTGAAATTGTCCAGGACCATCCCGGCAGCTGCCCCAAGTGCGGCATGGCACTGGAGCCGCGCACGGTTGAGGTCGAAGAGGACACCAGTGAACTCGATGATATGACGCGGCGCTTTTGGGTGAGCACAGTGCTGGCGCTGCCGGTGTTTGTGCTGGCCATGGTGGCGGATCTGGTTCCTGCATGGTTGCCGGACGGACTGTCGATGAAAACGGTGCAATGGATCGAATTCGTGTTGGCGACACCGGTGGTATTGTGGGGCGGCTGGCCATTTTTCGTCCGTGGCTGGCAGTCGGTGGTGACCTGGAACCTCAACATGTTCACCCTGATCGGCCTGGGTGTTTCCGTCGCCTGGACCTACAGTACGGTCGCCTTGCTGTTTCCGGGAATCTTTCCGGAA
>JBDLJX010000088.1:0-10939 GCA_039714155.1 Pseudomonadota bacterium | reverse complement strand
ACCTGGAACCTCAACATGTTCACCCTGATCGGCCTGGGTGTTTCCGTCGCCTGGACCTACAGTACGGTCGCCTTGCTGTTTCCGGGAATCTTTCCGGAAGTCATGCAAATGGAAGGCGGGCTCGTGGATGTTTATTTCGAGGCGGCAGCCGTCATTACGGCACTGGTACTGCTGGGACAGGTACTGGAATTGCGCGCCCGCAGCCGGACTAACGCGGCCATCAAGCTGTTGCTCGGGCTGGCACCCAACAGCGCGCGCATCGTTCGCGATAACGGCACCGAGGAAGACATCCCGCTGGAGCAGGTACAACCCGGTGACATACTACGTGTACGACCCGGTGAGAAGGTGCCGGTAGACGGCGTGGTCACCGACGGTAACAGCGCGGTAGATGAATCCATGGTGACCGGCGAGTCTATCCCGGTGGAAAAAATCACGGGAGAAAAGCTGATTGGTGCGACGGTGAACGGCACCGGCAGTCTGCTGATGCGCGCTGAAAAAGTCGGCACCGATACCCTGCTGGCGCAGATTGTCCGTATGGTCAGCGAGGCGCAACGCTCCCGGGCACCCATACAGAAACTGGCTGATGTCGTGGCCGGATATTTCGTGCCGGCTGTGGTTGGTGTGGCAGTTATCGCCTTTGCCGTCTGGGGTCTATGGGGGCCGGAGCCAAGACTGGCACATGCTGTTGTCAATGCCGTTGCCGTGTTGATCATTGCCTGTCCCTGTGCGTTGGGGCTGGCCACCCCCATGTCGATCATGGTTGGCACCGGTAAAGGTGCAACGATGGGCGTGCTGATCAAAAATGCCGAGGCGCTGGAGATCATGGAGAAAGTGAATACCCTGGTGGTCGACAAGACCGGCACCCTGACCGAGGGCAAACCCAAACTGGTCGCGGTACAGGCGACGGCTGGATTTACTGAAGACGAAGTACTGCAACTGGCGGCCAGCCTGGAGCGTGCCAGTGAACACCCGCTGGCCGAGGCCATCGTCAACGGCGCAGAAGACCGGGGCATGAGCTTAAGTCAGACCGATGATTTCGAGTCGGTTACCGGCAAGGGTGTGACCGGGAAAGTCAATGGACGAACGGTGGCACTGGGCAACATCAAGCTGTTCGAGGCGCTCGGCATCGATCCGGGTGATCTGCCACAGCAGGCGGAAGGCGGGCGTGCAGAGGGCCAGACCGTTATGTTTGTCGCCATCGATGATAGAGCCGCAGGAATGGTCGGTGTCGCAGACCCCATCAAGGACTCCACACCGGAGGCCATCCGTGATTTGCACGAAGAAGGTGTTGAGGTGGTCATGCTGACCGGTGACAGCCGCACCACGGCCGAGGCAGTTGCCGGCAAACTCAATATCGACCGGGTGGAGGCGGAAGTCCTGCCGGACCGGAAGGCGGAAATTGTCAAAAAACTGCAGGCCGAGGGACGCATTGTTGCCATGGCCGGCGACGGCATCAATGATGCCCCGGCACTGGCCCGGTCGCATGTGGGTGTCGCCATGGGTACCGGTACGGATGTAGCAATGGAAAGCGCCGGTGTGACGCTGGTCAAGGGTGACTTGCGCGGCATTGTGCGGGCACGCCGACTGAGTCGCAAGGTGATGCGCAACATCCGCGAGAATCTGTTCTTTGCCTTTATCTACAACTCGCTGGGGGTGCCGGTGGCGGCCGGCGTACTGTACCCCGTATTTGGTCTGCTGCTCTCGCCGATCATCGCCGCCGCCGCGATGAGTTTCAGTTCGGTGTCAGTGATCGCCAATTCGTTGCGGCTGCGCAAGGCATATATCTGAGGAGTCAGTTGAGCCATGCATGTCCCTGACAGATCCCGATTCATCGTCACCCGGGACGATTTCAGCGCACTGCTCACAGCACTGCGCGATGCCGGGTATTCCCTCGCTGGACCGACGGTACGGGATGAGGCGATCATCTATGCTGAAATCAGGGGCATTGAAGACCTCCCGGCCGGCTGGACGGATGAACAGGAGGCGGGCCGCTACCAGCTCAGGCGCCGCGCCGACAATGCACTGTTTGCCTACAACGTCGGTCCACACTCATGGAAAAAGTTCCTGCAGCTGCCCGTGCTCACGCTATGGAAGGCACACAAGACCGATAACGGTTTCAGCGTTGAGGTCCGGGACGATACGCCCCCCCGAATGGCATTCATTGGTGTGCGATCATGCGAGTTGCAGGCCATGGCTGTCCAGGACCGGGTGTTAACCGGTGGCGACTACATCGATTCCGACTATGCGCGACGCCGGCAGCATGTCTTCATCCTCGCAGTACAATGCACCCAGGCGGGCAATACCTGTTTTTGTGTATCCATGCAGGCGGGTCCGCGTGCGGACAAGGGATTTGACCTGGCCGTCACGGAAATTATCGATGCAGACAGGCACGAGTTTGTTGTTGAGACAGGTACGGATGCGGGTGCGGAGATGCTTGCCCGGGTTCCACATCGTCCAGCCAGCGAGGCCGACTGGGCGCAGGCGCAGGCGGCAACGGAGCATACTGCCGGGCAAATGGGCCGGCAAATGGATACCGGTGGAATTAAAGAACTGCTCTACCGGAATGCCGAACATCCCCGCTGGGACGAGGTCGCCGAACGCTGTCTGGCATGCGCCAACTGCACCATGGTCTGCCCGACCTGTTTCTGCACGACGGTTGAAGATGTGACCGATCTTGCCGGAGAGACGGCCGAACGCAGGCGCCGCTGGGAGTCGTGTTTTACCAGCCGCTTTTCCTGGATTCATGGCGGCAGCGTGCGCCCGACGATCCGCTCGCGATACCGGCAATGGATGACGCACAAGCTCGCCTCATGGCATGACCAGTTTGGCACGTCCGGTTGTGTCGGCTGCGGGCGTTGCATAAGCTGGTGTCCGGTCGGCATCGATATCACCGAGGAGGTGGCGGCGATACGCGCCAGCGACGTGCACAACCCAACTAGTAGTCCTTCAACATGATAATTACGGGTTCAGCGTCCCTGTGGTGTTTCGCAGCAAGGCGCAGTGCGAAGGCAATGGCCATTCCCTTGTCTAGCACTGCAACGCAGCGGCGGGACACCACAGGGACGCCCTCCGGGTTAGCTTGTCAACGCCCACGGACTGCGTTCCGCCTCTTGACAAGGGAATGGCCATTGTCGGCGAGGCGCGCCTTGCCGTGAACGTTGACAAGCTAACTGAATCCGCAATTATCATGTTGAAGGACTACTAGTGGAGCCGGGGAGGGTTAATATTGTGCAAGGCCTTGAGCAGATAGTTAATGAACACTCCTTTTTTCAGGGGATGAGTCCCGGGCACATCGATTTTGTCAGCGGCTGTGCCAGAAACGCGAGCTTCAGGCAGGGCGAGTTCCTGTTCCGGGAAGGTGAGGACGCCAATGCGTTCTATTGCATTCGTACGGGGCGCGTCGCACTGGAGCTCCACGTGCCGGGTCGGGGCGCCGTTCAGATCGATGACCGCAAGGCAGGTGATGTGCTTGGCTGGTCATGGCTCGTTGAGCCGTACCGTTGGTACTCTGATGCTCGCGCTGTCGAGGAGGTGCGGGCGCTGGTGTTCGATTGCACGTGCCTGCGCAATAAGTGGCAGGACGATCCGGAGCTTGGATACCAGATGTACCAGCGTTTTGTGCCCTTGATGCACCGCAGCCTGCAGGCGACCCGCCTGCAACTGCTCGATATCTATGGCACAGATTGACACCAGGCCTGGATCGGCGGCCGGCGAGTCGCTTGTCGATCCCATGCTGCCGCACGCTGCGCCGATCATGACAGTGCAGCGCGAAACACCGGATGTGTTTACACTTGCCCTTGACGTATCCGGTCGCGGGCAGGGCCTGCCGTTTCAGCCCGGGCAGTTTACGATGCTGTATCTCTTCGGCATTGGCGAAGTGCCGATTTCCATCAGTGGAGATCCCGCTGTCCCCATGAGACTGGTACACACCATCCGTGCAGTCGGGAGTGTCACACGGCCGATGCAGGACATGAAGCGCGGCTCGATGCTTGGCGTACGCGGACCATTTGGCACGGGCTGGCCGGTTGAGGTTGCACGCGGCAAGGATATTCTCGTCGTGGCCGGCGGCCTTGGTCTGGCGCCATTGCGCCCGCTCATCTATCACCTGCTCAATCGGCGGGAGGATTATGGGCATGTCAGTATTCTCTATGGTGCGCGTTCTCCGGCAGACATCCTCTATCGCAGGGAACTGGAACGCTGGGGCGGGTGTTTCGATGTGGACGTTTCGGTGATCGTTGACCATGCAGTCGCCGACTGGCACGGTGATGTCGGTTTGGTGACCACGCTCATGGACAAGGTGCGCTGCGAACCCGGCAACACGATCGCGATGCTCTGTGGGCCCGAGATCATGATGCGCTTTTCGATGCGCGCGTTGAATCATCTGGGCATGGCCGATGAACAGATCTATATTTCCATGGAGCGAAACATGCAGTGCGCGGTCGGGTTTTGCGGGCATTGCCAATATGGCCCCACCTTCGTCTGCAAGGACGGGCCGGTGTATCGCTGTGACAGGATCAAGCCGTTTTTCGGTATCCGGGAAATATAATGGCTAAACGCCAACGCCCGAAACTCGCCGTGTGGAAATTTGCCTCCTGTGACGGCTGTCAGCTGAGTCTGCTCGATTGCGAGGATGAGTTGCTGGCCCTTGCCGGTGAAGTGGAGATCGCTTACTTCCCGGAGGCCTCCCGGGCGAAGGCACCGCCGCCTTATGACCTGTCGCTGGTCGAAGGCTCCATCACCACTCCCCAGGATGTCGAACGCATTCACCAGGTCCGCAAACACTCGAAAACCCTCGTCACCATTGGCGCGTGCGCAACCGCAGGTGGAATCCAGGCATTGCGTAATTTCCGGGACGTGAAGGAATTTATCTCCATCGTTTACGCGCGACCGGATTACATTGATACCCTGGCGACCTCCACGGCAATTGCCGATCACGTGCCTGTCGATATGGAACTGCGCGGCTGCCCGATCAACAAGCAGCAGCTGCTGGAGGTCCTGAATGCGTTTCTGAACGGGCGTCGTCCCAATATTGCAACCCATAGTGTCTGTATCGAATGCAAGCTCCGGGGAACGGTGTGCGTCATGGTCGCTCACGGGCAGCCGTGCCTGGGGCCAGTGACACAGGCAGGCTGTGGCGCCATCTGTCCTGCCTGCTATCGTGGCTGTTACGGTTGCTTTGGGCCGCAGGAGTCGGCCAACACCGATTCACTCGGCAAGGCATGGCGGCAGGCAGGCAAGCAGCCGGGCGAGCTTGAGCGCGTCTTTCACAGCTTCAACGCGGCCGCTGAACCGTTTGCGGGTGCAGGCAGTAACTATGACCAGAACGATCAAGGTTGACTGTCTGACGCGTGTCGAGGGCGAGGGCGCGCTGACCATCCGCTTTAAGGGAGACACGGTCAGTGAGGTCAAGCTGCGCATTTTCGAGCCGCCGCGATTCTTTGAGGGCTTCCTGCGGGGACGGGCGCAGGAAGAGGCGCCGGACATCACGGCACGCATCTGCGGCATCTGTCCCGTGGCCTACCAGATGAGCGCCTGTCATGCCATCGAGGACGGCGCGGGTGTCCGTGTGGGGGAGGCGCTGCGCAGCTTGCGTCGGTTGCTGTACTGTGGCGAGTGGATCTCAAGTCACTGCCTGCACATGTTCATGCTGCATGCACCGGATTTTCTGGGCTATCCCGACGCGATCAGCATGGCCCAGGATCATGCTGAGCTGGTGCGGCGCGGCTTAAGGATGAAGCAGGCCGGCAACGCCATTATGAGCACCATCGGCGGCCGGGAAGTCCACCCCGTCAATGTAAAACCGGGCGGCTTTTATCGTGCACCGACGCCCGGGGAATTGCAGGCGCTGCTGCCCGAACTCACCTGGGCACGGGACGCGGCACTGGAAACGGTGACCGACTTTTCCCGACTCGACTTCCCGGAATTCGAACGTGACTACGAATTCGTGGCGTTGCGGCATCCACACGAATACCCTTTTTGTGAAGGACGTATTGTCTCCAACAAGGGCCTCGATATTGATGTGCATGACTTCGAACATGTGTTCCAGGAGGAACAGGTCCCGCATTCAACGGCACTCCATTCCATGATCAAGGGACGTGGGGCCTATGTCTGCGGGCCGCTGGCACGCATCAATCTCAACTTCGACAGGCTCCGACCCGTTGCGCGGGAAGCAGCAGAAAGTGCAGGAATTACAGTTCCTTGCACCAATCCCTTCAAGAGCATTCTGGCGCGGACACTGGAGGTCCTGCAGGCTGTTGATGAGGCCATTGAAATCATTGAGTCCTGGGAGACACCAGACCGGTCCTCCGTGGAGGTGCCGCACACTGCGGCAACCGGGCATGGTTGTACAGAAGCACCGCGCGGCATGCTGTATCACCGCTACCAGGTTGATGGCGACGGCCTGATCGAGGATGCCAGGATTGTGCCACCGACCTCGCAGAACCAGAAGTCGATCGAGCTGGATCTCCATGAGATTGCTGCACGGCTTGCCGGGATGCCTCACGAACAGGCCGTCTGGCTTGCCGAACAGACGGTGCGTAACTACGACCCGTGTATCTCCTGTGCCACGCACTTTCTCAAGCTTGAGATCGAACGGTAATGAAGGTTGTTCAGACACGCGTCATCGGCATCGGCCAACCGGCTGCCGGAGACGATCATGTGGGAATTGCCGTCGCCCGTGCGCTGCGGGCGCAAACAATCCCTGCAGGCGTCGATATCCATGAAATTACCGATGTTGCCCGGCTCGTTGATCTGTTCGAGGGTATCCAGCGTGCCATACTGATTGATGCAGTTGTCAGCGACAACCGTCCGGGAAACATCAAATGCCTCACGCTGGAGGATCTGGAGTCAGACCCGGCCACACCGCTCTCCAGTCACGGCATGAGTGTTACGGATGCCATTGGGTTCGTGCACGTGCTGGTACCGGCTGCGACGAGCTGCGACATTCACATTATCGGTATTACCATTGAACCGCCGAGCCGTTACGCCCATGCCATGTCAGATCCCGTCGCGGCAGCCGTGCCTCGTGCGGCAGACTTGATTAACAATCTGCTAAAGGATCACGAAACCTTGAGTTGTGTCTAACATAAAGGCTTGCCACAGGGAGGGGTCCGAAAGTACCGTAGGAGCGACTTTAGTCGCGATTGGTTGTATCTATATCAGTCGTTTATCGCGACTGAAGTCGCTCCTACTGTAAGAATCTTTGCAATGATGCATTAATGAGCAGCAAGGAATGAAAACCACCTCCGCCCCGGAAGCCTATGAAAGCTGGTATCACACCCCCCGTGGGCACTGGATCGGTGATCGTGAATTCATCCTGTTGCAAAACCTGCTAAGGACCGAGGCAGGTGCCTCGTTACTGGATGTCGGTTGTGGAACCGGCTACTTCAGTCGTCGTTTTGCCCGGCATGGTTTATCGGTTACCGGGATTGATCCTGATCCCGCAATGCTGGAATTTGCCAGGGCGCAAGGTGATGATATTCACTATATGCAGGAAAACGCCCTGGCACTGCCGTTTCCCGATAACGCCTTCGACTACACCGTGGCCGTTACCAGCCTTTGCTTCATCGATGACCCTTTGCAGGTCTTGCGGGAGATGTGGCGCGTGACCCGTCATGCCCTGGTGCTTGGGCTGCTTAACCGTCACAGCCTGCTTCACTGGAAAAAGCAGGGACAGGGCAGTTATCTTGGTGCCCGCTGGGACACGGCGGGTGAGGTATTGAAAGAGTGGGTACCTGTGCTCACGCCGGCACCCGGGGAGATTGTGTTGCGTAGTGCCGTTTTTCTGCCTCAAGGGAACAGGATAGCGCAATGGGGCGAGCAATGGCTGCCGGGCGCGCTGCCCTGGGGTGGTTTCCTGGCCGTCGGTCTGAGGAAATAAACGATTCGCGGCGAGACGCCGCTCCCACAACATCCCCGTCACATGACACTGCAACCAACCTGTAGGAGCGGCTTTAGCCGCGATGGGTCGGTTCAAATGCCATGACCCTGAATCGCGAATGAATTCGCTCCTACAGTTAGGTTTTTCGCAATGACCAGGATTAAGCTTTGATGAACTTCGGGTTTGCGAGCCTGTCTGTAATACAGAGGATTATTGCTGAGCCATGAGACAGCCGGAAGTTAACCTGAATATTGTCAATCTTGCACTGACGGTGCTGATGGTTATCGTCACTGGCACTGCACAGGGGCAGGTGAAAAACGGCTTCAACCTGGCCGATGCGCTGGTGCCCGCAGACGAGATTCTGTCTGGCGGCCCGTCGCGCGACGGCATTCCCGCCATCGACAAGCCCCACTTCGTGACAGCGACGGCTGCAACCTTCCTGCAGACGGATGATCGTATACTCGGGATTACACGCAACGGCGTCAGCAGGGCGTATCCTGTTGCGATCCTCAACTGGCATGAGATCATTAATGATCGTTTTGGAAATGAGCCAATTGTAGTGACCTACTGTCCATTGTGCGGTACGGGCATTGCTTATCTCGCGAAGGCAAGGGGCCAGGCGCTGGAGTTCGGTGTCTCTGGCCTGTTATACAACAGCAACATGCTTCTCTATGACCGGGAGACGCAGTCTCTGTGGTCACAGATCAGCCGGCAAGCCATCAGCGGTCCCATGAAGGGTACTAAACTCCAGGCCATACCCGTCATGCACACCCATTGGTCAGACTGGAAGCAGCGCCATCCGGAGACGCAGGTGCTTTCAACCGACACGGGTCATCAACGCGACTACAGCCGCAATCCCTACCAGGGTTACGAAAAAACCAGCGAGCTGTGGTTCCCGGTGCAGGCGCAGGATAAGCGCTATCATCCCAAGGAACCGGTGCTGGGCATCGAGATCGATGGTCATTTCAAGGCCTATCCGTTTGTGGAGTTGGGAAAGGCAGGTGATGACGTGCACGACACGCTGGCCGGTCAGCAGATCGTGGTCAAATATGACCGGCAACATCACACAGCAGTCGCTGTCGATACTCAAGGCGAGTTGCTGGCCGGCGTCACTGCGTTCTGGTTTGCCTGGTATGCGTTCCATCCGGATACCACGGTATATCGTGCAGACTGAATGGCCCTCGTCCGCAGTACACCCGGCACATGTTCAACCGCATAAGCAACAAACTGGGCCGCAGCCTTGCGCATTACCTGAACAAGCCCATAGGTCGGTACCAGGCCTTTGCGATCAGCGATCCAGGGAGACTTGCTGAGGTCTTGCGGCCGGCACGTCTGCCGATATGTGATCGAGCGCATTGGTCATGCCTATGACCTGAAGAATGTTATTGATCTTGCGCGCTACCTGCTGCCGGTCCCGCCGGTGCCGGTGTACTGGCGGCGACGGATGCTGGCATTGGGCAGCGGCGACCCGACACGCGCCATCTGTTCGACACTCATTGCCCAGGCCTTCCAGTCAGTGCGTTACCCGATTCTGCCGCACACCGAGCAACGCGAGATGGCAGATATGAACCCCGGCTACAACATGGGTGAGATTCTGCATATTCGTCATAACAGCCTGTTCACTCCGCGTGATTTCGATATTTCACCCTATTTTCGTATTATCAAACCAACGCTGGAATACGGTTTTGATTACCGCTCGCTGACCTGGGCAGACCGGATAGATATCCTGTAGGAGCGGCTTCCAGCCGCGATTCGCACCGGGGACGTTCCTACGGACCACGTGGACTCCATTCACCTGTAGGAGCGAATTCATTCGCGATTATAAACTGGCAAAATACCGAACACGGCATCGCGGCTGAAGCCGCTCCTACAGGTTGGTTACCGTGTCATGCGACCCAGGATTTATGCAACTACCGGGTTTACTTTGGCCGAACCGGGAGGGCAGGGGGGTGGCGAAGCACTCGCCTGGTTGCGGGAACAACGCAACGGCCGTCAGAAGTATAAAAGAACCCATGCCGTTCGCATTGAAGCTCTTTGTAACTCTTGAGAAAAGATCGCTTCGATTTCCTCCTCGCGGGAATTTTTACGATTCTCTTCGTTGATGACCGGGATGAAGCAGGGGAAGTAGTTTTACTCTTCTTGTCAGACTTGTTTTTTTCTTCATCCATGGTTGCCTGCCGTTGCGCCGGGTCAAAGGAACCACTGGCAGTCAATGCAAAGCCCGATTCCACCGGATCCTCGCGAACAGATTCCCCATCCGGATTTACGGTATAGAAATTCGCCATGGTGGACCCGGAGCCTGTCTCGGGTGCCCGCAGCTGCGATGCATCATAGATCTCAGCCGTCGCAACCGGCAGGCACGACCCCAGGGCAATAACCAGTACAAGACACGTTCCCGCTATTGGATGATGAGTATCCATTTTTGGCACCTGATAGTAAGTATAGAAAATCCGGTACTCCAGCGCTTGCACGGACTGTACTTAAGGACAATATACCTGCAGGAAGTAACCAACTAGCATTTAATTATGCCGGGTGTGGGTGAATAAAAGACCTTCGGGGAATAAGCCCGCCGCTCACTGTGACTGGTAGCTAACACCCGACACCGGTTTTTAGCGGATTATCAAGAATACGAATACCTTTATGATAAATTGACAGTACAAGCAGGGGTGGGAATAAACAATGCTGAAACGAAAAAAAACTGACCGTCGGCACGATGAAAGAGCCTGCGTCTTTCCTTACTATCCTGGGAATAGAGAGGTTGTCGAAACGGACCGTCGCCATATTCCCGACCGAAGACTGAATGATATCTCAGTCGAAGAAATGACGTATGAGGACTTTATCTTGGAAGTATCCAGGATTAAACAGTAATTGGCTTTGTTACGGGACAAGCCCGCACTTCTCACCGCGGGGCGAGATGATCGCGCAGAGATTTGGATGGATGAAATACATCCCTGTATTTCCCCCCTGCGGGGCCGCTACGCGGTCCAAATCCGTTCCCGACGGATTTGTCACAGCGGATTTTCTGAAGGAGCGGAATACGGACTGTATTTCCGACGATGT
>JBDLJX010000087.1:0-11159 GCA_039714155.1 Pseudomonadota bacterium | reverse complement strand
CTCTTGTAAAGGGCACGCCATTCCCTGCGAGACGCGCCTTGCAGCTAACGGCTTCTCGTCTCGCTGATACGTACACGTTATCCGTTACACCACACTAGGGCCCCGCTCGTGAGTCATATCGTTATTGGATTATCCGGTGGAGTTGATTCCGCGGTAGCCGCCCTTATGCTGCAACGACAGGGTCATGCCGTGACAGCGGTCTTCATGAAAAACTGGGATGATGATGACGATGCCGGCTACTGCCCGGCGGAACAGGACCTCGCCGACGCCCGTGAAATCTGCCAGTTGCTGGATATTGAACTCAGAACGGTCAGTTTTTCTGCAGAATACTGGAACCGTGTTTTCCGGCATTTCCTTGATGAGTACCAGGCCGGCCGTACCCCGAATCCGGACATTATCTGCAACCGTGAAATCAAGTTTCACGCCTTCCTTGATTACGCCATGGAGCTGGGCGCGGATGCCATAGCCACGGGACATTATGCCCGTACGGAACATAACGGCACGACCCGCCTGTTGCGCGGGCTGGACAGTTCCAAGGACCAGAGCTATTTTCTGCACACCCTGACGCAGTCGCAATTGCAGCACAGCCGGTTTCCGATTGGTCAGTTCGAGAAGACGGCAGTGCGGGAACTGGCAGCAAAATCCGGTTTTCCGAACCATGCGAAGAAGGACAGTACCGGTATTTGCTTTATCGGCGAACGCAAGTTTCGTGATTTCCTGGCGCAATACCTGCCGGGCAAGCCCGGCGAGATTCGCACCCTGGATGACACGGTCATCGGGACACATGACGGGCTGATGTTCTATACCATTGGCCAGCGTCAGGGACTCGGGATTGGTGGCAGGAAGGACGCGGCAGCTGAACCCTGGTATGTGGCGGGAAAGGATGTGAAGTGCAATATACTGCGTGTGGTGCAGGGTGTTGACCACCCTGCCCTGTTCAGCCAGCGCCTGCAGGCCAGCCAGTTGCACTGGATCACCGGGAGTGCACCGGCAGGCAGTTTTTCAGTCGCTGCGAAAATCCGCCACCTGCAGGCCGACCAGGCTTGCAGTGTTGCGTTGCAGGCAGATGATCGTTGCATTGTGGATTTTGCCGAACCACAACGCGCCGTGACGCCGGGCCAGTCGGTCGTATTTTATGATCATGACGTTTGCCTGGGTGGCGGTATCATCGAGACGGCCATGCCATGAATATCTGACCGGGCTTATATGGCTAATGACAATGACGACACGCAATCGGATTATCGCACTTGCCGGCCTGTTCCAGGCAGTAAAACTGGTGCAGGCAATTGCACACGGCAACAGCCGGGATGATGCTGCAATCGAGGTGTGTCTTGCCGGCGTCATCAATACCGACCCCGAGTCCACCGACACGGTGTTCGGCGATATTGCCGGCTTGCGCACCGGTCTGGAGACACTGGCGGTGCAATTGGGTACGTCCAGAACCAGCCGCGATATGGACATTACCCGTCACGTGATCACCGTGTTGTACCTGGAACGCAAGTTACGGCACAAGCAGGAGATGCTGAAACAGATCCGTGCCGGTATCGACAAGGCCAGTCAGCAGGTGGAGTTTTTCAGTTTGCTGCACCCGTCGGTCATCGCCAGCCTGGCTGATTGTTACGCTGGTACCATCAGTACGCTGCAGCCACGCATTATCATCAACGGTGAGCAGGCAATTCTGGGTAATCCCGAAAACCAGAACCTGATACGCGCCCTGTTACTTGCGGCGATACGGGCGGCCGTGCTGTGGCACCAGTCCGGGGGTGGTCGCCTGACCTTGCTGTTCAAACGCAAGGCCTTGCTGGCTGCGGCAGATCGGTTGCTTGAAGAAACGCGTTACCGTCACTGAGCAACAGGTTCGAATCGCGGCTAAAGCCGCTCCTACTAGCATTCGTGTATAATTCTGCCTCCGGTACCGGTGCTGCGGTCATGCTATCCGGCGTCAGGCAGCATGCTCCGGTGACGTTACAACGTTGGCAGGAGTTCCTATGAAGAACAGTTTTTCAACACGCGACAGTCTGCGCGTTGGTGGCAACACCTACGAGTTTTTCAATCTGCGCAAGCTGGATAAACAGTATGCGACAGACCGTTTGCCCGCTTCACTGAAGGTCCTGCTGGAGAACCTGCTGCGTTATGAAGATGACCTCACGGTAAGCCGCTCCGATATCGAGGCGCTGGCCGGCTGGGACCCGCAAGCCGAACCGTGCGTGGAAATCGCGTTTCGTCCGGCCCGGGTGTTGATGCAGGACTTCACCGGCGTGCCTGCGTTGGTCGATCTGGCCGCCATGCGTGATGCCATGCAGGCGCTGGGCGGTGATCCGGACAGGATCAACCCGTTGCAGCCTGCCGAGCTGGTCATCGATCACTCGGTACAGGTCGACAGTTTCGGTTCCGACCAGGCAATCGACCTGAACAGCGAACTCGAGTATCGCCGCAACCAGGAACGCTACAGCTTTCTTAAATGGGGCCAGAAGGCATTCTCCAATTTCAAGGTGGTGCCGCCGGATACCGGCATCGTGCACCAGGTCAATCTTGAATACCTGGCACGTGTGATCTTTGGCGCCGACCATACGGATGCAACCCAGGCCTACCCCGACACGCTGGTGGGTACGGACTCACACACCACCATGATCAACGGTCTCGGCGTGCTTGGTTGGGGTGTCGGCGGTATCGAGGCCGAGGCCGCCATGCTGGGACAGCCGATCTCGATGCTGATCCCGCAAGTGGTCGGCTGCCGGTTGCGCGGCCAGCTGCCGGAAGGCGCCACCGCCACGGACCTGGTGCTGACCGTGGTCGAGATGCTGCGCAACCACGGTGTGGTCGGTAAATTTGTCGAGTTCTTCGGTGACGGACTCGATCACCTGCCACTGGCAGACCGTGCCACGATTGCCAACATGGCACCGGAATACGGTGCCACCTGCGGCTTCTTCCCGGTTGACCGGGAAACCCTCAATTACCTGCACCTGAGTGGCCGCCCGGCGGAACAGATCGCGCTGGTCGAGGCCTACGCCCGTGCCCAGGGCATGTTCCGCGAACCGGGTGCGGCCGAAGCCGACTACACGGCTGTCGTTGAGCTCGATCTCGGCACAGTCGAGCCGAGCCTGGCCGGCCCCAAGCGGCCGCAGGACCGGGTGCCACTGAGAAACATCAGGCAGAACTTCCTGGATGCACTGCAGGCATTGAAGGCGGAACGCAACCTGAACGGTCATGCCATTACGACCAGCATCGGCGGTCAGCCGGTTGAACTGGATGACGGCGCCGTCGTCATTGCCGCAATCACCTCCTGTACCAATACCTCCAACCCGTCTGTCATGGTCGGCGCCGGCCTGGTGGCAAAGAAGGCCGCGGAGCGCGGCCTGACTGTCAAGCCCTGGGTCAAGACCTCGCTGGCGCCGGGATCGCGCGTGGTAACGGAATATCTCGAAGAGGCCGGTCTGATCCAACCATTGCAAGCACTTGGTTTTTATGTCGTCGGCTATGGTTGCACCACCTGCATCGGTAATTCCGGGCCGTTGCCGGAGCCGGTGTCCGCGGCTATCCGCGAGGGCGACCTGGCGGTCTGTTCGGTACTGTCGGGTAACCGTAACTTCGAGGGTCGCGTGCATACCGAGGTGCGCATGAATTATCTCGCCTCGCCACCACTGGTGGTTGCCTATGCACTTGCCGGACGCATGGATATCGATATCCAGAACGAGGCCATCGGTACTGACCGTGATGGCCAACCGGTGTATCTGAAGGACATCTGGCCGAGCCAGAGCGAGATCCAGGCGGTTGTCGGCGCCAGTGTCAGCGATGATGAATTCCGTTCCACCTACAGTGATGTCTATGCCGGTGAGGAACGCTGGACGGTGCTGGATTCACCGGCGAACCAGCGTTACGACTGGGTCGATGATTCGACCTATATCCGCAAGCCACCCTACTTCGAGGGCATAACGAAGGCGGCCGGTGAAATTACCGACATCAGTGGAGCACGCGTGCTGGCGTTGCTGGGTGATTCGGTCACCACCGACCATATCTCCCCGGCCGGTGCCATCAAGGCCGATACACCGGCGGGTGAATACCTGCAGGCAAACGGTGTGGAGCCGGGTGATTTCAATTCGCTGGGTTCACGCCGCGGCAACCACGAAGTCATGATGCGCGGCACGTTTGCCAATATCCGCTTGCGCAACCTGCTGGCGCCCGGCACCGAGGGTGGTTTTACCCGGCATCAACCGGACGGCGAGCAAATGAGTATCTTTGCCGCAGCAGAGCAATACCGGGCTGCCGGCACGCCGCTGCTGGTGATTGCCGGCAAGGAATACGGCTCGGGCTCGTCACGTGACTGGGCCGCCAAGGGGCCACGCCTGCTGGGCGTCCGTGCCGTGATTGCAGAAACCTACGAGCGCATCCATCGTTCCAACCTGGTTGGTATGGGCGTCCTGCCGTTGCAGTTCCTGCCCAGTGATTCAGCCGCCAGCCTTGGCCTGAGCGGCGAAGAGAGCTACGACATTACGGGTATGCAGGCCGAGGCGCCGAAAACGGTTACGGTGACGGCCACGGCCGCGGACGGCAGCCGGAAGACCTTCGAGGCGCGGGTGCGTATTGACACACCGCAGGAGTTCGAATACTACCGTAATGGCGGTATCCTGCATTACGTACTGCGCCAGCTTGCTGCCTGAAACCCGACTGGAACTCGTTATGGACCTGACACAACTCACGGCACTGTCGCCCGTTGATGGCCGCTACGGCTCGAAGACGGAATCCCTGCGCCCTATCTTCAGTGAATTCGGTCTCATCCGGCATCGGGTGCAGGTTGAGGTGCGCTGGCTGCAGGCGCTGGCCGCAGAGGATGCCATTTCCGAAGTGCCTGCACTTGGCGGCCACGCCGGGCATGTGTTGAACGACATCATTGAAAAGTTCAGTGAGCAGGATGCGCAGCGGGTCAAGAATATCGAGCGCACCACCAACCATGATGTCAAGGCGGTGGAATATTTCCTCAAGGAAAAGATTGCCGGCAACGAGGAGCTGGAAGCCGTCAGCGAATTCATCCACTTTGCCTGTACCTCGGAAGACATCAACAACCTCGCCTATGCGCTGATGCTGCGCGAGGCGCGCAATCAGTCGCTACTGCCCTTGATGGATGATGTCATCAAGGCGATAGCCGGTCTTGCACACCGCTATGCCGATGAACCGATGCTGGCACGTACACACGGCCAGGCTGCGTCACCGACAACAGTCGGCAAGGAAATGGCGAATGTTGTGGCGCGTCTGCATCGCCAGCGTGACCAGCTGGCCAATGTCCAGATACTGGGCAAGATGAACGGCGCTGTCGGTAACTACAATGCCCACCTGGTGGCCTACCCGGATATCGACTGGCCGGCGCTGTCGCAGGCATTTATCAACGACATCGGCCTGGAGATGAACCCCTATACCACCCAGATCGAGCCGCATGATTACATGGCGGAGCTGTTTGACTGCCAGGCGCGCTTCAATACCATCCTGATTGATTTCAGTCGCGATATCTGGGCATACATCTCACTGGGCTATTTCAGGCAGAAGACCATCGCCGGTGAAGTCGGTTCATCGACCATGCCGCACAAGGTCAACCCGATTGATTTTGAAAATGCCGAGGGCAACCTGGGCATTGCCAATGCGTTGCTGTCACACCTGGCTGCCAAGCTGCCGGTTTCGCGCTGGCAACGTGACCTGAGTGATTCAACCGTACTGCGCAACATCGGTGTCGCTATCGGGCACGTGATCATCGCCTGCGAGTCCTGCCTGAAAGGCATCGGCAAGCTTGAGGTCAACAATCAGCGCACTGCCGGGGATCTCGATTCAAGCTGGGAAATTCTGGCAGAGGCCATGCAGACGGTCATGCGTCGCTACGGTATCGAAAAACCGTATGAAAAGCTCAAGGACCTGACACGCGGCCAGGATGTCAACCAGGCCACCCTGCAGGCCTTCATCGACGGGCTTGATCTGCCGGCTGCTGCCAGGGCGGAACTGTCCCGTCTGACCCCGGCAAGCTATACCGGTAATGCCAGTCAACAGGCGCGCGATATCTGAGCGCACTCCCGTGCGCGGGTTCTACGATAACCGGTGACGTTTTTGTCAAGGCCGGTATCGACGAACATGTGAGTACGGAAATTGTCCTGTCAGCGACAATACTTAACCCGGAAATTTCATAAATCTGCGCAAAGATCGCGCAGGATATTGGTTTCACAAGGAAATTTCCGATGGAGCGGCGTATTAGTGATTACGACCGACTGAGGAAATATTCCTTGTGGAATCAAGAGACCAGCGAGATTGTGCATGATTTATGAATTTTTCGGGTTAAAAGTACTGACGGAGTTGTTATGGAAGCTAGCGACGCAAACAAGACCAGCGCTGCCGGGTTACAGCTTGATTCATTAAAGCTTGGCAGTAATAACGAAGAATTTAAAACTGGCAGTCGCAGCGAGGTTTGTGATGTAACTGACCGGCTTGCCAGCCAGGCGCAACGCCGGCTATTGCTGCATACGGAAGACCTGGCGCCGGAAGTGTATGGCCGGCTGCCCTTTCTGGATGCGGTCCGGGCATTTGCCAGTCGTCACCAACAGTCGCGGTTCCTGGTGCTTGTCCAGGACTCACGCAGGGTCGTTCATCACGGCCATCGCCTGATTGAACTGTCGCGTCAACTCAACAGTACCATTGAGTTTCGCCGTCCGGCCCCCGAGTACCGGCATTTTCATGAAACGTTCCTGCTGGCAGACGCTACCGGCTACCTGCATCGGCCAATTGCGAGCCGCTATGAGGGCACGGCCAACTTCAGTGATCCGGGCAAGGCGGTGGAGTGGGAAAAATACTTTATGAGTGTCTGGGAGCGCAGTGAGCCGGATCTGGAATTGAAACGCCTGTACCTGTGATAGCAGGCGGTTGTTGTTTATACGAATACAGCCCACCCTCCCCGTCACAGGAGGGTAGTTGATATTCACAACCGTGTACAGTTACGGGAAGGCCGGTATTACCGGTTCCGTGCCTTCGATATTCGCTTCCGGATGGTGCTGCTTGACCAGTTTCGTGATCTCGTCGACCCGTGCCTTGGGTACATCCAGCATCATCAGCAGGCTGCCCTTCTCAATGGCCAACTCGAAATCCGTGAGACGTGAACTTGGAACGGAAATTCCAATCATGCCGGAAATCCAGGCGCCAACACCGGCACCGGCAAGACCAATGCCAAGAATGGCGCCACCGCCCAAGGCAAGGCCGACACCGGGTATTGCGACGGCCGCGACACCGGCGAGGATGCCGGTGGCACCGCCCACCGCCAGGCCGCGTTCGACGGCCGGGACAAAATCACTTTCCTGTAACAGGCTGGCTTCCGGCAGATGCGCTTCGATCAGGGCATGATGATCAGCGGCAGCAATGTGAATGTGACGTTCCTCGATGCGTGCCAGCAGCAGTTCATCAACAATGGTCTTGGCGCTTTCTACCCCCGGTAACAAAAAGTACAGTCGTCTCATTATCTACCTCCTTGAAATCACTGAATATCAGGTTATAAGAAACTTCAATATCATCAAATCATCATATTAAGGGTATAGAACAATACCATGGTGAATGCCAGTACACATATATCAATTTTGACCGGTCTCCTGACGATTAATTCCTGCTTTGCAGCGCAGTTTCTACATGTTCCTGCAGTATCCCGCCGGTGTTCATGAAGCGACTGTAGTCATCGGCTGTATCGATATCGTCATGTTGTTCCAGCAGGTGGTAATGTCTGCAGGCAGACGTGATGCGCGCGAGGGTTGTATCCAGTACGCTGGCAGTGCCCCAGTCAATATCGCTGAACAGGCTTGCGCACGGTTCACGCATGCCGATGAGGTAATAACCGCCATCGCGTGCCGGCCCGAGTACGATATCGGTATCTGCCTGTAAAACACGCAGTGCAGTATCGATGTCAGCGACCGACAATGCCGGGCAATCAGTGCCGACCAGCACCGTTGCCGCAGCATCCTGCAAGGCAGATGTGATGGCGGCATGCATGCGCTGGCCCAGATCCTCGCCGGTTTGGGTGTGCAGACCCAACGGGTACTGCTGCCGGCAGGCGGTAAAGAACGGGTCCGTATAATCCGGAGTGCACCACAATTCCAGTGGGCACAGCTGTGCCGGTATCAGTGTATCGAGGCAGTGATGCACCAGGTGCTGGTGGAATTCAGCGCAGCCGGCCTCGCCCAGTAATGGTTGCAATCGGGTCTTGACGGCGCCTGCCACGGGTGCCCGGGTGAAGACCTGCAAACGACTGTTCGGGTACTTCATTGCGCGTAATGCCTGGCCAGCTCCGCCGGCGGGATGCCGAGAAAATAGCCCAGCCGCAGTGCCCACATCAGTAGCACTGTTCGCAGGTAACCATACTGCTGCCAGCGGCGCGGTGAAGTCATCAACCGTGTATGCAAACAAACAGGCCGTGAGTGCTGTTTGAGGCGCTTGCTGAGGGCAATATCTTCCATCAGCGGGATATCAGGAAAACCGCTGATACTGTCAAACAGTGCGCGGCTGACAAAGATGCCCTGGTCGCCGGTGGCAATCCCGGTGATACGCGAACGCAGGTTTATGCCGGTCGCAACAATACCCATACGCAGGCCATTGCCGCTGAACCGCACATCGAAGCGACCCCAGTGCCTGCTGTTAGCTTGCAGGGTATCCTGGATGATGCGATCGCTGTTTACGGGGGGGTGTGAATCCGCGTGCAGGAACCAGAGAATGTCGCCACTGGCAATCGCGGCACCGGACTGCATTTGTCTGGCGCGGCCCCTGGGCGAATCGATAACATGGTCTGCAAGTGGCAGTGAAATTCCGGCCGTCTCATCGGCACTGCCACCATCAGCGACAATGACCTCGTGCCCGCGCATCCGCATGGGCTGTAGTGTGGTGAGCAGCATTTTGATCGTGCCGGCCTCGTTCAGGGTCGGTACGATGATTGACAGACGGCCGGTTTCAGCAGCAACCGCCATTGCTGTTTTTGCCGGCATCAGTTGCCACCGGGATACTGCAGCACCCGCCAGTCCCGGCTGTGCCGTTGTCCGTCATGTCGATAAACGCGTTGTCGTAGGCCGGGTTAGTCAGGCGTGCAAGTGCATCAGCCGTTACTGTGGTGCGTTCCCCGCGCCGGTAATGCTGGCCGTTATCATCCACGACCTCGGCGAACGGTCCGCGGTAGATCAGCTCACGGTTCTGCGCGCCGGTCTCGTCAGCCGATGACTTGATTGCTGTCAGGGTGACAGAGCGGAAATCAATACCGTTGACGGTTCGCCAGGGTTCGTTGTCCCACTTGTCGTAACAAACGGCATGAAAGCCGTTGCCGGCAAACGCCGCCAGGAATTCCTGTTCCTGAAAAGCACCCGAGATACAACCGCTCCAGAGCTCCGGATCCTGCTTCATCCCTGCAGGCACCGGCCGGTCACTGACGATGTCGGCAATGGCTACGCGGCCACCGGGTTTCAGTACGCGCCGGATTTCATTGAGCAGTTGCTGCTTGTGCTCGTCGGCAACCAGGTTGAGGACACAGTTCGATATCACCAGGTCGACCGAGTTGTCGGCAATCATCGGTTGCTCGTGTTGCTGGCGTGTTTCCCAGGCCTTGAGTTCACGATAATCTGTCTCGTTACTGACCGGGTGTTGCGCAAGCCAGGCATCAAGGCGATCAAGATCGAGCGCCAGGTCCTGGATCTGTCCCTTGCAGAATTGCACGCGATCGCCGCCAAGTTTGTCTGTCATTTCACGCTGGTATTTGCGGGCCAGAGCCAGCATGTCATCATTCATATCGACGCCAATGACACGACCGTTCCGGCCAACCAGTTGCGCCGCCATGTAACAGATCTTGCCACCACCGGAGCCCAGGTCCAGTACCACGTCACCTTCATGCACATAACGGGACGGATCGCCGCAACCATAATCCTTGGCAATAATCTCCTCCGGCAGGATGGCCAGCAGCCCGTCATCGTAGTTGACCGGGCAGCAGAGTGATTCCTGTCGTTCCATGGCGCCCTGTGAATAGCGTTCACTGACACTGGCTTCAATATTCATACAAATTCCTCATGCGGATTCAGTTCAAAAGGCGCCACTGCAACCGGAGCCCTGTCCTGCAGTACAGCCATAGCAATGCTCGGCGACGGCTATCTCGCAACCCTCAAGGTCCGCGTCGGTCAAATCGGAAATATGTGTGCGACTCTTGCCGTTCAAGTGTGCAGGAATATCAAGCAGCTGATTAAAGTCGCAGTCATAGGTGAAACCCTGCCAGTCTACACTCAGCAAGGATTTGCACATCACCTCGTCGAGGTTTACGTCACAATGGGCATTGCGCAGCAGTTGCATGTAATCGTCAAAACCGCCTTTGGAGACCAGCATGCTGCCGAAACGCTTGATCGGCATGTTGGCCAGTGTCAACAGACGGTTAAAGCGAATACCGAATGCTTCCAGCAGGTATTTTTTGTAATCCCGTTCCAGTGCCGGCTGCGGTGGCGGTAATTCCGGTCCCTGCGGGTTGAACATCAGGTTCAGTGCAAGGCCGCTGCTGTCAGCGCCATAACCCAGTGCATTGAGATGCCGGAGTACCCGTATGCTGTTGTCATAGACGCCCTTGCCGCGTTGTGCATCAACATTATCCTTTAAATAACAAGGTAATGAAGCAACTATTTCGACCTTGTTCCCGGCCAGGAATTCAGCCGTACCGGACTGCTCCGGCTCCAGCAGTACGGTGAGGTTGCAGCGGTCGATGATGTGCATATCGAGCTCACGCGCGGCCGTGACCAATCGCCGGAAGCCGGGGTTCAGCTCGGGTGCACCACCGGTGAGATCCAGTGTGGCTAGCCGGGCATGCGACAGAAAGTGAATAACCGCATCGATGGTTTCCACCGTCATGTTTTCCCTGCGGGTCGGGCCGGCATTGACATGGCAGTGCAGGCAGGACTGGTTGCAGCGATAACCCAGGTTGACCTGCAGGGTCTGCAGGCGATTGCGTTTGATGTCCGGGAACGAGCCCTGTTGCAGTAATGGCAAGGTGGCGTGCATGGTCAGTCAGTTTAACAGGTGCTAGCCCGCACTTCTCACCACGATGACGAGCCCTCGCTTGATCTTTGAATCCACAGCGCATTTTCTTCAGGTCGCTCCCGGCATCCTGCCTCCCGCGACACTTGTACTTC